>NZ_JADOUF010000001.1:8337080-8676660 GCF_015751905.1 Longispora fulva
GACGGCGGCGACTTCGCCCGGGGATACGACCGGGTGGTCGGCGGCCTGTCCAGCCACTTCGTCTGGCTGAACCGGGGCAAGGAGTCCGTTGTCCTCGACCTCAAGACGGCCGGTGGTCGTCGGGTGCTGGGCGACCTGGTGGCCGGCGCCGACGTCTTCGTGCAGAACCTCGCGCCCGGTGCCGCCGGCCGGCTCGGCTTCGGGGCCGCGGACCTGCGGGCCCGGCACCCACGTCTGGTCACAGTGGACCTCAGCGGCTACGGAGCGACCGGCCCGTACCGCAACAAGCGCGCCTACGACATGCTCGTCCAGTGCGAGTCCGGACTGGCGTCGGTGACCGGGTCGCCGGATCGGGCCGCGAAGGCCGGCGTCCCCGCCTCCGACATCGCCGCGGGCATGTACGCGCTCTCGGCGATCCTGGCCGCGCTCGTCAGCCGGGGCACCACCGGCGAGGGCAGCGCGATCGAGATCTCGATGTTCGAGGCGACCGCCGAGTGGCTGGGATACCAGCTGCACTACACCCAGGCCGCCGGGCGCGCGCCGGGCCGGGCCGGCCTGTCCCACCCGAGCGTCGCGCCGTACGACGCCTACCCGACGGCGGACGACCGGGAGGTCCTCATCGGGGTGCAGAACGACCGCGAGTGGGCCCGGTTCGCCGCCGGCTTCCTGGAGCGGCCCGAGCTGGCCGACGACCCCGCCTGGTCCACGAACGTGGCCCGGGTGCGCCACCGCCGGGTGGTCGACGCGCTCGTCGCCGGGCGTACCACGACGATGGACGCCGACGAGGTCATCAAACGGCTCGACGCGATCGACGTCGGTTCCGCCATGCTCAAGGGGGTGCCGGACCTGCTGGCGCACCCGCAGCTCGCCGCGCGGGACCGGTGGCGGGTGGTGCGCACGCCGGGCGGCGACGTGCGCGCGCTGCTGCCCCCGTTCACGTTCGCGGGCGTGGAACTGCCGGCGGGCCCGGTCCCGGCGCTGGGCGAGCACACGGTGGAGGTGCTGCGCGGGCTCGGGTACGCGCCGGACGAGATCAGGGAGCTGACCACGCCCGGCGCGGCCTGACCTGCGGCACGTATTGGTCATCGATGCCCGCTGTTCGTCCGCAGGCTCTGCGGTTTCGTCGGGGGCCCTGGCTACAGTGAGCCCGCTGTGGACACGACCAGGGGAGTGGCAGTGCGGGCTACGGAGTGCGGCACCGACACCTCGGCTGCGACACGGCGGGACGAGGACACCCTGATCATTCCGTCCGACTGGCGCCAGGTGATCGTGCCCCGGCGGGGCGGCGTCCCCGGCCCGGAAATGCGGCCGAAGATGACCACGCCCCGGGAGTTGCTCGGCAGGGGCGCCGCGGCGATCGACCGGGTGCTCGACGGGATCAGCGGCGACCCGGACCGCGTCGCCGCCGCCCGGGTGTACCTGGCCGACGGGGTCGGTGCCGCCACCCCGGTGGGTGCTGCGGCGGTTCTGGCGGCCACGTTGTCCGTGCTCGGCTGGGAGCGGCCGGAGAAGACGGTCGCGCTCGCCGACGCCTGGGTGGCCGGGCGCGGGGTCGCCTTCGCGGCCGCGGCCCTGGCCGAGCTGGCCGATCTCGCCGCCCCCGCGCCCGGCGGCCGGGGGTTCGCCTCCGACCCCGGGCCCCTGCAGTGGCCACGGTGGTCGCCGGTGGCGTGCCGGGTGCGCGCCCACGTCGCCGCCGTCGGGGACACCGACCACGCCGAGGTCGTCCGGGCTCTGGAGGCGTTCCGGGGCGGCTCCGCGCGGCAGCGCGCGACGACCTCGTTCCTCGTGCCGACCGAGACCGCCTGGCCGGATGCCGACTGCCGGCGGTTCGGCGAGCACTCCGACGTGGTGGTGCGACTGATGCTGTGGTGCGCAGCCGGCACGGGAGAGCAGTTCCGGCTGGCGGCCGCGAAGCTGGCCATGCACGAGATCGGCGGCGACCTCGGGTTGCTGGTCACCGCGGCGGAGGGCGCCGGGGCGGCCGGCGCGGAAGCGCTCGCCCACATCCTGGTCGACATGATCGACAGCGAGCGGGGTGCCGCCGACGCCCGGCAGCGCGTGTTGTCGGTGCTCGCGGCGCTGCCCGGTGACGCGGCGATGGCGGTGCTCGTCGAACGGCTGGACCACAGGTATTTCGCCCCCGCGATGGCGGTCGCGGCCGAGCGGTTCCCGGTCCGGGCGGCGCGGCTACTGGCGGCGGCAGCGGCCATCGACTCCGGCGCAGGTCGCACGGCCGGGCAGCTGTTGCACGGCCACGCGCTCAGCCACCCTGATGCGGTCGAAGCCGCCCGACCCGCGCTGGGCGGCGCGGCGCGCGACGTGCTGGCCGTCCTCGTCGACCGGGCGGGATCGGTCCCGGCGACCGAGGCCGACGCGTTGCCGGCGATGCTGGTCAGCCCGCCGTGGACGCGACCCCGGCGGCGGACGACACCGGCGGTGCTCGACCTGCCCCGCACGTCGGCGGCGTCGATCGCGTGGACGGCCGGCGAGTGCGACGTCTGGATGTCCGCCCGGTCGAGCTCCCCGCGGTGGGATCCGAACCGGTCGTGGGAACAGGGCGTCGCCGAGTTCGCCGCCGGGAGGCTGCGGCACCACGAGGAGCAGGGCCTGTTCGCCGACGGGCCCGTCGAGCTCGTCGGCCCATGGGTGTCGGCGTGGCGGGTGGCGGACATGGAGGACGCCGCCGGGTGGATGCCGCGGATCGTCGCCCGGTTCGAGCTGGACGCGCTGCCGGTCGCCCTGGCCGCCGCGAGGTCCCAGCCGGCGACCGCGGCGGGTCTGCTGCTGCCGTACACCGGGCCGGAGGTCACCGAGTTCATGGTCCACGCGCTGGGGCTCAGGTCGGTGCGGTCCGTCGCGCTGGCCTGGCTGGCCCGGCACGCCGGCACCGTGGCGCACGCGCTCGTGCCCGACGCGCTCGGCAGGCCGGGTGCCCGGCGCCGCGCGGCCGAGCAGGCGCTGCTGCTGATCGCCACCCGGTCCGGCCGCGACCAGGTCACGGCGCCGGCGGCCGGCTACGGGGACGCCGCGGGTGCCGCGATCGGGGCGCTGCTGGCCGCCGACCCGCTGGAGACCCTGCCGTCCCGGATCCCGGCCCTGCCGGACTGGGCCGACCCGGAGACCCTGCCGCAGGTGCTGTCGCGCGACCGGACCACCGCCCTGCCACCGGCGGCCGTTGGTCACCTGTGCACGATGCTCGCGATCTCCCGACCAGGTGCGCCCTACGCCGGGATCGCGGTCGTGCGGGAGGTGGCCGATCCGCCGTCGCTGGCGGAGTTCGGCTGGGTGGTGTTCCAGCGGTGGTTGCTGGCGGGGGCGCCGACGAAGGAGAGCTGGGCGTTCGACGCGCTGCGCTGGCTCGGCGACGACGCCACGGTGCACCGGCTGGCCGCGCTGATCCGTTCCTGGCCCGCCGAGGGCGCCCACGCCCGCGCCGCGACCGGCCTGGACGTGTTGGCAGCGATCGGCACCGACGTCGCGCTCAGGCATCTGGACGGCCTCGCGCGGCGGGCGGCGTTCAGGGCACTCCGGCGGAAGGCCGCCGACCGGATCGGCGAGGTGGCCGCCGAGCGGGGCCTCACCGCCGACCAGCTCGCCGACCGGCTGGTGCCCGACCTGGGCCTCGACCCGCGGGGCGCCCTCGTCCTCGACTACGGCCCGCGCAGCTTCACGGTCGGCTTCGACGAACGGCTCAAGCCGTACGTGACCGACGGGTCGGGGGCGCGCCGCAAGGACCTGCCGAAGCCGGGCGCGCGGGACGACGCGGAGACCGCGGCCGCCGCGTACACGGTCTTCGGTGGGTTGCGGAAGGCCGTCCGCGCGATCGCCGCCGACCAGATCCGCCGCCTGGAGCGGGCCATGGTCACGCGGCGCGGCTGGACTGCCGCGGAGTTCGGCGCGCTGATTGTCGACCATCCACTGGTCGGGCGCCTCGCCGGAAGTCTGGTGTGGACGGTGGTGGACGGCGACGGCGGAGTGCGCGCGGCGTTCCGGGTCGCCGAGGACCGCACGTTCGTCGACGTCGGGGACGACGCGTACGCCCTGGCCGACGACGCCACCGTCACCGTGGCCCATCCGCTGTGCCTCGGCGACACCGTGGCCGCCTGGTCGGAGGTGTTCGACGACCGCGGGATCCCGCAGCCGTTCCCGCAGTTGGCCCGCGAGGTGTACGCGCTCACCGACGCCGAGGCCGGCGCGCGCACGCTCACCCGGTTCGGGCGTGCCGTGGTGCCGGTCGGCAGGCTCCTGGGGCTGGAACGGCGGGGCTGGCAGCGCGGCACCCCGCAGGACGAGGGGATCCAGGCCTGGATGCACATGGTCGTCGCCGGTGGCCGGGCGATCGTGGTGAATCTCGATCCGGGGATCGCCGCGGGCGCGGTCACCGAGCTTCCGGAGCAGCGCGTCGAGCACGTGTGGGTCAACGACGGGCCGACCGGCGACTGGTGCCCGCGGGGATCGCTGCGGCTCGGCGACCTCGACCCGGTCACCGCCTCGGAGCTGTTGCGGGACCTGACCGAGGTGACGGCGTGAAAACGGCGCGGCCACCAACGCGTTCGACGGCAACCCGAGATGAATCATCGGGCTGTTTATGGGGTACGGCCGTCGGCCGGCCGCGGCGGCTCCTCGGTATGCTCGGGGCTGGTTCCGAGCAGGTGAGGGGCGACGGTGCTGAAGGTTACCGGAACAGGCCACGCAGGTATGAAAATCACAACTGGGGCGGGCAGCATTCTCTGCGATCCCTGGGTGAATCCGGCATATTTCGCCTCGTGGTTCCCCTTCCCCGACAACTCCCAGCTCGACTGGGAGAAGCTCGGCGACACCGACTACCTCTACGTGAGCCACCTGCACCGCGACCACTTCGACGCGGCCCACCTGACCCGGTTCGTGAGCAAGAAGGCCACGGTTCTGCTGCCGGAGTACCCGACGAGCGAGCTCGAGGACGAGCTGCGCGCGCTGGGGTTCTCCTCGTTTCTCAAGACCGTCACCAATGAGGTGGTCGAGCTCGACGGCGGCCTGAAGATCATGATCCAGGCCCTGACCTCCCCGACCGACGGTCCGATCGGCGACTCGTCCCTGTGGGTGGAGTACGACGGCGTCCGGCTGCTCAACCAGAACGACGCGCGGCCGACGGACCTGCAACGCTTCACCGACCTGGGCCACGTGCACGCGCACATGATCCAGTTCTCCGGCGCGATCTGGTATCCGATGGTCTACGAACTGCCGCAGAGCGCGAAGACCGCGTTCGGCAAACAGAAGCGGGAGCGGCAGTTCGACCGCACCTTCCGGTACATCGACGATCTCAAGGCCAGCCAGGTCTTCCCGATCGCAGGCCCGCCGTGTTTCCTGGACGACAGCCTCTGGCACCTCAACGACATCTTCGGTGACGAGGGGAACATCTTCCCCGACCAGCACGAGTTCCTCATCGAGTACGCGAAGGTCGGCGGCGTCAACGCGCACGTCCTGCTGCCCGGCTCGGTGTCGAAGGTGACCGCGGCGGACTGCGAGACCAGTCACCTCGTCGACGATCTGGACGACTTCTTCGCGAACAAGGAGAGCCACCTCAAGGAGTACCGGGAACGGCAGCGGCCCGTCATCGAGGCGGCCAAGCTGACCTGGGAGCACCCGGAGATCGACGTCCTGGCCGGGATGAAGGAGCGCATCGAGCCGCTGCTCGAGGAGTCCCTGTACCTGGCCGAGGGCGTCGGGGGCCCGGTCCGGTTCGACCTGACCGACCCGGACGACGTGGTGATCGAGTCGATCCTCGTCGACTTCCCCGGCAAGCGCGTGGTCCCGGCCGCCGACGAGAAGGTGCGCTACCGGTTCCGCACGGAACGCCGGCTGGTGGAGCACCTGTTGTTCACCGGCGAGGTCGACTGGGCGAACTCGCTGTTCCTGTCGTGCCGGTTCTCGGCCGCGCGGATCGGCCAGTACAACGAGTTCGTGTACGCGTTCTTCAAGTGCCTGTCGGAGGAGCGCCTCCAGTACGCCGAGGGCTGGTACGACGAGCACGAGAACTCCACGGACGCCGAGGACATCACCCTCGACGGCTGGCAGGTGCAGCGCCGCTGCCCGCACCTCAAGGCGGACCTGACCCGGTTCGGGGACGTCGAGGGCGACACCCTGACGTGTCTGTTGCACGGCTGGAAGTTCGACCTGCCCAGCGGACGCTGCCTTACGAGCGCCGGCCACCACCTCCGGGCCAGCCGCGCGGAGTAGCGACACCGGCGACCGCCATGGTTCGCGTGTACGGTGCTGGGTGTGACAGAGAACGGGATGAAGTCCTCTATTCCACCGTGCGGAACCATGGTGGAACGAGCCGCTCTCGCGTTCTCGCTGGTCGAGTCCTGGCTCTTCAGCGAGCCGATGACCGAACTCTTCGCCGAGTTCGGGGGGAAGTTGCCGGAAAAGTGGTATCCGGTGCCCGGTGACGATGGCGTCGAGGCAGTGAAGGGACTGTCACCCGCACAGGCGGACGTCATGCGCAGAGCCGTAGTCGTGGAGAACATGGCCGCCGCAGACTTCGATTTCCGCTCTGTCGACGGCAAGCAGTACGGAGAGCGGTCCCAGGCCGGCGTCGCGGACTTCGACGCCGAACGCCGAGAGCGGGTGGCACGCCTCGCTGACCAACTCGGGCTGGTGACGCCGCGGCCCGCGCGGTTCAGCCGCTACGACAAGACGCTCGTCCTGGGCGCTGGCTACAGATCTCCCCAACTGCGGTCCCGGTACGCGGCGCAGGTGCAGGCGGCGGGCGTGGACCTGGGCGAACTCAGCTTTCTCGGCAGTCCGCGGTTCCTGATCGACGACCCGGCGGAGCTGCCGGTTGTCGAGGGGTTCGCGCCTGGCGCCCACGACGAATTCGACCTGATGATGGGCGCTGCCCGTACCGAGTTCGGGTTGACCACTGGCGAGGTCACATTCCTCTGCGGCTGCGTGGCGGCGGATCTCACGTGTCCGGCCTGGCGACACCGGGGCGCTGACGGTGTCGAAAAGACCCCGCCCGCCTATACGCACGAACGACAGGTCGAACTGTTCGACCGGGCTGGTCACATGGTCGGCTCGGTGCTGTCGGCGAGCACCAGCCGTCCGCCGCGCCGTCCCGACACCTCCGACACGTTCGCGCTGTGGGCCCGGTGCGCCGACCCTCGACCGGGCCAACGGGTGTTGGTGGTGACGACGCAGATGTTCGTCCCCTTCCAGAACTTCGACGGGATCCGGCGGCTGAACCTGCCGCACGGTGTGGAGGTCGACACCGTCGGTCTCGGGGCGGAGTGGGGCGACAGGCTGGAGACGGCGGAGAACCTGCTCCAGGAGACGCTGTCGGCGGTCCGCTCCGGCCGCCGTCTTCTGGATGCCGCCGCGGAGACTCTGATGTGTCCTCCCCGGGCGGAGTGAATCCGCCAGGCATAATGGGATGCAGTAGGCTCCCCGCTGTTTCTGAGTCTGGTTCACAATTCCACATCCCTCCGAACTCTTTCGACGATTTTCAACGGGTAAAAACTGTGCCAGGATGACCATGGCGCATTTATCCGCGTCGAACTCCATCCCCATGCGAACATCCGCGGGAGGAAGCCGTGTCGGTTCTTGTCGGCGTTCACGGGATCGCCAAACAGCAGTTGGGCCGCCATCAACTGATCGATCCGTGGCAGCGCGCCCTCGCCGACGGCATCGAGCGCGCTACTGGGCGGCGACACGGACTGCCGCCTCTGGACATGGCCTTCTATGGTGACGTGTTTCTGACACCTTCGGGATCCGGCAAATCCGGGGTCGATCCCGATGAACGTCTACTGGACGATCTGTCCGACGACGAGGTTTCCGAGCTGATGGCCGCCGCGGCTGAGGTGGTGCCAGTCGAACAGGACGTCGACGACGCCAAGGCGTACACGAAAGCTCCTCTCGCGCTTCAGCCCGCGCTACGGGCGTTGGACCAGCGGTTCGGCCCGCTCACGGGGAGACTGTATTTCGGTGAGCTGCGTCAGGTTCGCCGATATCTGTACGACAAGGACATCAAGGCCAGGGTGGATGCGGCGATGGCGGCCGCTGTCGGGCCGACATGCAGGATCATCGTCGCCCACTCGCTGGGTTCTGTGGTCGCCTGGGAATACGTTCGGCAGAATCCGGACCATCCGCTGGATCTCCTTCTCACCTGTGGTTCCCCCCTGGGGCTGCGCATGGTGCGGAGCCGGTTGCCGGAATTCGACGGAGAAGCCGGAGAGCGGCCCTCCCATGTGTCCAGGTGGGTGAATCTGCGCGATCCCCACGATCCGGTCGCTTGCGCCGGGGATCTGCGTCACTGGTGGTCAGGGGTCGGCGAGGTGTCGGTGAACAACCAGGGTGACGCCCACTCGGCACTGCGCTACCTCAGTAAGAGGGAAGCGGGAGAGGTGGTGGTCGCGGCGGCGCCCCAGTTGGCCGCTCTGTGAGCGATTCGATCGATGAGGAGATCCTCCACCGGCACTTCGTCGCCATAGCCACTTCCGAGTACGACGATGCGTCGATGTGGTCGCGGCTGCCGGGAGTCGGCGATGAGGTCGCGTCCATGAGCGGGTGGTTGTGCGACGAGGAGCTCGGCGCCCGTCGGTTCAGCCCGTCGGAGACCCAACTGGCCGAGAGCCCCACGCTTACCGAAATTCAAACATTTCTATATAGTTCAGGTACTGCCTGGACCACGTCCGATGCCGTTGTGGTCTTCGTCACCGGGCACGGATATAGGGACGACGCAGCGCACTGGACGGTGCTGAAAGCGACGGAGATAGCCCGGATCAACAGCACCGCGATCAAGACCGCAGACATCATGGCGGTGCTGGCCGAAAAGGGCGCGGAGCATGTCATGGTTATCTTTGACATGTGCTTCTCGGGCGGAGCCGCCGCCGAGATCGCGCGATTCAACAACGATCCGGCCAAGTCAATGCTGGTCCTGGCGAGTGCGACCAAGAATGAGGAGGCGCTGGTCGGGGGACTGACCTCGGCTGTCGCCGAATTTCTGGCCGAGGCGGCCACCATCGACAAGTTCAGCCACGGCCCGTACTTTCGCGTGGACGAGTTCCTGGACGCCGTCGCGATGCTGCTACCAGCGGGCCAGCAACTCGTCCCTCTGCACGCGCCGTTGTCCGCGCGGAGGACGTTCAGTCCGTGCCTGCCCAATCCCCGCTACCGGCCCAGATTCACGGCGCGGTACGCGCGTCAGGACCTCGTGATGAGCGTCGAGGAATTCGCGGCGAGTCAGAGCAGGCCGATCCTCATGAGCCGCCTGATCGAGTTCACCGCCGCGGCCCCCAGCACGATGGTGCTCACCGGTAGCGCCGGTTGTGGGAAGTCCTCCGCCCTGTCCTGGCTCGTCTCGCTGTCTGATCCGGACTTTCTCGCTGAAGCCGTCGAGGAGGTGGCCGACGTCCCCGACGGGCTCCGTCCTGAGAGGGGTGCCGTCGATGTAGCGGTGCGCGCGACGCGCATGTACCCGTATCAGGTTTTGGAGAAGATCTGTCGCGGACTGTCGGTGCCGCTGGGAGACCACGATGGCGAAGGCGCCGTGCCGCACCTGCTCGCGGCATGGTCGGAATGGCTGCGTTCCCACGGCAGACCCGTGACCGTGGTTGTGGACGCACTCGACGAGGCCAAGGATCCCGAGGAACTGATCACGGACGTCCTCTCGGAGCTCGAACGCCGCACCCCCCTGCCGCGGCAGGTACGGCTATTGGTCGGTGTGCGTTCGTATGAGAGTGACGAACGGGCGCCCGCCGCGCCGCTGGCGAGGACTGTCGCAGATTTCGCGGAGACGAAGCTGGGAGCAGCCCGGCTCCGCGCCGATCGGCCCCCGCTGTGGGAGCCGACGGACCTCGCCACCTACATCTCGCGTGTGCTGGTCGAGACCGGGGGCTCACCGCTGGAGCGGGCAGACCCAGGCGCGGTGCGCGGGTTTGTCGAGGTGATCGCCGAGAAGGCGGGTACCTCCTTTCTGTTCGCCAACCGGGCCGCCACCTCGCTCGCGGCCCGCGAACAACCCGTGGACGTCGACGACCCGGCCTGGCGGGCGTCTCTCGACGACGACATCATCGGTGTGTTCCGTGATGATCTGGAGAGATCATTCCCGGACCAGGTGAGCCGTGAGCGGATTGTGCACCTGTTGCGGGCGGTCGCGTTCGCGAAGGGCCGTGGGCTGCCCTGGAACAGAATCTGGCCGTTGGTCACCCACGCGGTCGCGAATCATCCTGACCACACCTACGGCGATGAGGACGTCCGCCGACTGCTGGAGTCGCGGGTGGCCGGATATCTGGTGACTGACACCGACGACGACACCACCGTCTACCGGTTGCGGCATGACACGCTGCGGACAACTCTGCGCGACCGTTGGCAAGACCTTCTGCCGCAGGAGGTTCGGCCTGCAGGGGCGGACCAGTCCATCGAGGCAGTGGAGGGTGGGATTGCGCTGGAGCTCTCCCGCCTCGCGACCCAGCCACGGGCGGGTCGTGACGACCTGGCACCTCAGCCGTACCTGCGGCGGCACCTCGCTGAACACGCCCATGCCGGCGGCGTTCTGACGGACCAGGTCATTCCCGATCAGTTGCTGCCCTATGTCGACGTCGTCGCACTGCGACGGATCGCGGAGGAGAGCCCGGTGGGGCGGGCCGGCAGAGGACTGTCGCTGTTGTCCGTCATCCGCAAGGTCAGCCACCAGTGGGACTGGGAGAGTCCTGGGCACAATGCCGCCGCGTTGGAGATGTGGGCAGCCGTGGACGGCATCGTCCTGCCGGATGCCCTGGCGAAGGGCAGCTGGCGGGTTCGGTGGGCCAGCCCGTCACGCGACAGCGGTGAGATCATTGCCAGGGGCGCGGCGCCCGTGTCGGTGGTGGCCGCTGCCACTCTTCCGGACGGGCGATCCCTGATCGTGGCTGCGGGTGTAGACCCGACAATGCGGCTATGGGACATCGCGACCGGTCCCGCTTCGGCCAGGCCACTGGTCGGGCACTCCAAGCCGGTCTTCGCCGCCGCCACCGACATTCTTCCCGATGGCCGGGCTGTGCTGGTGTCCGCCGGCGGGGACGGGACCGTCCGAGTATGGGATCTTGAGGCGGCGACACCAATGGGTGAACCGTTCGTGCTGGAACTCAGGTCGCTCGCGACCATGATCCTTCCGGACGGTCGGCTCGGGCTGGTGGCCGGACACGATGACGGTTCGGTTCGCGTGTGGGACATCGATGGCGCTGTGGCGGTGCCCGTCGGAGCACCGCTCGGCGGCCACGACGGTCCGGTGCTGGCTGTGGCGTTGTTGGCGCTGCCCGGCCGGATGGCGGCGGTCACGGGCGGTGACGACGGCACGGTGCGAAGGTGGGATCTGACCAGCGGGACGTCCGTCGGTCCACCGCTCCATGGACACGAGCGCCCAGTGACGGCGGTCGCGACCGCCATGCTGCCGGACGGCCGAGCTGTGGCGGTCACCGGAGGCGACGACGGCGTGGCGCGGCTGTGGAACCTGGCCGACGGCGGCTCGGTCGGCGAACCGCTCAGTGGGCACGACGGCCCGGTGACAGCGGTGGCGATGGCCGTGCTGAACGGTGACCAGGCGGTCGCCGTCACCGGTGGCGACGACACGACAGTGAGGCTCTGGCACCTGAGCGACGATGCCGCGACGTGCCGCGTCCTTGCCGGCCACAACCGTCCTGTGACGTCCGTGACTGTCGTGACTCTGCCCGGGCAGCGGGTCGTGGCCGTGACCGGGAGTTGGGACGCGACGACAAGAAGGTGGGACCTGGCCGACCTTTCCGCGAGCGACGATCGCCCAGTCCACGAGGGCTTGGCCACAGCGCTGGCCACCGCGGTTCTGCCCGAGGGGCTCGTGGCGTTGACCAGCCGCGACGACCAGGTGTGGGTCGGCGGCCTCGCGGACGACCCGTCGCGCAGATCGCTGGTCGGCCACGACCGGCCAGTATTGGCGGTGGCGACGACAACGGTGCCGGGGATCGGGGCTGTCGCGGTCACGGGTAGCTGGGACACGACGGTGCGCGTGTGGAGGCTGGACACCGCGGAGCCGTTGGGTCAGCCGTACGGAAAGGGGCACGGACCTGTCATGGCGGTTGCCGTGGCGGACCTGCCGGGCCTGGGGCGGGTTGTGGTTGCCGCGAGCTGGCACGACGCGCGGGTGTGGAACCTCCTCGATGGCACGCCGGCGTGTGCGCCGTTGGTCGGGCACAGTGGCCCGGTGCGGTGTGTGGCGACGGCGGTTCTGGGTGATGGGCGGGTGGTCGCGGTCAGTGGTGGCGATGACGGCACGGTCCGGTGTTGGGATCTCGTTGATGGTGCGCCGGTCGGTGAGCCGTTGGTTGGGCATGTGCTGCCGGTGCGGTGTGTGGCGACGGCGGTTCTGGGTGATGGGCGGGTGGTCGCGGTCAGTGGTGGTGGCGACGGCACGGTCCGGTGTTGGGATCTCGCTGATGGTGCGCCGGTCGGTGAGCCGTTGGTCGGGCATGTGCTGCCGGTGCGGTGTGTGGCGACGGCGGTTCTGGGTGATGGGCGGGTGGTCGCGGTCAGTGGTGGTGGCGACGGCACGGTCCGGTGTTGGGATCTCGCCGATGGCGCCCCGATCGGGGTGCCGCTGCCATGCCCGGTTGCCGTCACCGCTGTGTCTGTCGTCACGGCGGACAGCGGTGGCCCGAGTGTCGCGCTGGCAGGCAACGACTTCCTGGCGCACGTAGACCTTCCCACCGGCCCGTATTGGTGGCCATCGTCCCAACCCCAGGCGTGACCAGCGCCGACGACACCGCGACCAGAGAAGGCGGCCACCCCGATGAATGATCATGACGTGCGCGCGAGGTCGAGGGCCAAGGCTGCGGAGCTTCGGGGGCGAATTCAGGAAATGACGGATAGGGAAGGCTTAGGGGAAAGGGGTAACAATTCGACCCGGGCACTGGCTTACGCGCTGGTCGCTGTTGTTCAGGAGTACCTGGCCCGGCACTCTGGCCGAGAGGATGTGGAACTGTTCTTCGAGGTGCACGGTCGGGAGCCGGTCGACCTCACGTCATGGCCGGCGAACATCCTCGCCGATCTCACTCGGCATCAGATCCCCGCCGACGACCAGCGGGCCATCCACGAGAGCGCGGTGGAGACCGCGGCGAGATATGTCCGGTCGGCATCGCCGCTGGCCCGCGACTGACCTTCCGGTGGCCGGGGCTCTACCAGCCACCGGGTCCGCACTTTTCGGCGAGTGAGTAAGCTGATCAGTCGTGACCACGACATTTGCTGAACTCACCACGATGCGAGTCGGTGGGCCGGTCGGACGACTCGAGATCGCGAAGACCACCCCCGAGCTGGTCGACCTCATCCGCAAGGTCGACGATTCCGAAGACCCCTTGCTGGTGATCGGCGGCGGATCAAATATCGTGGTGGGCGATATCGGGTGGGATGGGACGGTTATCAAGGTCGCGTCGTCGGAGCTTCACATCGACGGTGAACTGGTCACGGCCGCAGCCGGCGTCGACTGGGACAGTCTCGTGCTCACCAGCCTCGGAGCCGGGCTCGCCGGCTTCGAACCGCTCTCCGGCGTCCCGGGTTCGGTAGGCGGCACCCCTGTGCAGAATGTGGGCGCGTTCGGCACCCTGACGTCCGACCTGATCGATTCCCTGTCCGTATTCGATCGCCATACCGGGCAGTTGGAGCGGTGGACCCCCGATCGCTGTGGGTTCGGCAGCCACCGGCAGTCCGTGTTCAAGCACAGCGACCGGTGGGTCGTCGTGGATGTGACGTTCCGTCTGCGACGGAGTGATCAGTCAAACCCGATTGAATACGCCGAACTCGCCCGCACCTTGGGTATCGAGGTGGGCGGAACCGCGGGCGTCGCGGACGTGCGCGACGCGGTCCTGACTCTCCGGCGCAACAAGCGGATGGTGCTTGACCCCGACGATCACGACACGTGGAGTGTCGGGTCGTTCTTCATCAACCCGGTTCTGGAGAAGGTGCCGGATCGGGCGAGCGAGTGCCCCCAGTACTTCGATATCAAGGGCACCAAACTCTCCGCGGGCTGGCTCATCGACCATGCGGGCTTCCCGCCCGGTTACGGTCACCAGTGGGGCAACGGGAAGGTGGCTCTCTCCAGCCGCCACGCGCTCGCGGTCACCAATCGGGGTAGCGCGACCACGGCGGACATCATGAAGTTCGCCGCGCATATCCGCGAGGGGGTCGAGGCGGTGTTCGACATCAGGCTCGGCCCCGAGTGCGACCTGGTGAACTGTTCCTTCTGAGGATCCACGTCAGAGGTTCAGCGTCGTGTCCCAGGCCTGGGCGAAGGCCATATGCGTAGGTCCCCGCGTGAACCGTTCCGGCTTTCTCTTGAGGGGGTTCGCGTCGTTGTCGCGCCAGGATTTGTATCGTCCTTCGCTGGTTTCGTTGAGTAGCCGGAAGATCCGATCCACATGCAGGACGTCGAGAATCCCTGTGTCGAAGCCCTTCTCGATCAGGTACTGATCGCAGGCATCGAGGTCGAGCAGTGCGCCCGCGGTGGGCCTCAGGTGCGGTGGCGTTTCCGGGTGCCAGGTTCGGGCGCCACGCGCGGGGTGGCTGAAGTCACCACTGAGGAATGCGTAGTACATTGCTATTCGGGTCATTTCGGCGAAATTTAGGCTGCTGAGGTGTTCCAACTTGAGCATGTCACAGAACTGGGCGGGGACGCTCTGAACCAACAAGCTCACCTCGCGTGGCTGGCGGTCCGGATATGCCAGGTGCATGGTCGCCCACAGCAGAAGTGTCCGCATACCCATGGACGCGGTCGACGCCGCCGCCGTGGTGGGGTAGTTGAGTTCACGGAACGTCACGAGGCCCGCCTTGTGTGCGGTGCGGATTTCGTGCAGCCGGGCGACAGCCAGATTGGTGAAGGTGTAGGCGCTGGTAGCGAGATCTCGAATGTACTCAGGGTGCCACTGCCTCGCTCGGCTGTTGACCCGTTGGCCCATCTCGACGATGAGTTCGGTTTCCGCACTGCGGACGTAGACGCCTCCCGCCTGGAGCAGGGACAGTTGCAGTCCTGTCAGCGCGGCCATGACGCGGCTCACGGTCAGCGCGTGCTCGGTCCGCACCACATTGCGCAGGACCCAGGCGCCATATTTCACCGACTCGTCGGCGACTCGTTGCGCGATGTGGAAATTGGCTTTCTTGCTGTCGGCCAATGGCCGCGCACGAAGGATCCGTGTGATCGTGCCGGCGAGATCGAACGCCAGTTGGCCGTTGCTCAAGGAACGCAGCTCCTGCTGCACGGAATCGAATATCTCCCGCATGCGGTGTGGCGGTTGTTCGTTGGCGACAAACCAGCCGAGTTCGGCGAATGAACCCGCCACAACAATGCTGCCCACCGCGTCAGGGCGGCTGATCAAGGCTCTGCCGCTGGCCTCTAGAAGTTGCCATCGGGCGTCCACCGGCGGGAGGGCGAGTTCCGCCACCCCGTCCTTGCCCGATGTCAGCGCGGTCACGGCGGCGGGAAGCTCGGCCGCGAACGACTTGAGGAGCCCCTCAGGCCCCAGCCGTCCGCTTCCGGCGAGATAGTTGGTCGCGTTGAACACCAGCATGTCGATGGACTTCCAGTCAGCTGGCGTGTCCGACCTGCTCAGGGCGGTCGTCCCTTTCCTGCCGCTCGCGGTCAGCCTGGCTAGGAGGTCGTGCAGGAAGGTGCCGGACTCCTGGGGGGAGTTCCTCCCCGGAGGGCTGACGCTTCGCGAGCGCAGTTCCCTCTGGAGTTCGAGCATTTCACTGGTGTCCTTCTGACGAACCATCGTGTCCACCAGCCTGTCGACCAGGGAGGCGAGTTGGTCAGCGACCGGCGAACGCAGCTCAGAGGAGCCGACACGGACGTCCGAGATCGCCAACTCGAGAATGATGGCCAAGCGGCGCGAGGTCCAGAGCGCGGCGTCCTCTCCGAAGGCCGACGTGGGCCGAGGCGCGAGCCCGAAGTCGCGCCCTGTCCTGGCGAAGGTCCGGAACACGGCGCGGAAGTCCGCGAACTCAACGCCGAGGTCTTCCTGTGGTCCCTGATCCCCATGGGCCCCCAGGAGGTCGGTATCCACGCTCAGCTGGATCAACTCTTCCAGCTCCGGGGGGTTGGACCAGTCGGACTCGAGGTCGGTGGCGAGGGCGAGAAAGACCGCGTCCTCCGGCCGGGCCCGGTCGGGGCGGAACTCCACGTATCTTCTCAGTGCCGCGCCAACGGCGAGGAGGAACGCGAGCCGGGTGACCTCCGTGGTGGGGGTTCCAGGGCTCCCCTGGGTGCTCTGATCGAAGAGTTTGAGCTGACTGGCGACCCGAGGTGTCAGCCACTGCCGCATCTCCATCTCGAGGCGGCCGGGTTTGGGCTCGCCCCACGCCAGCCCGACGTTGAGCAGCTGGGCCACGCCGTCGTCCACCAGACGTCCGGCCGCCCTGTCCGGGTACAGCTCGGCGGCCTCGAGGTGCTCGTAGCGAAAGTGGCCATCGGAAGTGGGTTTGTTGTCGCCCCATCCGGTCGCACGCTTCAGATAGGGAGTTGGGTCGATCCGCACCGGTGAGCCGAGTGCGCGCCACCGTTCGAGCGCGGTGGCGCGGTTTGACAGTCCCCAGGAGGCGAAGAACGTTTCAAGATCATGTGTTAGGCGGCTCGACGCGGTTGATCGACCGTCGAGCGGCTGTAGCCAGGCTCTCAGGAAGGTGCGCAGCTCAGCGGCGGGTCGTATGCGGGAATCAGCGCCGATCAGATATCCACCGACGGTTCTCAACGTGATCTCGCGGTTCTCCGGGGGAAACAAACTGCCGTCTCCGCCATTCAGGAGATCATCCCAAAGCCACAAAGAAACCCGAAGAACCTTCATTCGATCGGTGTCACCCATGGGGCCTGCTTCCGGCTGGACATCACGGAAATGTTGGCTATGTGCTCCTATGTGGAGCGCCCAACGGTACTCCGCTCACACCCTGTGCGCGATGAGCCACGCGGACCACATCTCGTGACGAATGGCCGACACATCCGACTGCTCAGTGCCAGGCCTGGTGTGTACGTCGGCGTTGAGAACCCGTACTGACGAAAAGCCTCGCGGGGCGGGCTTCGGATCAGACGCGGTGATGCGTTCCGAGCGGTCGGGCGCGCGATACCCGGCAGTAAGCGCGTCTCGGCGGTGAGGCGGGTAGGGCCGGCTGGGGTGTGGACTGGGGCCCGTCGAGCGCGGAGGGCGAAATGTCTGATACGCCGAGGTGGGGTATATGTATAGCCCACCACCAAAGCCAGTCGAAATCAAGTTTCGACCGCCATCGATGATGGGCTTTCACTAGAACTGGTGTCCGAGGGGGGACCTCGACACTGAATTTGTGAGACCTACGCATCGCGTAGGTGTTCATGCGTTGACGGTAGCACCGCTCGGCGCGTGTTCCCGAACTGGGGCGGTGAAGTTTTTGGCCTTCAGGCCGTTTCCGCGGTTGGTCTTGGAACGAACCGTCGGCCCAGGTGTCGTGCTGGGTTCGCCCGCTCAGACGCTAAGGCATTGGTCGGCGGTGGAGGTTGACGCTGCCTAGCTGGCTCGCTCAGCTAGTGGACGCGCCATTTAGGTGATGTCGCCCTGCCTCGAGCGCTTCGTATTCGGCAGTGCTTGGCGCTTTGGCGAGATAGCCCTCGTGGGCAATAGTTTGGCGGAGACTATGTGCACGGTTGACATTGCTTAGGTCATTTTCGACGACGCGCAGGAAGACGTATTCGCTGGGTTCATCGGCGGAGAGTTCCCGTTGCGCCTGCGCAAATTCAGCCGGTGTCGTGACGAGGCTCACGCCGTACACGTTTACTCCGTTTGGAGACCAGCCCAGCAGCAGCCGCTGGCGATCGAGTCGTAATGCTTCAGCCTGTTCTTGAGCCAGTTCCTTCTGCGCACGCTGCTTGGCCCGCCAATCGCCGAGACCGGCAGTGCCGCCGATGATCGCGACACCCGCGAGGAGCACTGTGGATGCCGATCCGACGATCGTGGCGATGCTGGCCCAATCAGTAAGATTCACGACTTTGATCGTATGGCAGGGTGCAACTCGCTCACCGCTGCATCTACAAACGATGTGGTCGAGGGGTTAGCGGTCGCGGTGAGCTTGCTGCTCTTGGTCGACTTCGGGTGCCCGGCGCGGATGGAACCGGCGCGACCTGGACGCACGCACCGTCGCCATGCATCCCGAGGGGAGGCCCACGGGCGGTCCGACTCGACAACTGATGGTCGGCTTCTCAACCGAAACGGTGAGCGCCACAGCTTCGCAGGGCGCGCCGAGCTGGGAAGATGGGCTCAGTTCGGCGAAGGGCAGGCGGGCATGCGGTTCAGCACCCACACCGGCGTCATCCCCGGCAACGGCGATGACTGGTTCGACCCTGTCCTGACTGAGGACACCCCGTTGTACGTCGACCCGTTTCTGGTGTTCGAGGAGACGCAGGGCCTGTTCGCCGAGGCACATAAGCAGGTGGTCGCGTTCTTCGCGATGTGCCGGGACCTGATCCGGGCGGATGCTGGCCGGCACGGGCGTGCCTGGGATAAGGCGGTTCGGCTGTTGACGTTCCCGGAGCCCAAGGAGTTCGCGCTCGGACTGGCGATGGGTTCGCCTAATGGCGCGGGTACCGCCGAGCACTACGCGGTGCAGATGGCCGCGGCGCTGGAGGCGATCAGCAGCGCGGTTGAGCGGCGCGTGGACTACGTGGAGATGTTCGCGCTGTTTGTGCCGGGGCTGGGCGTAGACCGGATCAGCGACATCCTCTGCAACATCCTGAAGTCCACGTTCGTCACCTACACCCAGCAGGTCTGCCAGCAGCTCAGTGTCCCGGTCGAGCAGGTCGCGGTGCGCAATGCTTCCTGGAACGTCGCGATGGGCCGGTGGTCGGACGCCCGGTTGATGCTCCCGCGTAGTCCTGTAACCGAAAGCGGTGTGCTGCTGACGCCGGATCGGTTCCTGCAGGACATCCCGCAGCGGGTCACCGCCGACGGCTTCTACACCTGGGCGGAATCGGCTCACAACCGCGAGCTGCGCGAGGACCTCAACTATGACCTGGCCCAGGAGCTCAACCGCAAGGAGCGGGCCGAACGGGGCCGGGACCTGGCCGTTCACCGCCCCGAGATGGCGTTCGAGTACCTAGACGAGGTCGCCGAGCGCACTGACGCTGTTGCTTATGACGTCCAAGCCGACCGGGACTTGCTCGTTGGGTGGTACGAGGCTGGCCGCGCGGCAGGCCGGGCCGAGGCTCAGGCCGCTGGTCCGGCCGATCAGCCTGGCCCGGAGGACTTTCATGCCTGGCTCGGGTCGCTGGTGGAGCGCTTCGCCCACGCCGTCGAGCACAGCGACCTGTGGCGGGTGTTTTGGAACGATGAGCTCACCCGGCACCGGAAGGAGCCGATCGTCCAGGCGGTTGCCGGACAGCTGTGGATGGTTCTGTGTGAACGCTCGGACGTCGACGTCAGCCGGGAGGCCAACGTCGGGCGGGGCCCAGTCGACTTCAAATTCTCCGCCGGCTGGAAGCGTCGGGCACTGCTGGAGGTAAAGCTCATGTCCAGCCGCAAGCTTCGCCAGGGCGCCGAGGCGCAACTCCCAGAGTACCTGGCCGGTGAACGGGTCACTAGCGCCTACTATGTGTGCGTCGGCTTCACCGACGATGAACTGTCGGAGAAACGCAAGATGCTCGTCTGCGAGACCTGTGCGACCTATGAAGCCCTGTCCGGGCACACCGTCACACCACATTTTGTCGACGCTCGCCCTAAAGCCTCCGCTTCTGTACTCTGACGGCCCCATCGACTTGCCCTCGTCAGCATTCTTCCCGAACGGTCTGTCCAGCATTGATCGCGCCGACCAGGACTTGTTCGGTTTTCTCGACGTCCTGGACGTGGCCAACCACGCCTCGGTGTCGAGCACGAACAACGGTCGAGCGCTCACCTGCTGTCGGCGGCGTCGAGACCGGTGCGCAGCTCCTCGACGGGCAAACCGAACCGAGCGGTCAGCGCCGCGATTTCCGGCGTCGCGTTCCTCGGGGCAACCCGCGCGGACGCCAATCAGGACGCGGCACCGACCCGGGTCGTAGGGGGACTCGCGATGCCCGGCCATCGAGAGGGCTTAGGTGCAGATCTTCAGAGCTACAGCGGGCCCGGAGCGTGGTGGTCACGGAGGCCGGGACCTGGCGCTCGGAGACAGCGTGGAACTGCTCGCCGACGTCATCGGGGACAGGGATCGTGATCCGTCGAGTCACACGATCAGGCTGGCAAAGTATGAATCTGGCTGAGCGGTCAGTGCCGAGGTATCAGGATCTTGCCTCGAAGACAGGGAACACGATGCGCGAGGAGCGATTGCCGTTGTCGATGGACCGTGTTACAGTTGCGCTACTGCGAAGCGGAGTCTTTGGTAGCACCAGGACAACCAGCGCAAAGCTTTCAAGATCCCCATCCTTGCCGCCAGCTGCCTTTGTGCAGATCTTGGAGGAACTCCGTCATGCCCAGAATCGTTCTGGCGTTCGTGCCGCAACACACCACCACCAAGTCCCGGGTGATGGCCATCGTGGACAAGGGCAATGGGAACGAGGTCGACGCGGTCGCGACCGTCGACTGGCCTCATGATGCTGTCGCTATCTGCAACATTCTTAACTCTCCTGAAGCTGGGCAAGAGGCATTTTCAGGTCTCTGGGCTGCGTTGCCATCCAGCGTCAGATCAAGCCTGGAACGGGCGCGTGGCGAACGCGTGGACAGGACCGACGCGCGCCATGCACTGGCGTCCCTGTTCATCACAACGCTCGATGTCCCCGAGCTTCCCGATCCGGACGCCGACATTGACTGGGCCGGATTGTACCCGTCTGCAGGCTGCCCAGACGGTGGATGCGACGCATGTGAGGGATGCGCCAGTCATACGGCGGGGCAGGCCGGCGCTCGGGGTCGAAGCGATTGCGGGCCCGGCGGGTCGTGTACTTGTCAGACCAAGGATCTGGCAGACGATGAGGAGCCATGCGTGTGCTGCGTGGACGTCATCGGACCGCGCTGGGCCTCGGCCATCTACAAGTCACTGGCTGAAGAAGCCGGGTCGATCGTCGATCATGCCCAGGATCTGATGTGGGGGATCGAGGGTCCCGCGGTTGGGTTTCCAGGTTCCTTGATCGCCCAGCCTCCGCAGTTTTTTATTCGGCTCGCGCAGGCATGTGCGGACCTGTGCGACGAACTAGCTCAGGGCCGGGTTCCAGTGCCGCATACGATCGCAGAGCTGATCATGCTCGACGAGGCTGCCCGTTTCTACCTCCAAGCGTGCAGTGGCAGAGATGGATTCGACGTCGAGGAAGCGACGGCGGAGATGAAGGATCTCCCGGAGGCGTTCGGAGACTTCGACATGGACGCTTTGTGGATGTTCCAGGTCACCGTTTCTGACTGGACCGAGATCGCTGACGCGGAAACCGTGTACGAGCCTGGCTCGATGGACCGGGTGTTTGACCTGCTCCCAGAGGCGGCGCAGTGGCCACGTTCATCGCAGTTCAGGCCGGATTCGGTTCCTTCATAGCCTGGCCTCCGCAGCTACCGCCGCAACGTGCGAGGAGCAGTTCGATGCAGTCGATCACTCATGAAGATCAGTTCAGATTCGCCTATCGACACGTGCTGGGAGAGGTGGCTGAGAACCCTAGGATCAGCGGTGTCGAGATTGCTGAACGGCTGGCGGCGGTCCTCGCCCACCTCGAGGCTGAGGAGGAACACCGAACGTGCCGGTGCGGCAGGGCGATCGTGATGCCGGTTGGTGCTACACAGTGGGTTCATGACACCCGAGACCGGGAGCGGGGCTGTCGAGCGGCGACCTTCACATCCAGCGGTGGCTGGGACGACTCCAATCCACGCTCGTGGACAGCCAAGCCCGCCAAACCGTGACATGACGGCGCCACTGCAGCGATCCGCCTCGGCCTTCGTTGGGGGCCAGGTCTCTCATCCGACGCTCGACATCAAAAACGAAACCCGAACAGCCCTCCGCCTTCGAATTCGTCGGTGAGTCGCTGTTCGAGCAGACAGCCGGCTGGATCGAAGCCGCGATGCGCGACTTTGGCAAGCTCGTCAGAGTTGAGCGTGACGATGTACTGCAGGTGTTCTTGGGTACAGACCTCGTTGGCGAGACTCAATGCTCGGGCGACTTGGCGTTCGTCGACACCGTCGAACAGGTGGCTGTCGTGGACGAGGAAGTCGGGCGCGCGTTCGGCTCGGTTCGCTAGCACCGCGAGGGTCAGGTCAAAGCAGAAGATGACCATGCTGCCGATGCCGCCGCTGTTGTCGCTGGCGATGTGGGGTTCGATCTTGAGACTGCGCTCGGAGGTCCCCAGTCGCAGGTACGCCTCGCGATCGTGGCCATAGAGTGCGCGGGCGAATCTGTTGAACAGCACCACTGCCTCGTCGATGATCACTCCACGTTCGCCGAGGTCTGCTTCCATTTGCTGTTGCAGCACGACGCGTTCCTGCTTGATCTGTAGTTTGTTCGACTCCAAGGCCTGAGCGGCTTCGAAGCGGTGGCGTAGCCCTCCGAGGTTTGCTCGTTCCTGTGCGAGCACCTGCTGGAGAGTGGTGAGTGCGTCGAGCGCGCCGCCTTCGTTGAGGGTGCGCAGGGTCTGCGCGAGGTGTTCGCCCACACGCGAGCGCTCTGTCTCGCGCTGTGTGAGCCGGTCCTGGATGCTGGCCATTTCGGCTGCGAGGTACTGACGACGGTTGCGCACCACAGAGCCGTGGAATGCCTTGACGTCGGCGAAGCTGCGGCGGACTTGATTGCTGAGGACGATGCCGAGTTCGTTGTACGTCGCCTCGAGGTAGGTCAGGTCGGGGTCGGTGGTCTCGTTGACGGCTCGTTCGATGTCGGCAAGGTTGGCCCGGTCGATGACGTCGTCGTTGCGTGACTGACGGATCATCCGGTCGAGTTCATCGGCCCGATCTCGGAGGTTGTCGTACTCGGGCACGACTCGGAAGGTGTCGATCTGCCGCTGTACCTCGGCAACTCGGTGTTCTGCGAGCGCGATCTGTCCTCGCAGTTCGGCCGCCTGTCCGATCACCTTTCCCAGGACGGGGTCAGATGCTGCCTTGTTGAGCTGCTTGCTGACGTTTTCCCGGGCCTGCAGTTGACGGTATCGGTCCGCCAGCTTCCAGTCGATGCCCAGCAAGTAGGCGAGGTTAGTCATCGCCTCGGAGGCCGACTGCTTGGGGAAGGTACTTGTCGGTTCGTTGAAGGCATGCGCTCGGGCTCTGCGCATGAGGAAGCTGAGGAGAGCGCGTCCGGAGACACCAGGGTGTTCAGAGGGCAAGCCGAAGAGGTTGTGCTCGATGAGGTGCTGCCATTCATCGAGGGGGACTTCTACCGCGGTACCGAGATCCAGTTGGCCTGGTGCCGCACCGTCAGGTCGGGGTGTCAACCGTACCGTGTTGGGGTTGGCGGCACTCCGCTCGACGGTGACGCCATCGGCCATGCCGGGCCAGTCCAGATGAAGGCGGAACGTTGTGGCGCGCAGCTCCGGGTGCCCGGCGAGTGAGTTCTTGTCACCACTTCCGCCGAGCAGGAAGTGAATCAGCTCGACCATGCTCGACTTGCCGGCGCTGTTGCGGCTGTCGGTTTCGGTGGAGGACCTGGTGGTATCCGCGACGAGGATGTTCAACCCATCATGGAAGAAGAGGGCTTTGAAGCGTGCGTCATTGGAGCTGAGGCGCCGTAGCATCTGCCCTCCTTTTCACCAGGACTTCGTTGCGCATGTCCACCACGCCCAACGCGTACAGGGAGTCCAGTGCGAGGACGAACCACCAGAACGGTACCGGAGCTGCATGGCCGTGGTCCTCACGCCACTGCCGTAGCCGGCTCCATGTCTGACTCACCGTCAACGGGGCGTCCAGAATCTGGAGGATCTGCGCCCCGACCGCCAGGAGGGAGCGCTGCGGTGCGATGCCTTTGGTGGGCACGATCATGACATCGAGGCTTCCCGAAGCGCGGGCGCCCAGCCGGGCGGTGGCGCGTCGAATATGTCGCAAGTTTCGAAGAAGTACGCGAGTACCACGTCGAGTGCCCTTTCGCGGGCCCGGTCGGCTCGCAGGTTCCCCAGGACGTAGTGACCCAGCTCGTAGACGATCTGGTCGGGGGTGGTGCAGACCTCGGCGAGCTCCTGGTAGTAGGCGCGGAAGCCATCTGCAGCGTCGTCTCTGGCGGTGACGTCGGCGACGTTGTCATAGTAGTCGTCGAGCAGATAGGTGTGCATCATGGCCAGGCGCAGCGTTTCGCGCTCATCCTCGCTGAGGCGGTTGTACTCCATCTTCTGATCGGAGACCTGCAGCAGGTTCGGCGGGCGGTGTTGCCTATTGGCGGGAGTTCGCTTCTCCACCAGATGGTCGAGAAGTGGTTTCACGTCTGCTAGGCCGATGCCGTATGCGACGTCGTGCACGGGGATCTCGGCGCCGAACAGATCTTCGACCTCGCCCCGCGGCAGACGAAGGACTTTCTGTCGAAGCTGAGAGGGGCTCAGCGGCTCAAACAGGAGCGGGACGTGGTCTCGACGGGCTTGGGCCAAGAGGCTAGCGACCTTCGGGTGCAGACCTCGGGTGTCGTTGTGCACGAAGACGAAGGTTGTGAACTCCCCGCCGCGTTTGGACATGGCGCCTTCGAGATCGCTGGCGAACTTCTCCTCGACTTTCTTGGCGTCAAACACCTCAGGGCCGTAGCACGCGTAGAGCTTGCCGCTGTGCAGGCTCAGCCCGTCGGCCGACAAGTCGCCGATGTTTCCGTGCGTTCGGACGGGGACGAAGTCGTCGTGGCTAAGCGACATCACGTTCTGGAAGAAGGACTCGAAGGCACTGCCGTGAAGGTCGGCCATCCGATCACGGAACAGGGCCTTCACATACATCTTCTCCAGAAAGTTCAGGCCGTTCATGCGCCCCCTCCGCCCGACACCTGAACACTGAAGGTAACCGATGCTCCATCCACTGTGAAGGCCCGAAACCCTCAAAGGAGCACGGCGGGACATATATTCAGGCATCCTTCCTGCAGGCTGATGGCACGTAAAGTGCAGATTACTACGAATCGTGCGGCTCGGTCTTGCCGCAGGCCGCCGCCCTGCTACACGGCCATGAACAGCGATGCCTGCAAGTCTTGCCTGGCGAGCCGGCCGCCATGATCTACCAAGGTGTCATTGAGCCGGCGCGCTCTCATCTGCACATGCCAGAGCTGTCGGTTTGGCGACAGCGGCACGGCGCGGTGGCTGTTGGACGCGGGGCACTCATCGTGGTGGGTGAGTCCGCGCGGGCGTTCTGCGGAGAGCGGCTGCTGCGGATGGGACCGATGTTCGCGCGGCACCCCTCGGACATGGTTGCCGTCAAGATCCCCGATGGCCGAGCTGTTGCTTCTGGCTGCCGACGTGGGTGCGCTTGCTTGCGATCGTCAGCTGAGGGAGTGCACTGAACTGGCGCCTCTGGGTAGCTGTGGAGCCTGAGTCCCGTGCGCTCGCAGCGATCCCGGTTCTCGGCATCGGCACCTCGAGCCGACAGGGAAACGAAAAGCGACAGGCAGTGGGCTGAACGGACGATTCGGTTGCTCCGCGCCGTGAGCTACGTTCGCTCGGTGCCGCAAGAGTCACCGAGCGTGGGATGCTAGACGATAGAACTCGGTGGCTGGTGGCGGTAGACCTACGGAACAGGCCCGCTTTCGTTGCTGTGCCGGTGCGGCCGTTCATGCGCCGGTGCAGTGGCGAGGTGGCCGTCAGCCAGCCTGGAGGATGGTCCAGTCATGGGTTTTTCGTTCAAGGTCGCGCCGGGTATCAGGATTCGCGCATCTAGCCGGGGGATTCGCACGAGCCTGGGGCCGCGTGGGGCTCGCGTGCACATCGGCGGAGGTAGAACAGGCTTCTCCAGTGGTGTGGGCCCGGTGGGCTTCTACACCTCGCTCGGTGGGGGTCGAAGCCGTGGTGGTGCGCGCCGCCCGTCCGTGGCCAGCTATCAGCGTCAGGCCGCGCAGGCCCAGCGGGCCCAGCAGCAGGCGGCGAAGGCCATGCTGGCTCAGCAGTTGGCGGCGTCATTCGCTGGGTTGGTCAACGTGCATCGGTCAGGGTTCGCCTCGGCGCAACGTCCCATCGCACCAGCACCACCTGAGCCGAACCGTGCTGCGATGTACAAGCAGTTCGAACAGCAATTCCTCGCCGGGATCGGTTGGCTCAAGCGCACCGAGCGTAAAGCTGCCAAACAGCGTGCGGCGAGTGCCACGGAGCAGGGGGTCCAGGTCGAGCGCGCCAGGCTCGCGGCTGAGCAGGCGCGCTGGCAACAGCAGCTGGACGAACGGTGGAAGCTGCTGTGTGACAACGACCCCGAGGTCGTGATGGAGACGCTGGCGGAAGCATTCGACGACAATGAGGCACCTGCTGCGGCTGTCGGTGTCCAGGGTGATGAGATCGCACTGGTGATTCTGGTACCCGCGGACGACATCGTGCCCGAACAGATGCCCTCCACCACACAGGCGGGGAACTTGACCTTCAAGAAGGTCAGCAAGACAACCCGCGCCTCGTTCTATCTTGAGTTCGTCTGTGGGAGCCTCATCGTCACCCTCAGAGAGGCGTTCGCCGTCGCTCCGGCCATCCGGCAGGCGCGAGTAGTGGTGCTCCGTAACATGGGGATAGACGCCTACGGGCGTAAGAAGCTTGACTGCGTCATGGCGGGCCGGTATTCCCGTCAGGCTCTCGATGGCGTCCGATGGGACACGGCGTCAGCCATCGGTGTCGCGACGGAGACCTCGACTGATCTCCTCGTCAAGCTGCGCGGCCAGGCCCGCGAGATGCAACCCATCGACCTGACGTCCGAGCCCGAGATCGCGAGCCTCATCCGCGCTGTGGACGTCACCGAACTGACGGCCTAGGGTGGCGCCGCAGTGCCCACCTGCGGACTCGGAGTGCCGGAGAAGTGCTACTGAGGCGCCCAGGCCTGCAGAAGGGCACTCGACGTCGGCTCGCAGCGGCCAAGTGGAGGGGAGCGCGCAACAACGACCGTAGGTTGGGAATCGCGCTTGCTGAGGTAGTCTCCGGGTCAGAGGATGAGGTCTCGCCTGGCCGCGAACCGCGACGGGACCCCACTGTGGCCTCACCGTCAGGTGGGGCCACATCCCTTGGCGGCGCTGATTAGCGCCGTGAGCGCGGCGGCCAGTGTTGCCAACTTCGTCAGAAGTACGGCTACCTGCTCTGCTCTCCCAGGTGACGGTCTTGCGACTTCTCGGCGGGCTCTCCGTCGAGTGCGACCCATGGATACCTCCTTTCCTCACCCACGTGGCGCTGAGGAACGGAGACTTGACGGTCGCGGCGTCATCCGGTGAGAAGAGGTATATCAGCTTGTGAAAACTTTCACAAAGTGTGATCTTGGGTCGAGGAGTTGTTGCCTGCGGGATCCCGCGCCCTCAACTCGACTTCAAGCAGCGTACAGCTCGGTCCGATCACTCACTGCGCGGGGTCGGCTATGACGGACGCCACTATGGAGTGCGCCGAGCGACCGGGGCCGGCCTGACTCTGTGTGGCCGAAACTGCGTGGGTGGTCTGGCCGGTCGATCCAGGCGCACACCCACTGACTCGGGGGAGGGCGGATCCCGCCCGGCCTGACTCGGGCGAGGCTTGGGCCGTCGGGCCGATTGTCGAGCAGGCCGTGTAGGTCCTCAGATAAATTGATTGGCATCGCGGCCGCCACCTCGCCCGGTAACTCACCCCAGCTATTTTGGAGGTCCGGAACTAAGTTCTTTTGCCATCTGGGATACAAGGCTATCCACGAACGCGGGTCCTTTTGCAATCTTGTCGGTTGTGCCGCCGGTCTCCTTTAAGGCTTTCGCAAAGCTATCGCGAAGGAAAGCCAGGCAAGTGTCGAGGCCCGCGTTTGTGATGGGTATGTTGTCCTTGGCCGCCCTTTCCAGTTGCAATAGTGAATGGATCGGCCGGCCGACCAGTTTCGTTGCAGCAACCATCGCAAGGTGGAATTTGAGATTGTTTCGTTCTGCAGCCGGGGACCCCACTTCAGCTGAAGAAAGGAAGGCATCCACGGCCTTCTGGGACTCGGCGAGCCACAAATATACCTCTACCGGAACTTCTTTTGAGAAGATCTTCCTGTAGTCATCATCCCGCTTGAGCAAGCTGGAAGGGCGAGCTCTAGAATTATCTGGTCTACTCAGCCCCATAGCCATGGCCGCTTGGGCGAGTAACGGGATGCTAACGATACGTTCGGCGCTCTTCCCGCTATTGCGATAGAAGTTTTTTCGCCGGTCGTAGAACCAGTCGTGCCCAAGAAAGTATGCCTCGATGTCTCGCTGGATGTCGTCGGTGGCTCGCAACGACGCCGCTGGAACCGTCGTCTGACGGTTCGTGGCTCGGATGACTTTGTCCCTGGTGGCTGGATCGTCACCGGTAACAAGGATTCTCACCAGAACGGTGCGGTCAAACGCGAAGTGGGTTTCCTCAACTGACCGCAGCGCATTGTGAATCGTGTGCGAGGTCTGCAGTCCGTTGACAACTTGAACGTCGTCCATCGAGTACGTCTTGCTGACTACTGTTGCTCTTGAGCACACGATGGTGACGCCATTGTTCAGCCACCAGAATTCTGGAGCTCCGGGATCGAGGAGAGATTCATGGATTTCCCGATTGACCTCGACGTCACCTTGGTAGTCGCGTACGTTCCAGTCGAAGATGTGTCGCCGCAACGAGCCGTCCTGCTCGCTAAGAAAGGATACGTAGTCACGCAGTTTGACGAGGGCGACATGGCTGTTTCCGCTAGTGGCGTTCTCCTGATACGTCAATTCTGTTGTGTAGGACGGGACGGTGCTTGCCCGTCGCCACAACTCTGCGGCGCCGAGAAACTCGACGAATCCGGTTGTTGATCCGAGTACTACCTCACTGAACTGTCGTTCGAGTTCTTCGGCCTTGATTTTGACCTTGGTGTTGATCGCGTTGTCTCCCCCAGTACGTCCGCGAGTCGCGTATACGAAATGGACCTCGACTTTTGGATGTCTGACGGCAAGCACTCTGAGTGCCTTGCGGAAGAACCCAGTGCGTAAGACCACGGCTCCTGAGTAAAGCTGGAGCAGGTCTTGCTCCTCTTCGCTGAGTCTGAGGAGGCGCCGGGAAGCGTCAGCGACCTTCTCGATCGCAGTCTCAGTGAAAGAAGTTGATCTTTTGGCTTGGATCAACCACACCTCAATCTTGACGCCGACAGGCACACTGGCGATCTTGAAGTCGCTCTGAAGCACCTCGCTGTCTTCAGACAACAAGGTGCCGCCGACGAACACAAAAACCCCGTCAAGTGCGGCATCGTTGGTGCCACCGATGGTGCCGTCGGCGATCTCCTCTGATGACAGCTCGCGACCATGTAGCGCCTGCTCAGCAGCGAACAGCTCGAATGCCTCATCATCTCGGATCGCCTTGACCCGCTCTTGCTGCCGACCTGCGAGAATCTGGTCGAGTAGCACTACCTCGTTATCCGTCATGGGCTGGAAGCCTATCGGTCCACGCATCCCTTGAGGAACGTGTCCGCTCGCGGCGTCGCCGATTGTTCCAGATGATCGTCGCGAGTTCACAGACGCGGCGCGAGTGAGGTCGTGTCGCATCCGCCAACCGCACGGAGTCAACCCAGCTCATGGCGCAGCCGACGTAGATCCAGCTGGACGACTGCAGTCGGGATCACCACGCCGACAGGCGGGACGGTCGATGTCGTCACGGTCTGCTGACCCCAGGCGCGACAGCCAGTGGATGAGGTTGTCCGGTCATTGCCGACAGAGCCACGGCGACAGCGTGTAGGTCTGCCTTGATGTAGGTGGTAGTCGCAGCACCAACCGAATCAGTGTGTCCCGCATAGGCACGGGCGACGCCGTACCCGAAGTGCCGCTCGACCCACGTCAAGGTGGTGTGGCGTAGCCAGTGGGTGGAGATGCCCTGCACCGCGACCCACGGCAGCGCGTCCCCGATTCGCTTCCAGAGATGGTCATAGCGCCTGCTGGTGATCGCTCGGCCATTGCGGTACCGCAACAGCTTGTCCCCGGGCAGCACCGCGCCGCGGCCGCGGGCTTGCGTGTTGAGGTGGTCGGCGAGTTCCAGCGTGATGGGCTGCCATCGAACGGTGCCGCCCTTCTCCGCGAGTCGGATGAGGCCGTTGCGGACGTCCAGGTCGATCAGCCGCAAACCGAGCGCGCCGCCGCGACGGCAGGCGGTCTCGGTGTGCAGCCGCAGCAGAAGCGCGTCGAGCACCACGTCGTTGCCGCTGGTGCGTGCGGCGTGGTTGATCTCGTCGATTTCTCGCGTGGTCAACGCCCGCCGGGTGCTGGGCAGTCTGCGGGGTTTGGCGACGCGGTGTGCGGGGCTGGCGGTGGGATCGATCAGCCCGTCGGCGATGGCGCGGTTGAAGACGGCGCGGGCGGCTGCGATGACGTGTTCACCGGCGTGCCGACCGCCACGGGTGGTGCGGCGCGACCGAGCGGAGGCGGCGGTCTTACGCTGCATGGCCTCGATGTCGCTGGCGGCGATCTTGTCCAGAGGCCAGTCTTCCCATGCTTCTACCATGCGGTCCCAGTAGCTGCCGTATGTACGTTGTGCGCCGGGCCCAGCTGCTGCCACGACCCGGGGCAGGTACTCGCCGAATGTCGGTAACGGCGTTTGCGGCGCGTCATCGTCCCGGAGGTCGGAGATCGTGATGCCGAGCTGGTCGAGCAGGCGTCGTGCTGCGGCGAGCCGCTCTGGATCAGCGGTCACTGAGTCGCCGAGTACGGTGCGTCGAGGTCGGCCAGCAGTTGTGCGACGGAACGGGCCGACTGGACGATCAACCGGCTCAGTGCGACGTCGGCAGCCAGAACCAATGGCTCGCCCGGAGTGAAGGCGCACATCCGGCGGGCGGCTACGGGGAGAGGGATCTCGCCGCGAATTCCGATGGCGTGACGGCCCGCTGTAGCGGCGGACACGACGATGGACACGTTGCGCACCTTGATGTCCACGCGGCATCCGGGAGACCAGGTCAGTGCCAGCAGCAGGTCCTGCTCGGTGACTCGGCCCGAGGCGTCGGGGCGCGCGATGCCCAGTAGCCAATCCTGCGGGGCATGTCTTGGCGGTGAGGCGGGTAGGGCTGGCTGAGGTGCGGGCTGGGGTCGGGGCCCGTCGAGCACCGAGGGCACAAGTGCCGGGATGGGCTTCTCGGCCGGCGGGGGACCTGTGGGACGCATCGTTTCATCGTCAACGCCGGCGACCGGAGCGAAAGAAACGGACATTCCGGTGAACGGTCGCAAAGAAATGGCCGACACGCCGAGATGGAGAACTGGACATAGCCCACCTGCAGCAGCTAGCCGAAAATTAGATTTCGACCGCCATTGATGGTGGGCTTTCACCAGAACTGGTGTCCGAGGGGGGACTTGAACCCCCACGTCCGATAAAGGACACTAGCACCTCAAGCTAGCGCGTCTGCCATTCCGCCACTCGGACTTGCACATTAAGTTATCCGGCGATCTCCGAGGTCCCCCCCGGCGTGATCACCGTACGGGCAGTAACTGTACACGGAACCGTCCCAGGCACGTAATCGGCTACCGTCGCTGCATGCGCCGCCCCCTCCTGGCAGCCCTCCTGCCCCTGCTCCTGGCCGGTTGCACGGCCACCCCAGCCACCCCCGACGCCACCCCCACGACCACCGTCCCCATCACGGAAGCCCCCAGGCCCGCCAAGGTCCCGGGACCGGTCGTGGCCCTCGGTGACTCGATCACCCGGGGCGTCAATGCCTGCTCCGACAAGATCGGCGACTGTCCCGAGGCTTCGTGGTCCACCGGGACCACGCTCGACAGCCACGCCCACAAGGTCGGTCAACCGGGAACGAACCTGGCCAACTCGGGAGCAAGGGTGGCGGACCTCCCAGGGCAGGCGGAGAGCGCGGCGGCGGTCCACCCGGCGTACGTCACGATTCTGATCGGCGCCAACGACGCGTGCCGGCAGAGCGCCGACCGGATGACCTCCACCACCGCGTTCAAAGCCGATCTGGCGAAGTCCCTCGCCACCATCCGGAAGGGCGCGCCGGACGCCAAGCTCCTCCTGGCGTCCGTCCCCGATCTCTACCAGCTCTGGAGCATCGGCCACGCCGACCAGCGGGCCACCCAGCGCTGGGGGCTGGGCATCTGCCCCTCGATGCTCGCGAATCCCGGATCGACGGCCGCCGAGGACGAGCGGCGTCGGCAGAGTGTCCGCGACCGGGTGGTGGCCTACAACGACGTTATCGCCGTGGCCTGCAAGGACTACGGGTCCAACTGTCGGACGGACGGCGGGGCGGTGTTCCGGTTCCAGTTCCGGCCCGAGCATGTCAGCTCGATCGACTACTTCCATCCGAGTGCCCTCGGTCAGGCCGAGCTCGCCCGGGTGACGAACGAGGCCGGGTACAGGTGGTAGAAAGTGGTATGACCTCCCACCCCCTCGCCGTCGACGAGGTAGTCGACATCTGCCGCGACCTGATCCGGATCGACACGACGAACACGGGCGACAACGACACGAGTGCGGGGGAGCGGGCGGCGGCCGAGTACGTGGCCGGGCTGCTCTCCGAGGTGGGGCTGGAGCCCCGGATCATCGAGAGCGCGCCGGGCCGGGCGAGCGTCGTGGCCCGGTTCGAGGGCTCCGACCCGACGAGGCCCGCGCTGCTCGTGCACGCGCACTTGGACGTGGTGCCGGCCGACGCGAGCGAGTGGTCGGTGCACCCGTTCAGCGGCGAGGTCAAGGACGGGTACGTCTGGGGCCGCGGGGCCGTGGACATGAAGGACTTCAACGCGATGCTGCTGGCCGTGGTGCGGCAGTGGAAGCGCGAGGGCGTCGTGCCGCCCCGCGACCTGGTGCTGGCGTTCCTCGCCGACGAGGAGGCCGGCTCGATGTACGGGTCGCAGTTCCTCGTCAACGAGCACGCCGACCTGTTCGAGGGCTGCACGGAGGCGGTCGGCGAGGTCGGCGGCTTCTCGGTGGACGCGGGCAACGATCTGCGGCTGTACCTGATCGAGACCGCCGAGAAGGGGCTCGACTGGTTGAAGATCACGGCGAGCGGCCGGCCGGGGCACGGTTCGATGATCCACCACGACAACGCCGTGGTCGCCCTCACCGAGGCCGTGACGAAGATCGGCCGGCACGAGTTCCCGGTCACGCTGACCCCGACGGTGCGCGACTTCCTGGAGCGGTCCAGCGAGGTGCTCGGCTTCGACTTCGACCCGGCCGACCCGGAGGCCGCGATCGCCAAGCTCGGCCCGGTGGCCCGGGTGATCGGCGCGACGCTGCGCAACACGGCGAACCCGACCCGCCTCGACGCCGGCTACAAGGACAACGTGATCCCGGGCCGGGCGTCGGCGACGATCGACTGCCGCAGCCTGCCGGGCCGGTCCGAGGAGCTGGAGGCCCAGCTGCGCGCGATCGTCGGGCCGGACATCGACATCGAGTACATCCACCGGCAGCCCGGGTTGGAGACGTCCTTCGACGGGGATCTCGTGGAGGCGATGGGTGCGGCACTGCGCGCGGTGGACCCGGGTGCCCGGCCGGTACCGTACATGCTGTCGGGTGGCACGGACGCGAAGGCGTTCGCGCGGCTCGGGATCCGGTGCTTCGGCTTCGCCCCGCTGCGGCTGCCGGCCGACCTGGACTTCACGGCGTTGTTCCACGGCATCGACGAGCGGGTCCCGGTCGACGGCCTGAAGTTCGGCGTGGATGTCCTGGACCGGTTCCTGCGGGCGAGTTGAGAAAACACCGCTTTCCGGGTACCGATGAAGTCTTGCCTGCTGACGTGAAGGAACACCCATGACCGACGACCGGCACACCGAACTCGAGGCCGCCCTGGAGTCCGTGATCGCGGCGGCCCGCGTGCACCTGGAGGCCGTGAAGGCCGCCGACGGCCGCCCCGACGACGACGCGGTGTGGTCGGCGTACGTGGCACTGAACAACGCCGCGGTCGCCTACGACGACGAGATGCTGTCCAGCTTCGGCGAGGTCACGCCGTGGGACGTGCAGCCCATCGACCCGGACGCCGCCGACGTGGAGTTCGCGTCGGTGACCGTCGACCGCGACGCGGAGCCGACCCTGATCGCGGTTCGCCAGCGCCGGGACTACCTGGTGCCGAACGCCGCGGCGCTGATGCGGGTCGCCCAGAAGCTGCGCACGGAGGCCGACGACGACACCGAGGTCGCGAACATCGGCGAGGCGGTGCTGGAGCTGCTGCAGGCCGGCGACGGGTCCCTGGCCCCGCTGGACATCCCGGAGCTGGAGCCGCTCGACGGGGTGGTGACGGTCAGCGAGGTGGACAGTTCCCTCGACCCGGACGCGGCGCCCGAGGACGACATCGACGCCGTGTTCGCCGTGGGCGCGGGGGAGAAGCTCGTCGGCCGGTTCGACGAGCACCCCTTCGACGACGAAGGAGTCGAAGAAGACTAGCTCTGCGAAGACGAAGAGGACTAGCTAGCTCGACAGCGCTGGTAGTGCGGCGCCGGTGATCCGGCGTCGCAGCACCACCTGTCGGGTACCGTCGCCGAAGAGCAGGACCCGGGCGAGTTCCCAGCCGCCGTACTCCGCCTGGATGGTCAGCTGGGCCTGTGCCGCTGTCCGGTCCGTGCCCGGTGGGATCCGGAGCGGCACATATTCATAATCGGACATCGTTACATTCTGCCTAACGGTCGGTGACATTTCCAGGGTAGTCACGACTGCCTTTCCGGGTACCCGAAGCGCACGGCCGACACATCGTCGAGCGCCCGGCGGATCTGCGCCGGCAGCGTGACCTTCTCCACGGCCAGGGCCCCGAGCAGCTGGCCGGTGGTCCGGGCCCCGATCAGCGGGGCGGTGACGCCGGGCCGGTCCCGGATCCAGGCGAGCGCGACGACGAGCGGCGAGCAGCCCAGGCCGTCGGCGGCGGTGGCCACGGCCTCCACGATCCCGGCCCCCCGCTTGTCCAGGTACGGCGCCACGAACCGCTCCAGGTGCTCCGACCCGCCGCGCGAGTCCGAGGGCACCCCGTGCCGGTACTTCCCGGTCAGGACGCCCCGGCCGAGCGGGGACCAGGCGAGCAGGCCCAGTCCGAGGGCGGCGCACGCGCCGAGCACCTCGCGTTCGACCCCGCGCTCCAGCAGCGAGTACTCCACCTGGGCGGAGATCAGCGGGGTCGGGCTGACGGCGGCGGCCTGGGCGGTCTGCCAGCCGTTGAAGTTGGACACCCCGGCGTAGCGGACCCGGCCGGAGGAGACAGCGGTGTCCAGGGCCGCGAGGGTCTCGGCGATCGGGGTGGCAGGGTCGTGGCCGTGCACGTGCCAGACGTCCACGTAGTCGGTGCCGAGGCGGCCCAGGGAGGCGTCCAGGGCGCGCAGCAGGTGCAGCCGCGAGTTGTCGTGCCGGCGCGGCGTACCGGGACGCAGGCCGGCCTTGGTGGAGATGACGAGCTCGTCGCGGTCGACCACCCCGTCGAGCAGCGCCCCGATCACGGCCTCGCTGTCACCGTCGCCGAACACGTCGGCGGTGTCGAGCAGGTTGCCGCCGGCGTCCAGGTAGGTTCGGAGCTGGTCGGCGGCCTCGTCGGCGTCGGTGTCCCGGCCCCAGGTCATGGTGCCGAGACCGAGGCGGGAGACGTGGAGCCCGCTTCGGCCGAGGGGTCGTTGCTGCATGTCTCGCGACGGTACCGGCTCGCCACGCCCAGCGGAATCCCAGCCCGGCGCATCTGCCGTCGGCTACCCGCCACACGCTACGATCATTCAACCTACTCATGAGTAATATGCGGAGGCTTCGATGCGGCTCGGACTCAACCTCGGCTACTGGGCGAACGCCGACCAGGCGAAGCGCAACCTGGCCCTCGTCCAGGAGGCCGAACGGCTCGGCTTCTCCGTGGCGTGGGCCGCCGAGGCGTACGGCTCGGACAATCCGACCACCCTGGCGTGGCTGGCCGCGCAGACCAGCACGATCGAGCTGGGCAGCGCCATCATGCAGATCCCGGCCCGCCAGCCGGCGATGACCGCGATGACGGCGGCCACCCTCGACACCCTCTCGGAGGGCCGGTTCCGCCTCGGCCTGGGCGTCTCGGGCCCCCAGGTCTCCGAGGGCTGGTACGGCGTCGCGTTCGACAAGCCGCTGGCCCGCACCCGCGAGTACATCGACGTGGTCCGCAAGGTCCTGTCCCGCAAGACGGTCGAGCACTCCGGCCCCACCTACCAGCTCCCGCTGCCCGGCGGCCCGGGCAAGGCGCTCAAGCTGTCCCTGCACCCCTACCGCACCGACATCCCGATCTACCTGGCCTCCATCGGCCCGAAGAACCTGGAGCTGACCGGTGAGCTCGCCGACGGCTGGCTGGCCATCTTCCTCGAGCCGGAGAGCGCCCACGAGCATCTGGACCTGATCGCCAAGGGCCGGGCGAAGGTCGGCAAGACGATGGAGGGCTTCGACGTCGCGCCCAGCGTGCCCCTCGTCATCGGCCCGGACCCGGAGGTCTGCGCCGAGCTGGTCCGCGGCTACGCGTCCCTCTACATCGGCGGGATGGGCAGCAAGGAGCAGAACTTCTACAACCGGCTGGCGACCCGGATGGGCTACGGAGAGGCCGCCGACGAGATCCAGGACCACTTCCTCAACAAGCGCTACCGCGAGGCGATGGCCGCCGTCCCGTACGAGTTCGTCGACCGCACCTCGCTCCTCGGCCCTGTGGAACGGGTCGCCGAGCGCCTCACAGCGTACGCCGCGGCGGGTGTGACTACTCTGTCCGTCAGCGTGTTCGACTCGGACATCGAGGACGGCGTGGCGACCCTGCGCGGGCTCGCCGACGCGATGGAGCGATCGGGAGTTGGGGAGTAGTACGTGGAGATCTGGCAGGCGATAGTCCTCGGAATCGTCGAGGGGTTCACGGAGTTCCTGCCGGTGTCCTCGACGGGGCACCTCACGATCGCCGAGAAGCTGATGGGCATGAACGTCGCCGACGACGCGGTCACCGGCTACACCGCGGTGATCCAGATCGGCGCGATCGTCGCGGCGATCCTGTACTTCCGCAAGGACATCGCGCGGATCGTCGTCGGGCTGTTCAAGGGGATCGTGAACAAGGAGGAGCGCGGCTTCGACTACCGCTTCGGCTGGTACGTCGTCGCCGGCTCCCTCCCGATCGCCGTCGTCGGCCTGGTCGGCAAGCCGCTGATCAAGGGCCCGCTGCGCAGCCTGTGGGTCGTGGCCGGCGCGCTGATCGTGTGGAGCCTGGTGATGTGGTTCGCCGAGCGGGTCGGCCCGCAGCAGCGCGGCGAGCGGGACGTGACCCTCAAGGACGTCCTGATCATCGGGTTCATGCAGTGCCTCGCCCTGGTGCCCGGGGTGTCGCGGTCGGGGGCCACGATCTCCGGCGGCCTGCTGCGCGACCTCGACCGGGTCACCGCCACCCGGCTGTCGTTCTTCCTGGGCATCCCGGCCCTGACCGCCGCCGGCCTGTACGAGCTCAAGGACGCCCTGCACGGCAGCATCGGCGTGCTGCCGCTGGTGATCGGCACCGTGGTCAGCTTCGTCGTCGGGTACGCCTCGATCGCCTGGCTGCTCAAGTTCGTCGCCAAGCACTCGATCACCACCTTCGTCGGGTACCGGGTGCTGCTCGGCCTGGGCATCATCGGCCTGCTGGTCGCCGGCACGATCTCGGCGACCTGACGTCTGGTTTGTCGCTTGTGAGGAATGGCGGAAAACACTCCCGCCCCCGACTGACCCCGGACCACACTGGTCCGGGGTCAGTGTGTCTGGCGCGCGGTCCCGGTCGCGCCGATCGCTGTGCTGTCGGGCGCGGGTGTGACATGGCGAGGGCGTGACGATCGTCCGCCGCCACGTCCGCCCGCGTTAGAATTCCGATTCGTGCCCACAGTCCTGCTTCTCCGCCACGGGCGGAGCACCGCCAACACCGCTGGCATCCTCGCGGGTGACCTGCCGGTGCCCCTCGACGAGCTCGGGGAGCGCCAGGTGGCCGCGGTCGCCGCCCGGCTGGCGGCCCTGCCCCTCGCCGCGATCGTGACGAGCCCCGTCCGGCGCTGCCGGCAGACGGCCGAGGCGGTGCTCGCCGCGCGCGACGCCGACGGGGACAAGCCGCTGATCGACGCCCGCTTCGCCGAGGCGGGCTACGGCGACTGGACCGGCCGGCCGATCGGCGAGCTGACCGACGACCCGATGTGGCGGGTGGTGCAGCGGCACCCGAGTGCCGCGGTGTTCCCCGGCGGGGAGGCCATGGCCGCGATGGCCGCCCGGTGCGTGGCCGGCGTCCGGGACTGGGACGCGAAGATCGCCGCCGAGCACGGCCCCGACGCGCTGTGGGTCGCCTGCAGCCACGCCGACGTGATCAAGGCCGTCACGGCCGACGCGCTGGGGCTGCACCTCGACCAGTTCCAGCGGATCGTGGTCGAGCCGGCGTCGCTGACCGTCATCCGGTACACGGAGACCCGGCCGTTTCTGCTGAGGGTGAACGACGTGGGGGGCGACCTGTCCGGATTGGTGCCGACTGACCCGGTCGAGGCGACGAACTCCGACGCCGTCGTCGGCGGAGGCGCGGGTAGGGTCACTACATGAGCGAGGTGACGTCGTGACCCACCAGGTGTATGCCTTCGAGCCCCCGGACCGGTTCGTCGCCGGCACGGTCGGGGTCCCCGGCGACCGCACGTTCTTCCTGCAGGCCCGCGGCGGCGGCCGGCTCGTCAGCGTCGCGCTGGAGAAGATGCAGGTCTCCCTCCTCGCCGACAAGCTGGAGGAGCTGCTCGACGAGGTGCGGCTGCGGTTCGGCGTGGAGGCCCCGGCGGGCCAGCCCACCGACAACGGCCCGCTGGACACCCCGGTGGACGAGGAGTTCCGGGTCGGCACGCTCGGCCTGGCCTGGGACACCGACTCGACCACAGTGGTCATCGAGGCCGTCGAGGCCAGCGAGGCCGAACCGGAGGAGCCCGAGGAGGGCGAGCCCGACGCGACCCTGGACCGGCTGCGGGTCCGGATCAGCCCGGCCGCCACCCGGCAGTTCATCGACCGGGCCCGCCGGCTCGTCGCCGCCGGCCGGCCGCCGTGCCCGCTGTGCGGCCAGCCGCTGGACCCGGCGGGGCACCTGTGCCCCCGGCACAACGGCTACCACCGCACGTCGTGAACCTCGACCTGGACGCGGCCCTCGAGCTGCTCACCCACGGGGAGCTCGAGCTGGAGGGCCGGCTCGTCGACGCCTCCAACGCCACCCTGCGCGCGTTCGTCACGCACGCCGGGGTGACCGCGCGGTGCGTGTACAAGCCGGTGAAGGGCGAGCGGCCGCTGTGGGACTTCCCCGACGGCACCCTGGCCGGCCGGGAGGTCGCCGCGTATCTGGTCAGCGAGGCCACCGGGTGGGGGAGCGTGCCGCCCACGGTGCTGCGCGACGGGCCGTACGGGCCGGGGTCGTGCCAGCTGTGGATCGAGGCCGTCGAGCCGCCCCTGGTCGACTTCGCCCCCGAGCTGCCCGCCGGCTGGCACGCGATCGCCTCCGCCGAGGGCGGTCTGCTCGGGCACGCCGACGACCCGGGGCTGGCCCGGATCGCCGCCTACGACGGCATCGTCAACAACGCCGACCGCAAGGGCGGCCACCTGCTCCGCGACGCCGACCAGCATGTCTACGGCATCGACCACGGGGTCTGTTTCCACACCGAGGACAAGTTGCGCACCGTGCTGTGGGGCTGGGCCGGCGAGCCGCTGCCCACCGAGATCACCGGGGTCCTGGGGCACCTGAAGGTCGCCCTCGACCGGGAGCTGGGGTCGGCGCTCGCCGCGCACCTGACCCGGTCGGAGGTCGACGCCGTCGGGTCGCGGATCGACCGGATGCTGGGGGCGGGGAAGTACCCGGAACCCAGCGACCGCTGGCCGCCCCTGCCCTGGCCGGCCCTGTAGCGGCGCCGGCCCCGGCCTCACCCACGCGGCCCTGGCTCGGGCCCCGCGACCGGCCCGCGCCGCCCCGTTGGGCGTTACAGCCCGCGCTGTGATCCACCCGACCTCCCCGGCCCGTCGGCTGACCACCGCGAACTGATCTCCGCTGGATAGGCTTGCGGGATGGAATCCTGGTTGGCACCCTCCCTGCCCACGCTTCCCGGCTCGGGCCGCCCCGTCGCGCTGTACGACTCGTCGACGGGCGCCGTACGTCCCACCTCCCCGACCGGGGTGGCGAAGATGTACGTGTGCGGCATCACCCCGTACGACGCCGCGCACCTCGGCCACGCCGCCACCATGATCAGCTTCGACCTGATCAACCGGCTGTGGCGCGACGCCGGCCACGAGGTCAGCTACGTGTCGAACGTGACCGACATCGACGATCCCCTCCTGGAGCGGGCCACCCGCGACAAGCAGGACTGGATCGTGCTCGGCATGCTCGAGACCGCCCTGTTCCGCGAGGACATGGAGGCGCTGCGGATCCTCCCGCCCGACCACTACGTCGGCGCGGTCGAGTCGATCCCCGAGATCGTCACCCACATCGAGCGCCTGGTCGCCTCCGGGGCCGGGTACCGGCTCGAGGACGGCACCGGTGACGTCTACTTCGACATCAGCAAGGCCCCGGCCTTCGGCTACGAGTCCCGGCTGGACCGCGAGGCCATGCTGGGCTTCTTCGCCGAGCGCGGCGGCGACCCGGACCGGGCCGGCAAGCGCGACCCGCTCGACGCGCTGCTGTGGCGCGGGGCCCGCGACGGCGAGCCGTCCTGGGACGGGCACACCCTCGGCGCCGGCCGCCCCGGCTGGCACATCGAGTGCGCCGTGATCGCCCTCGGCCTGCTCGGCGAGCGGATCGACGTGCAGGGCGGCGGCAACGACCTGCTCTTCCCGCACCACGAGATGTCGTCAGCGCACGCGGAGTGTCTGACCGGCGCGCACCCGTTCGCCGGGCACTACACGCACGCGGGCATGATCGGCCTCGACGGCGAGAAGATGAGCAAGAGCAAGGGCAACCTGGTGTTCGTGTCCAAGCTGCGCGGGACCGGCGTCGACCCGATGGCGATCCGGCTGGCGCTGCTGGCCGACCACTACCGCACCGACCGGCAGTGGACGGACGAGGTCGGCAAGACCGGCCAGCTCCGGCTCGACCGGTGGCGTGAGGCGGCGGCCCGCCCGGTGGCGCTGTCGGGTCAGGCCCTGCTCGCCACGCTCCGCGACCGGCTGACCGATGACCTGGACACCCCGGGCGCCCTCGCCGCCGTCGACGCGTGGGCGGAGGCGACCCTGGCGGGCGAGGGCAGCGACTCTGCTGCTCCGGCGCTGGTCAAGGCCGCCGTGGACACGCTGCTCGGCATCGAACTCTAGGGCCGTCGCGCGCCGGGGGAGGCGCGCGGCGTAACCCGAAAATGGTGTTGATCTGGGTCTTCCGCGGAAATCCAGATCAACACCATTATTTTTTACGCCGCGTCACTGGGCCGGCGCGCGGCGGTCATTCCACGCCCCACAGCCAGCCACGGCCGTTGCAGGCGCGGCAGCGGGCCGGTCGCAGCACCGTGGTCAGCTCGCCGGGGGCCAGTGGGGTGCCGAGGACCGGGCCGACGATCGCCCGGGGGATGTCGACCAGGCCGTCGTCGCAGCCGGCCGTGCAGCGCACCGGCTGGCAGCCGTTCGGCGGTCGGGTGATGTCGTGATCATCCTGCAGGGCGCCCATGGTTCACGAGCCTACCCGTCCCCCACCACCTGTCTGTTTCACGCCCTTCAGGGGAAAAGTCCCGTGGCGGATCGGGCGTCCCCTCGGGCATGCTGGCGGACATGTGGCTGAACGTGAGACGCGCGCTGAGTCCCCGCCGGCTGTTCTTCGCGGCCCTCGCCGGCCTGCTCGGCGTCGGCCTGACGGTCGGCGGAGCGGTCGCCCTGGTGTCGCTCGCCGCCGGCGGACAGGTCTACTCGGCAAACGCCGTGCCGGTCCGGCCCGTGGCGATCGTGCTCGGCGCGCAGGTCAACCCGGACGGCCAGCCGTCGGACTTCCTGCGGGCCAGGCTGCAGCTGGCCCTGGACCTCTACCGCGCCGGCAAGGTCCGGGCGATCCTGGTGTCCGGGGACGACGGTCAGCCCGACTACAACGAGGTCGACCCGATGCGCGGCTGGCTCATCGACCGGGGCGTCCCGCAGACCAAGGTGAACGGCGACTACGCGGGCTTCGACACGTACCAGTCGTGTGTGCGGGCGAAGCGGATCTTCGGCGTGACGTCGGCGACGGTGGTGACCCAGAGCTTCCACGTCACCCGCGCGGTCGCGCTCTGCCGGCAGCAGGGCATCGACGCGGTCGGCGTCGGCGACGACTCGATGCGCAAGTGGCCGAAGCCGTGGTGGACCGGGGCGGTCCGCGACAAGGTGGCCTGCGTGAAGGCCGTGCTGGATATCGTCGGTCGGCCCGACCCGGAGTTTCTGGGCAAGCGGGAGACAGCGGTACAGGACTCCCTCCGGCTAGATTGAGTCGCATGGCCGGCTACCTGAGATTTCCGACGCTGCACGACGACACCCTGGTCTTCGTCTGTGAGGACGACCTGTGGACGGTCCCGGCCTCCGGCGGCCGGGCCGCCCGGCTCACCGCCGGGGTCGCGGAGGCCAGCCAGCCGCTGCTCTCCCCGGATGGCACGCTGATCGCGTTCGCCGGCAGCGACGAGGGTCCCGGCGAGGTGTCCGTGATGCCGGCGACCGGGGGCGAGGTGCGCCGCCTCACCCACCACGGCCTGCTCGTCGGCATCGCCGGCTGGGCCCCTGACGGCCGGATCGTCTACTCGTCCTCCGCCGACCTGCCGCACAACCGCCGCCAGCTGCGCACGGTGGCCGTGACCGGTGGGCTGTCGCGGGTGCTGCCGTTCGGCGGCCTGGCCCGCAGCATCGCGTACGGGCCGGGTGGGGCCGTCGTCCTCGGCCGCAACACCGCCGACCCGGCCATCTGGAAGCGGTACCGGGGCGGCACGGCCGGCGCACTGTGGATCGACCCGGATGGTGGCGGTGAGTTCCGCCGACTGGTCACGGTGGACGGCAACCTGGCGGCCCCGTGCTGGATCGGCGACCGGGTGTTCTTCCTGTCCGACCACGAGGGGATCGGCAACGTCTACTCGTGCGCGGCCTCCGGCGAGGACCTGCGCCGGCACACCGACCACGAGGACTTCTACGCCCGCAACCTGACCGGTGACGGCCGCCGGCTGACGTACCACCTCGGCGGGGACCTCTACGTTCTCGACGGCGGCGGGGAGACCCGACGGGTCGAGATCGAGCTGGGCAGCTCGCGGACCCAGCGGTCGCGCAAGTTCGTCAGCTCCTCCCGGCACCTGCACAGCGCGACCCTGAAGCCGGACGGCTCGGGCCTGGCCCTGACGGTGCGGGGCAAGGCCTTCTCCCTGGGCAACTGGGAGGGGCCGGTCCGCCAGCACGGCGAGCCCGACGGCGTGCGGTACCGGGAGCTGACCTGGCTGGCCGACGGGCACCGGCTCGTCGCGGCGGCTGCCGGGGACAGCGACCGCGAGGACCTGGTGGTGCTGTCGGCCGACGGCGGCTCCTCGAGCGTGATCGGTGAGGATCTGGGGCGGATCGTGTCGCTGGCCCCGGCCCCGAAGGGCGCGACCGTCGCCGTGGCCAACCACCGGTGCGAGCTGTGGCTGGTCGACACCGACAGCGGGTCCGCCCGGCAGGTGGACCGCAGCGGGCACGGCAAGATCGAGGACCTGTCCTGGTCGGCGGGCGGCGCGTGGTTGGCGTACTCGTATCCGGTGAACGCCGAGACCAGCGAGATCCGGGTCTGCCGGCGCGAGACCGGCGAGACGCGGGCCGTGACCCGCCCGGTGCTGCGCGACAGCTCGCCGGTGTTCGACCCGAAGGGCGACTACCTGTACTTCCTCGGCCAGCGCGAGTTCAACCCGGTCTACGACGAGCTCCAGTTCGACCTGGGCTTCCCGTACGGCGGCCGGCCCTACGCCGTGGCGCTGCGCTCCGACCTGGGCTCCCCGTTCATCCTGGCTCCCAAGCCGCTGGTCGAGGGCGACAAGAAGGACGACTCCGCGGCGGAGGAGCCCAAGGGCGAGACGATCGAGTTCGACGGCATCGAGCGCCGGGTGATGGCCTTCCCGGTGTCCGAGGCCCGCTACCGGGCGGTCGCCGCCGTGGCCGGCAAGGCGCTGCTGCTGTCCGAGCCGGTCCGGGGCAGTCGGCAGCACCGCTGGTTCGACGCCGATGCCGAGGCGATCGGGGTCCTGGAGTCCTACGAGTTCGAGACCGGCAAGATCGAGCGGATCGCCGACGGGGTCACCGAGTTCGAGGTCGGGCCGGACGGCAAGGCGCTGCTCTACCGGTCCGGCAGCCGGCTGCGGGTCGTCAAGGCCGGCGACAAGGCCCCCGACGAGGACGGCGAGGACCGGGCCGGCGGCTGGATCGACCTGGACCGGGTGAAGGTGTCCGTCCGCCCGGAGGCCGAGTGGCGGCAGATGTTCCGCGAGGCGTGGCGGTTGCAGCGCGAGCACTTCTGGATCGCCGACATGGCCGGGATCGACTGGCCGGGCACGTACGAGCGGTACGCGCCGCTGGTCGACCGGGTCACCACCCGCGCGGAGCTGTCCGACCTGCTCCAGGAGGTGCAGGGCGAGCTGGGCACGTCGCACGCGTACGAGTTCGGCGGGGAGTACCGCAGCCGCCCCTACTACCGGCAGGGCTATCTGGGCGCGGACTTCTCCGCCGTCGACGGCGGCTACCGGATCGACCGGATCGTCACCGGCGACCCGTGGGACCCCGACGCCACCTCGCCGCTCAACCGGCCCGGCGTGAACGTGGCCCCCGGCGACGTGTTGGTCGCGGTCAACGGTCGCAGGTTCGGCACCGCGACCCCCGGCGAGCTGCTGGTCAGCCTCGCCGAGACCGAGGTCGAGTTGACCGTGCACAAGCCCAACGGCGAGCCGCGCACCGTGTCCGTGCGCACCCTGGCCGACGAGAAGCCGGGCCGCTACCGCGACTGGGTTGAGGCCAACCGGGCCCTGGTCCGCGAGCGCTCGAACGGCCGCCTCGGCTACCTGCACATCCCCGACATGGGCCCCGACGGGTACGCGGAGTTCCAGCGCGGCTATCTGTGCGAGTACGACCGTGACGGCCTGATCGTCGACGTCCGGTTCAACGGCGGCGGGCACGTCTCAGCGCTCGTCGTGCAGCGCCTGGCCCGCCGCCGGATCGCGTACGACTTCCCGCGCTGGGCGGCCCCGCAGCCGTACCCGGTCGAGTCGCCGCGCGGCCCCATGGTGGCGCTCACCAACGAGCACGCCGGCTCCGACGGCGACATCTTCAGCCACGCGTTCAAGATGTACGGCCTCGGCCCGCTGATCGGCCGCCGCACCTGGGGCGGCGTGGTCGGCATCTCACTGAACCACGAGCTGGCCGACGGCACGATCACGACCCAGCCGGAGTTCTCGTTCGGGTTCGACGACGTCGGCTGGCGGGTGGAGAACTACGGCACGGACCCCGACATCGACGTGGACATCGCGCCGCAGGACTTCGCCAGGGGGGTGGATCCGCAGTTGGACACGGCGATCGAGGTGGCTCTGGCGGAGTTGGAGAAGAAGCCGCCGCACCGCCCGAAGCCGGTGGACCTGCCGCGCCTGGGCCGGTCGCCGCTGCCGCCCCGGGCACCGCGCCCCGCGCCCGCGGGGGAGTAGCCCCGGGCCCGGCGGCACCGGACCCCGGCTCAGCCGGGGTCGGCCCGTGTTCCGGCGGGGCCGACCCACATTCAGGCGGCGGGCGCCGGCACCTTTTCCGGCTTCCGCCGCACGTACACCTGCTTGCGGACCCGCGCCACGATCGTGCCGTCTGCGGAGACCACGTCGGTCTCGAACCACGGCAGCACCTTCGCCCCGTCGGCCGCCGCCGCCCGGACCTCCTCGACCGTCTCGTCGGTCAGCTCGAACCGGGCGAACACGTCACCCCGCCCCGGGGACACGAACTCGATCTCCGCGGCCCGGTCCCAGACGACGTGTCCGGGGCCGAGCCGGCGGAGCAGGAGCAGCATCCAGAACGGGTCGGTCATGGCGAACAGGCTGCCGCCGAAGTGGGTGCCGACGTAGTTGCTGTTCCACCTGCGCTGGCGCAGCCGGACCTCGACGTGCCGGTAGTCCTCCGACAGCCGGGTGACCCGGATGCCGGCGAAGAGGAACGGGGGCCACAGGTTCATGCCCCGGCGCAGGGTGTTCGCTCGCATACCTTCCAAGTTACCACTGGGTAACTTCGGGTCGCCAGGAAAGATCGTCACGCCTCCACGAAGCCGGCGAACCGGTACCGGAACCCGTCGCCGGTCTCCGACGTGACCGTCACGTCGTATCGTCCCTGGTCACAGGGCCATTCGACCTCGGCGGGGGAGTAGGTGCTGACGTACACGGTCCGGGACCGGCCGGGTGATGTGATCGTGAACACCGCGTTGGTCAGGCCGGCGTTGGACAGCTCCAGCACCACGGTCCGCTTCCTCGGCTCCGGGGCCGGCCCGAGGCGCAGGGCCACGGCCGGGATCGCGATGTCGCCCTGCTCCGGGTGCACCACGGTCCCCGTGAAGGACCGGAGGAACCCGTTCGGACCATAGGCGGACAGGTCGTAGACGCCGTCGGTCGCCGCCGCGTCCCAGACGTGCTCGGCGCTGTCGGTGACCGTGTACTGCGCCGGCGTGAACGGCAGGATCGAGTCCGCGTACACCCCGAAGTGCGCGGCCTGCGCCCCGCTGTTGGTGAGCCGCAGGGTGACCCGGCCGGTGCCCCGGTCCACGGTGACGTTCCCGTTGGCCTGGTACGGCAGGGGCCGCGCCGGCCGGGTGCCCGGCTCGACCTCGGGCGCGACCTGGGCCCCCACGGCCGGGATCGCGGCCGGCGGGAGCTTCGCGGAGGCGTCGGCGACCTCGACCAGCTTCTTCGTGTCCGGCAGCAGCGGGATCACGGTGTCCGGGGCCGCGAAGTCGAAGCAGCTGGTCAGGTCGCCGCACACCTGGCGCCGCCACGCGGAGATGTTCGGTTCCCTGACCCCCGTCAGTACCTCGAGGAACCGGAGCGTGGACGTGTGGTCGAACACCTCGGAGTTGACCCAGCCGCCCCGCGACCAGGGCGAGATCACGGTCATCGGCACCCGGGGGCCGAGCCCGATCGGCCGGCCGCCGACGAACTCGTCCGGGGTGCCGGGTGGCGGGGTGGGCGGCACGACGTGGTCGAAGTACCCGTCGTTCTCGTCGTAGTTGAGGAGGAACGCGGTCTTCTCCCACACGGCCGGGTTCGCGAACAGCGCCTGGAGCGCGGTGTTCACGTAGTGCGCGCCGTAGTTGGGGGTGGCGGCCGGGTGTTCGCAGTACAGGTACGGTGCGACCAGCCAGGACACCGTGGGCAGCGTGTCGGCGAGGACGTCGGCGGCGAAGTCGTCCAGGGTGCGCTTGACCATCGCGTTGTCGTGCAACGGATTCCCGGGCTTGGCGTCGGCATATTGCTGGAACCACGCCAGGGAGTTGTCGTCGTAGTTGCCGGTGCGCTCGTCGTCGGTCGGGTTGCTGTACACCTTCCAGGACACGCCGGCCGCCTGGAGTCGTTCCGGGTAGGTGGTCCAGTGGCAGTTCGGGTTGCTGCGCGAGGGGCTGTTGTCGATGATCGGCCCGCCCCCGGTGGCCCGGGTGTCGAGCATGCCCGACCAGTGGTAGAGCCGGTTCGGGTTCGTCGGCCCCTGCACGGAGCTGAAGTACGCGTCGCAGATCGTGAACGCGTCGGCGAGCGCGTACTGGTACGGGATGTCCTGGCGGCCGAAGTACCCCATGGTCAGTTCGCTCTTGGCCGGGATCCAGCGGTTGTACATCCCGTTGTTCCACGCCTGGTGCGTGCCGCTCCACGAGTGGTCGAGGTCGCCGAGCTGCTGCCCGTTGACCTTCGCGGTGTCGATCCGGAACGGCCGCAGGTGCCGGCCGTCGGCCCGGCCGTAGTCGGGCTGCTCGAACACGGTGCCGCCGTCGGGCAGCCGCAGGGCCGCCGGGTCGGAGAAGCCGCGCACGCCGCGCAGCGCGCCGTAGTAGTGGTCGAAGGAGCGGTTCTCCTGCATCAGGATCACCACGTGCGCCACGTCGCCGATCTTCCCGGTCCTGGCCGGGGCGGCGAGTGCCTCGGCCATGCCGAGCGGCAGGGTGGACAGGGCGGCGCCGGCCGCGCCCGCGCCGAGGAGCTTGCGTCGGGAGAGCTGCATGACAGTGTCCTTAGTGGATGCGGAGCGTCGTGACGACGGCGGCGTGGTCGGAGGGCCAGCGGTTGCCGGCGTGGTCGGGGACCGGCCTCGGCCAGCCGGTGACGAGGACGTGGGTCTCCTCGACGCGCAGGTCGCCGGCGAAGTGGACGAAGTCCCGGCGCTCCGGGGTCTCCGTCGGCCGGACCGGGGACCAGGTGGCGCCCGGGTCGGGGCGGCCGAGCCGGTAGGAGTCGCGGAGAAGCGCCGGGTCCACGGCGCCGCCTGAGGATGCCAGCAGCACCGGCCGGCGGGCGGCGGCGGCGAGGTCGTCGGCCATCGCCGCGAGCAGCGCCGAGCCCTGCGCGGGGGACGCCGGAGCAGCGGACCAGACCGCCACGTCGAAGGGCTGCCGATCGTCCAGGCGGATGGTCACGGCCGTCGCGGACCCGACGCCCTGCGCCGGCCGCCCCGTCACCGGGTACCTGCTGAGCACGCCCACCCCGTCGCCGGCCGCGTACTCCCAGCCCAGCATCCCGGCGAGCGCCGCGACGGCCGACCCGGGCGCGCCCTGCACCCCGACGACGTCGACGTTGTTGGTGAGCAGGATCCGGGCCTGCTTGCGCACCGCGTCGGTGACGTGGCTGCCGCCGTCCCACAGCTCCCAGCTCATCACCCGCAGCTTGTCGACGACCTTCGCGTCGACCGGGCACACCGGCACCCGCACGGTGAGCCGCGCGTCCCCGGCGGCCACCACGACGGTCGCCGGCCGCAGCGGGGCGGTGAGCGGCGCGCGGCCCTCGATGGTCCCGTCGGCGCCCACGCTCAGCCAGGAGTCCCCGCCGGCCTTCGCGAACGTCGTCGCCGGCCCGGTCCACAGTCCGCCGATCTTCAACGAGAACCGCTCCCCGGCCCGGACATTGCGGCTGGTGAACACGTCGGTGAGGAAGTCAGGCCGGACCGGGCGGCCGGGCTCGCCGACCGTGAACGGCACCGGCCCCGCGAGAGCGGAATAGCCGTCCTTCGCCAGGAGCAGCGCCACGAACCGCCCTGGGTAGAACGTCGACCCGTCGAAGGTGACCGTCCCCTCCCTGTCGGTGACGTACTTCCACACCGTCGACGGCCCGTTGGAGTGCCCGCCGCTCGGCGCGTTGCCGGGGTCCGTGTACAGCCCGACCCAGTTCTTCGCGTGCGGGGCCGTGGTGGTGTAGCGGAACGTCACCGGGTCCCCGGCCACAGGGTCGGGTGTCGTCAGGGTCAGGGTGCTCACCGGCGTGGCCCCGGTCACGGTGAATGTCACGGGCGGCGCGAGCCAGACGTAGCCGTCGTTGGCGAGGAAGTACAGGACGTAGGTCCCGGGGGCCAGGGCCGCCGTGTCGAAGGAGCCGGAGCCCGTCGCGCCGGGGACGTACTGGTAGGCGGTCGACGCGCCCACGTACTTCTGGTTCACCGGGCCGTTGCCGGGCTGGGCGTACAGGCCCACCCAGTTCTTCGACGCCGGCTTGTCCGTGGAGCAGCCGAACGTGACCGGGCTGCCCTGCGGGACGGTCGCCGCGGAGAGCGTGAGCGTGCCGGCCATCGGGTTCCTCCTTCGTCGCCGACCGGGATGATCGGCTGGAGTCATTACCCTCCGTGGTGATGACCTGGGGATGAACGCGACAGGGTCCCTCTGCGACCACGGTATGACGACCTGATCGGACCGTGGACAGACGCCGCGGGCCGGGCGGATCCGTAGCGTCAGAGGCATGATCGTCGCTGAGCACCTCACCAAGCGGTACGGCCCGAAAGTCGTGGTGGACGACCTGTCGTTCACGGTCGAGCCGGGCCGGGTCACCGGATTCCTCGGGCCCAACGGGGCGGGCAAGTCCACCACCATGCGCATGGTCCTGGGCCTGGACCGGCCCACCGCCGGCCGGGTCACGGTCGAGGGCAGACCGTTCGCGGAAGCCGAGGTGCCCCTGAACACGGTGGGCGCACTGCTGGACGCCAAGGCCGTGCACGGCGGCCGGACGGCCCGCAACCACCTGCGGGTGCTCGCCCGCGCGAACGGGATCCCCCGGCAGCGGGTCGAGGAGGTCCTCGACATGGTCGGGATGGCCGACACGGCGAAGAAGCGGATCAAGGGCTTCTCCCTGGGCATGGGCCAGCGGCTCGGCATCGCGGCCGCGCTGCTCGGCGAGCCCAGGACCCTGATGTTCGACGAGCCGGTCAACGGCCTGGACCCGGAGGGCATCCGGTGGATCCGGGACTTCCTGCGGGCCCGGGCGGCCGAGGGTCGCGCAGTGTTCGTGTCCAGCCACCTGATGAGCGAGATGCAGGACACCGCCGACCACCTGATCGTCATCGGCCGGGGCAAGCTGGTCGCGGACTGTTCGATGGCCGAGTTCATCGAGCGCAGCTCGCGCAACCACATCCGGGTCCGTACCCCGGAGAGCGTCCGGTTCGGGCAGGTGCTGCAGAACACCGGCGCGACCGTCGAACCGGACGGGGACGCGCTCGCCGTCACGAAGCTGCCGATCGAGATCATCGGCGAGCTGGCCGCCCGGCACGGCGTCACCCTGCACGAGCTCGCGCCCCGGTCCGCCTCCCTGGAGCAGGCGTTCATGGAGCTGACCCACGACGCGGTCGAGTACCGCGCGACCATCGGAGGCACGGCATGATCGACGCGCTCGCCAGCGAATGGCTGAAGATCCGCACCATCCGCTCGATGTTCTGGGCGCTGCTGGCCGCCGCCGCGCTCACCGTCGGGATCGGCATGCTGGCCTCGTCGGGCACCGAGCCCGGCTCCGAGATCGCCTCCTCGGTCTCCGACAACCTGGCCGGCGTCATCATGGGCCAGCTCGCGATCTGCGTGTTCGGCGCGCTGGCGGCGACGTCGGAGTACGCGACGGGCATGATCCGCACCTCGCTGTCCGTGCTGCCGGTCCGGGGCCGGATGCTCACCGCCAAGGCCCTCGTGGTGACCGCCGTCGGTCTGGTCGCCGGTCTGGTGATCAGCTTCCTGTCCTACGCCGTCGGACAGTCCGTGACCCGGGTGCCCGCCGGCCTCGGCGACCCGGGCGTGCTCCGCGCGGTGCTGGGCGGCGGCCTCTACCTGGGCGTTCTCGGCCTGTTCGCCTTCGGGATCGGCATGATCGTGCGGCACTCGGCCGCCGCGATCACCACGGCGATCGGCGCGGTGCTGATCCTGCCGGTCGCATCGCTGGCCCTCGGCGACGCCGGTGTCACGTTCCGGAAGTGGTGGCCCAGCCAGGCCGGCCAGAGCATCATGCAGGTCACGACATCCCCCGAGTCGCTGGCTCCGTGGGCGGGTTTCGGGGTGTTCGCGGCGGGCACGGCGGCCGTGCTGACCGGGGCGTGGCTGCTCTTCTCCCGCCGCGACGCCTAGTAACCGAGTCTTGACAGAAAGTGCAAGTCGGATTAGTCTGATAGGTGAAGCCCGACCCTGGGAGAGCGCAGAGGTTTGCGAACTCATAGAGCCGGGCTTCTGCACGTCCGGATGCGGATGCGGATGCGGGCGGCGGCGAGCTGCCCCGCCTTTCGATCGTGACGGTTACGCCGCGTCCCCGACCCGGCGCGCGGCGGCCCCCAGTGGCCGGCCGAACCGCGCACGCACCCCCGGCGACCACAGCACGCTGACCGGCGGCCCCGCCACCCCCGGCAGCCCGGCCGCCGCGACCAGCCCGTCGGACAGCTCGACCAGCTCCGCCCGGTGCAGCGGCCACTCCTCGTGCGCGTTCGGCAGGTACGCCGTCCGCCCGTGCCAGTCCACGTGCAGCCCCCAGCGCGCGGTCAGGAACTCCTCCACCGGACTCGGCCCGGCCATCCGGTCCCCGATCCGCACCACCACCCGGCCGCCCACCCCGACCGGCCCGGGCCACCGCCGCCGCGTCTCGTACGCCACGGTGTCCCCGTCGCGCCGGATCCGCATGGCCGCCCACATGTACGGCAGCCGGAACACCCACCTTGCCGCCAGCACCGGGACGAGCCGGGCCGCCTCCAGTGAACGGAACACCACGCCGCGCCGGCCGGCCGCGTCCACCGAGTAGAGCCGGACATTGGTCTCCGCGAACGTGCCCAGGTACGGCACCGGCGGCCACGGGCCCAGGCTCACCCCGACCATCCGGAACGGCACCAGCCCGACGTAGGTCACGCCGTCGAGGGTGTCGGGGACGGTGCCCCGGGGCAGCAGCGGCGCGACCGCGGCGGGGTCGACCGGCCAGTGTAGCATCGTCAGGTCCCGCCAGCCCTGGGCGAGGATCGTGCCGCGCAGGGGCCGGGGGGCGAGGCGGGTGACGGGCTCGACCATGCCTCCACGCTATCGCGGGCCGTGGCCGCAGGACGGGGAAACAGGGGTCGCCACACCCGTCCGTCCACTATAGACTGTGCCGGTCCGGCGATCTCGGCCAGCCGTTCGGCCGCAGCCGCCCCCGGTGGTGCCCTCCGCCGGGACGGTGTGGCGTCCACGATCCCGTCGTTCTCCGCGCTTTCCTTGGAGGTCTCCCTTGTCCGTGCTCTCCCGTTCCCGGCCGCTGGTCGGGGTCCTGATCGGCGCCCTGGCCACGGCGGCGGCGCTCACCACCGCCCCGGCCGCCCACGCCGCCACGCTCACGCCCAGCGTGGTCCGCGAGTTCGGCTACGACCACATCCTCAACACGAGCGGGGGGTACCACACCCCGACCGTGCGTCCGGAGCTCGCCGGCGCCAGGGCCTTCGCCACCGGGGACAACTTCACCGTCGCCCTGATGGCCGACGGCACCCTGATGTCCTGGGGGTACAACACCTACGGCCAGCTCGGCGACGGCACCTACACCTCCCACGCCACCCCGGTGGTCGTCAAGAAGGTCTCCGGCGCCGTGGCCATCGCCGCCGGCCCCGACTACGCCATCGCCCTGCTGTCCAACGGCCAGCTGCGGGTGTGGGGCAACAGCCTCCAGGGCCAGCTTGGCACGGTCGGGGTGAAGTTCCCGACTCCGGTGAGGTACACCCTGCCGCAGGTCGCGAAGTCGGTCGCCATCGGCTACGACCACGTCCTCGTCGCCCTCGCCGACGGCAGCGTCCTCGGCTGGGGCGGCAACGAATGGGGCCAGCTCGGCAACGGCACGATGGACCCGAACGACAACAGGGTCGTCACCCCCGTCCCGGTCACCGGCCTCACCGGTGTCGTCGCCGTGACCGCGGGCCGGCACGCCAGCTTCGCCCGGCGCTCCGACGGCACGGTGTGGAAGTGGGGCGTGGAACTCGGCCCGTCCGGGGAGTACGCGAACGCCACGCCGGTGCAGATGCCCGGTCTCACCGGTGCCGTCTCCGTGTCCGTCAGTTACTACTACGGCATGGCCCTCATGCCGGACGGCACGGTGCGCGCCTGGGGCGACAACTACAGCGGGTTCCTCGGTGACGGCACCACCACGTCCACGAACGACCCGGTCACGGTCCTCGGTCTGACCGGCGTCACCCAGATCGACAGCGGCACGTACCACACGGTCGCCCTGCGCAACGACGGCACCGTATGGGCCTGGGGCAGCAACTACTACGGCACCCTCGGCGACGGCACCACGAACTCCCGCAGCCTTCCGGCCCAGGTCACGGGCATGCCGGCGGCGACGGCGGTGTTCGCCGACGCGTACCTCACCTTCGTCGTGTCCACCAGCTAGTCCGGCACGCCCGGCGGACGCCCCACCCAGGCGTCCGCCGGGCCCCGCCGGCCACCGGTGGCGATCAACCGACAGTCGCGACCCTTGTTGGGGCTCAGACCCGTCGATACGCTGTCGGTCAGTCCCAGGTGGATGGCCGGATGGGTGGTGCGATGGGTGTGGAGCTGCGGTTGCTCGGCCCTATCGAGGCCGTCGGCCCCGCCGGCCCGGCGGTCCTGAGCAGCGCCCGGCAGCGCGCCCTCGTCGGCCTCCTCGCCCTGCGCCCCGGCCTCCCCGTCACCGCGCCCCGGCTCGTGCAGGCACTGTGGGGGATGGACCCGCCGCGCACCGCCGTCCGCACCCTGCAGAGCCACCTGACCCGGGCCAAACAGGCGCTCGCCGCCTGCGGACTCCCGGGCCTGCTCACCAACGGCCGGGTCGGGTACGCGCTGGCCGCCGGCCCCGAGTCCGTCGACGCCTGCCGGTTCGAGGCGCTGGTCGCCGCGGCCCGGGCCGAGTCCGCCGCCGGGCACGTGGCCGAGGCGGTGGCCGGGCTGCGTACCGGCCTCGGGCTGTGGCGCGGCGAGGCGCTCGCGGACGCCGAGCTGCACGGTTGGGCCGCCGCCGAGGTCGCCCGGCTGCACAAGGTCCGCCTCGCGGCGCTCGGTGACCTGTGGGACGGCGAGCTGCGGCTGGGCGGGCACGCCGACGCCGTCCCCGAGCTCGAACGGCTGCTCGTCGCGGACCCGGGGGAGGAGCGCCTGGTCGGGCTGCTGATGCTCGCCCGGTACCGGTGCGGCCGGCACCCGGAGGCCCTCACCGGCTACCAGCGGCTCCGCGCGCACCTCGCCGACACCCTGGGCGTGGACCCCAGCCCCGAGCTGCAACGCCTGCACACCGCGATCCTGCGCCGCGACCCGTCCCTGGACCCGCCGGACGCCCCCGGCCAGGTGCCGGCCCAGCTGCCGTCGCGCCCCGGCCACTTCACCGGCCGCCCCGCCGAGCTGGCCCTGCTCGACGCGGCCCTGCCGCCCGACGGCCCCCGGCCAGGGCACACCGGGCGGCCCGCCCCCGGCACGCCCGACCAGGGGACATCCGTCGGTACCCCTCTGGTCCTGGTTTCCGGACCCGCCGGCATGGGCAAGACCGCGCTCGTCGTCGAGTGGACCCAGCGGGTCGCCGACCGGTTCGCCGACGGCCAGATCTTCTGCGACCTGCTCGGCCACGACGAGTCCACGGCCCTGACCCCGGACGAGGTCCTCGGCCACGCGCTGCGCGGGCTCGGCGTGCCCGCCGGCCGGGTGCCGACGAGCCCGGCCGACCAGCTCGGCCTGTACCGCTCGCTGCTGCGCGACCGCGGCGTCCTGCTGGTCTGCGACAACGTCGGCTCGGCCGAACAGATCCTGCCCCTGGTGCCCCCGGGCCCCGGCAGCCTCCTGGTCGCCACCAGCCGGCACCAGCTGCCCACACTCGACGTCGGGTACGCGGTGCGGCGGGTCGAGCTCGACGCGCTCAGCCCGGCGGAGTCGCTGACCCTGCTGGAACGGGTGCTCGGACCGGCCAGGGTCGCCGCCGAGCCGGACGCGGCCGGCCAGCTCGTCGAGGCCTGCGACCGGATGCCCCTGGCGCTGCGGATCGCCGCGGCGAAGCTCACCTCCCGCCCCCGGCTGGCGATCGGGGACCTGGTGGCCGAACTGGCCACCGGCAACCGGCTGGACGCGCTGTCGGTACCGGGCGACTCCCGGAGCATCCGCGCGGTGTTCGCCAGCGCCTACCACGCGCTGACCCCCGGCGCCGCCGCCGCGTTCCGGCTCGCCGGGCTGCACCCGGGGCCGACGTTCGCCGTCCCGCTGGTCGCGGCCGTGACCGGGACGCCGGTGACCGCCGCGCGGTTGGTCACGGAGGAGTTGGCCGCCGCGCACCTGGTCAGCGAGGTCGCCAGCGGCCGGTTCCGCTTCCACGACCTGATCCGGTGGTACGCCCGCGAGTGCGCCGGCACCGAGGAATCCTCCGACGCCAGGACCAGAGCCGAGGAACGCCTGCTCGACTGGTACCTGTCCGTCGCCGACGCCGCGAACGACACCCTGACCCCGGGCCGCGACCGGGCCCGGGTGGCGGCCCGGCACCCGGTGCCCGCGCCGCCGTTCGGTCCCCGGCACGCCGAGGTGCTCGCGTTCCTCGACGCCGAGCGCGCCAACCTGTCGGCCGTGTCCCGGCACGCCGTCGAGCTGGGGGAGGACACCGCAGCCTGGCAGCTCGCGTACCTCCTGATGGGTTTCTACTACTCCCGGGGCCACTGGGCGTCGATGCTGGAGATCTGCCGCACCGGCCTCGCCGCGGCCCGGCGGCTCGCCGACGGCGGCACCGAGGGCCTGATGCGCGGCCAGGTCGGCGTCGCGTGCATCCAGCTCCAACGGTTCGACGAGGCGCTCGACGCGCTGCGCCGGGCCCTGCCGCTGATGGTGGCCGCCGGCGACGCCTGGGGCGAGGGCAGCGTCCGCAACAACACCGCCGTGGCCCTCGCGGCGCTCCGCCGCTTCGACGAGGCCGTCGCCGAGTACGAGGCGGCCCTGGCCATGCACACCGCCAACGGCCTGTCCCGCGACGTCGCGTACGCGCTGAACAACCTCGGCGACGCGCACACCCGGATGGGCCAGACCGACCTGGCCCTGGACTACCTGGACCGCGCGCTCGCCCTGGTCCGCACCCTGGGCGACGAACGCCTCGAGGCCGTGATCCTGCACGGCACCGGAGCCGCCCACCTGGGCGAGGGCCGGCACCGCCAGGCCATGGAGCTGTTCGACCGGGCCCGCGGCACCCAGCGCCTGATCGGGGACCGGCGCGCCGAGGTGGACACCCTCAACGACACCGGCCTGGCCCACCTCGGGCTCGCCGAGCACGCCGAGGCCCTGGACCTGTTCGACCAGGCCCGCCGACTGAGCCGGGCGATCGCCGACCCGCACCTGGAGGCCGTGGCCATGACGAACCTGGGCCTCGCGGAGTTCCGGGCCGGCGCCCCGGACGCCGCCGAGGACTGGTACCTGCGGGCCCTGGCCGTCCGGGCCCGGGTGCCGGCCGTCTTCGAGGAGGCCGAGCTGCACCGGCACCTCGGCGACCTGGCGGAGTCGCGGTCGGACCTGGCGACCGCCCGGTCGCACCGCGACACGGCCATCCGGTTGTACGAGAAGGCCAACGCCACCGCGGAGGCGGCGGCGCTGGTCGGGCGGCCGGCCGGGTGACGCGGGTTGGGCCACGTCACCCGGCCGGGACTCATGAGTTGTGCCGGAACGACGTCAGCCAGCGCGTCGTGGACCCGGACGTGTACGGCATCACGAACAGCGCCCGGTCCGGCGGCGACGAGACGGCGTAGTTGACCAGGTCTGTGGTCGTCGCGAAGTCGCGCACCCGGCCGTCGGCGGGGCTCTGCGCCACGGCGGCCACGTTGAACGTGCCGTCCGGGTTCTGGCTCACGTCGAGGACGGACTGGCCGCCGCACACGTTGTTCAGGGCGGCGCGGCTGATGCCCGCGTACCAGCACCAGCCCAGGCCGGCGCTGTTGTTCACGAAGATCACCACGAACCGGTTGGACGCGTAGGACTCGATGTTCGTCAGCCGGTTGGTGCTGCCCAGGCACGTGCCGATCCCGGTGAAGTCGGTGTCGCACCAGCCCCACGGCTTGTAGTTGGCCCCGTAGTTGGGCACCATCACGACGGCGTAGACGGTGCCGTACCGCACGGCGCTGATCAGCCGCGCGTTGTTGGTGGACAGGAAGGAGCTCACCTGGCTCATCGAGACGCCGTAGTACCACCACCACGAGCTGCCGTAGGCCCCGGAGTTGCTGACCATCGTCACCGAGAACCGCAGCGGCGAGGAGCTGAGCACCCGCAGGTCGATCGGCCGGGCGTCGTTGGCGGCCAACAGGTTCGACACCGTCGCGGCGTCGATGTTCTGGTACGTCCACCAGCCGGTCGGCGTCGAGATCTCCCGGTCGTTGACCAGGTTCGCGGTCGCGGGCGTCCCCCCGCCGGGCCAGCAGCCGGCCCCCATCCCGGGACTCTGCACGAACGTGCACTGCGCCGTGGCGCTGGCCGGCGTGGCCACCAGCGTGGCCGCCATCCCCAGACAGACGGCCCCCGCCAGGACGAGTCGCCGAACGAGTTTCTTGATCACTGTCTTCCCCCACCTGCTAGTCGAGCGGCGGCGAGCGGGTGCCGCCGTGTCCAGGATGATCGGCGGATGTTGTGGCGGCGTTGTGGAGCCGGGATCCGACTCCACAACGCCGATAGCCGACAGTTGTCCCTACGAGTTGTGCCGGAACGAGGTCAGCCAGCGGGTCGCGCCCCCGGTGACGTAGGGCGTGACGAACAGCGGCCGGTCCTGCGGCGCGAGCAGCGCGTAGTTGACCAGGTCGGTCGGGGTCGTGAAGTCCTTCACCCGGCCGTCGGCGGGGCTCTGCGCGACCGAGGCCACGTTGAACGAGCCGTCCGGGTTCTGGCTCACGTCGAGGACGGACTGGCCACCGCACACGTTGTTCAGGGCGGCGCGGCTGATCCCCGCGTACCAGCACCAGCCCAGGCCCTCGTTGTTGTTCACGAAGATCACGACGAACTTGTTGGAGCCGTAGGACTCGATGTTCGTCAGCCGGCTCGTGGTCCCCAGGCACGCACCGATCCCGGTGAAGTCGGTGTCACACCAGCCCCAGGCCTTCGCGTTCGCCCCGGTGTTGGGGACCATGACGACGGCGTAGACGTTGCCGTAGCGCACCGCGCTGATCAGCCGCGCGTTGTTCTGCGACAGGTAGGTGGTCACCTGGCTCATCGAGACGCCGTAGTACCACCACCAGCCGCTGGCGTACGAGCCGGTGTTCTTCACCATGGTCACCGAGAACCGCAGCGGCGAGGAGTCCACCACCCGCAGATCGGTGATCCGGGCCCCGTTCATGTTCGCGTAGTTGCCCACCTGGGTGGCGTCCACGTTCTGGTACGTCCACCAGCTCGTCGGGGTCGAGATCATCCGGTCGTCCCCGGCCCCCGGGTACGCGTTGGCCGTCCCCGCCATGCCCATCATCAGGGCCACACCGGCGGCGGCCGCGACGAGGAGCCTGGCCATCCGGCGCATCGGAGTCGTCATGTCGAAACCTCCAGTTGTCGTTGTCGGCGAGGTCCGCCGCTGGGGACAACCCTCGGCGCGGGGCGTTGTGGGGGTGTTGTGCGCGGGATGTGCCCAGGTCGGGGCCTGTCCCGGGGACCTCGCGGTCGCCCAGCCGCTGCGCGGAGAGGGAGAGACGCGGCGTAACCGAATGATGCATTGGTCTTTCCCTTGGCCGGTCGGCGACCCGTCATGGCCCCGCGCCATTGTGGGGGGTCGATAGATTGGGGTCATGGTGAGGGTTCTGGACCAACTTCCGGCGTTGATCGGGCTGACGGGTGTCGTCATCGGGGGCCTGGGGACGCTGCTGACCACCCGTCTCAACGAGCGGTCGAAATGGCAACGGGAGCAGCGGGTCCGCTGGGACGCGCGCCGCCTGGACACCTACATCGCCTACGCCGCGGTGCTGAAGGAGCTCTACGCGGTGGCGACCCGGATGACCGCCGTCCACCGGGGAAGCGCCACCACCCAGGTGATGGACCATGCCGTCGGCCTGGAGACGCTCGCGCTGACCGACCTGCGGCGCACCCGGGAGTGGGAGTCCATGCTCCTGCTCGGCGACGAGCCGACCGTGGTCGCAGCCCGGAACTGGTGGCTCGCGATCGTCCGGACGGAACGGATCGCCCGCCAGCTGCCCGCCTTCGAGCGGCCGGAGTGGGATCTGGCGGTCGAGGGCGTCGACGCGGCGCGGGACCAGTTCTACGCGGCGGCCAGGGCGAGCCTGTCGGTCGACGGCGGGTCGGTGGCCCAGCAGCCTTATCTGCGCACGAAGCCGTGGCGTTCCTGACGGAGCTGACCCGCCGAGGGGTCTCCGCCGGGGCGCACAGCCGGTCCCGTGCCCTGGCAGACAGTCCGTGCGGCCCGTCGGGGCCCTTTTGATGAGCTCCTGCTGTTACTCAGCTGCTGTACCGGCAGCAAAAGGCCGTCTCCGACTCGCGGAAACGGCCAACCTCGGTCCGCCAAGTACGCCTGGAATCGCCGTTTCCTGCGGACCGAGTGCGGACGGAAAACCTTGAGGCCAGTTTCCGAATTCCGGAAACTGGCCTCAGACGTGCATCTTGCTGGTGGGCGTAACAGGGATTGAACCTGTGACCTCTTCCGTGTCAGGGAAGCGCTCTCCCGCTGAGCTATACGCCCTTGCTCGTGCAGAGGTGGAGACGGGATTTGAACCCGTGTACACGGCTTTGCAGGCCGTTGCCTCGCCTCTCGGCCACTCCACCGAGTGATACCTCTGTCGAGCGGATGACGAGATTCGAACTCGCGACCCTCACCTTGGCAAGGTGATGCGCTACCAGCTGCGCTACATCCGCACTTTGTTGCTTTTGTTATTTCTGTCCGCTTGTCCGCCTTGCGGCGTTCCTCGCTGACTGGAGAAACTTTAGCCGAGGGACCTCCGGCTCGCAAACCGGGGGTACCCACCGTGTCGGCGGCCCCCCGCCGGGCGTGCCCCGCCGTGTCGGATGCCGAACTACGCCGTTAAGCCCATCATGGAACTTTTCAGCCCCGAGCTCGAGCGGTTGGCCGCGGCCCGCTCCGCGGTCATGATGGAGCAGTTGGAGACCCTGAACGCGTACCTGCCCGGCGGCGACTGGACCGTCGACCTGGAGACGTGCACGTTCACGATGGGGGCGGCCGAGCTGCGGTGCAGCCTGCTGGCCAGCTACGCGATCCACAACGGCACCTTCCTGTGGTCCTGGGGCAACCCGGGCTACGGGCTCGACCACGTCGCCACCCAGGCGGTGCTGCGGCTCACCGACATCGGTCGGATCTGGGAGATCCCGGAGATCATGGAGAACACCCTCGACCTCAGCGGCCGCAGGGACCCGGTGATGGCCGCCGAGCGGATGGTGATGGCGGCCACGGCGCTGCTGGAGTGCCGCGGGTACCTGGGCCTGCCGTACGAGGGCGGCAAGTTCTTCGTCGTGTTCGACGATCCCCGGGTGCCCACCGGGCGGTTCGACCCGATCAGCGCCGCCCGGCGGTTGATCTCCGCTGTCGGGGTGTTCCCGACGGACCACCGGCTGACCGTGACCCGGTACCTGGAGCATCACGGCATTCCGTACACCGACACCTACAACGGGCTGCGGGTGGACCTGGGCGACGGCAGCAGCGCGAAGGTGGACTTCAGCCCTGAGGGCAAGTTCCTGATGTGGCAGTCGAGCGTGACGGCGGCGTAGCCACGCGGCGGCTAGCCCTGCGGAAAGAGCGCGGCACGACGAAGGGGCCCCTCCTCACGGAAGGGCCCCGATGTCCGTTACTCAGCGTGCCGACAACAACCGGGCGACGGCGGCGTCCACATCCAGGTGGTCGCTCTCCTTACCCCTCGGCACCACCACGTAGGTCCGGCGGAGGAAGCGGACGAGCACGCTCCTCGGTACCTCGAAAAGGGCGTTTCCATCCGGGGACGACAGCGCCAGGGCGACGAACTCACCCCTCGGCGTCGACCACGGCCAGACCCGCACGTCGCCGATGCCCGCCGGCTCGTCCAACCCCTTGACCAACAGGTCGCGGGCGAAGGACCAGCTCACAGGTTCACCGCCGACCGTCTCCGCGTGGAACAGGACATGGACCGCGTACGGATCGAGCGGGTCGTAGCGCAGACTCGCGCGGACCGGCAGCGCGGTCGCGTCAGGCGCGACCAGCCGCAGAGACGTCTCGACCTCCACGGTCGCGGGACGTAGAACCCCCATCGACCTCACCCCCAGGCAACGGCGACGAGACGCCCCGCGCGCCCCGCATTCTCACACTCGGGTGATACCCCCCGTCACGCCCCGTCATACGCTGGTCTCGACCCGTAGTGGAGTCCGGTTCTGAAAGTAGCGCCTCCGGAGGCTCAGCGGGGCCCCAAAGACCAAAACTTATGGGGTACGTTCCGGAGGGTGACAGGCGTGGAGCAGCGAAACTGGCTGGACCGGATCAGGGACAAGCCGGGCGGCCGGATCGCCGTCAAGATCACGGTCACCGTCGTGGGCGTGGTGGTGATCATCGTGGGCGCGGTCCTGATCCCGCTGCCCGGCCCCGGCTGGCTGATCGTCCTCGCCGGGCTGGCGATCCTGGCGATCGAGTTCCACTGGGCCCGGCGCCTCCTGGCCTTCGCGCGCCGCCAGCTCGACCGGTGGACGGCGTGGGTGAAACGGCAGCACCCGGGGATCCGTTTCCTGATCGGGGCGGTCGGGCTGGTGTTCGTGTGGGCCGTGGTGTGGGCTTCGGTGAAGGTCAGCCTCGGGGTGGATCTGTGGCGCGAGGCGCGGGAGTGGGTGCGGGGGTGACCCCGGATTCGCGGGGCGAGGTGGGTGTCGGGTAATGTAACCACTCGTTGCGGGCGTATAGCTCAGTGGGAGAGCGCTTCGTTCACACCGAAGAGGTCGCAGGTTCGAAACCTGCTACGCCCACCGCAGCTCAGAGGCCGTTTCCGCCAGTCGGAGACGGCCTTTTTGCTGCCGGTACAGCAGCTGGGTGGACAGGTGCCTCGCATGGTCGGTGCGCCGCGTGGCTGGCGCGCTCGGCCAGGTGTGAATTATAGCTGCAACTATAATAGTTGCTGCTATCATGCTTGGGTGACGAGTTGGGTAAAGCCCGCAGACCTGCATGCCCGGGACTGGGAGTGGCAGACGCTGAGCGACTTTGCCGTCAGCGACGTGTCGGGTGCCAGTCTTGGTCTGGTCTACGGCCGGCGCCGGCAGGGTAAGACTCTGCTGTTGGAGTTGCTGGCTGAGGCGTCTGGTGGCTTCATGTACGGCGCGCAGCAGCAGACCGAGGCGCAGAATCTCGCCGACCTGGGTGTGGCGTACGCCAGGCACGTCGGTGCGCCGGCGCCGGTGTCCTTCGCTGACTGGCGTCATGCCCTCGACGCGTTGCTGGCTCTGGAGGGCCCGGTCATCATCGACGAGTTCCCGTACCTGGTGTCGACGACCCCGGCGCTGCCGTCCCAGCTGCAGCTCGCCCTGAGCCCTTGGGGTGCTGCCAAACGGGAGGGGCGGTCACGGCTGATCCTGTGTGGGAGTGCGTTGAGCACCATGCGGGGCCTGCTGTCCGGCGGTGCGCCGTTGCGTGGCCGGGCGACGATGGAGCTGCTGGTCCGGCCGTTCTGGTTTCGGGAGGCGGCTGGCTTCTGGGGTCTATCCGATGATCCGGATCTGGCGTTTCGGGTCCATGCCCTCGTGGGGGGCACGCCGGCGTACCTGGAGATGTCGGGTGGTGCGCCGCGTTCGGCGCGGGACTTTGACGCCTGGGTGTGTCGGGCGTTGCTGAGCCCGGCGAGTGCGATGTTCCGGGAGGGGAACCTGTTGTTGCGGGAGGAGCCGGAAATCTCGGACCCTACGTCGTACGCCAGTGTGTTGACGGCGGTGAGCATGGGCCGGATCCGGCGCACGGAGATCGCGGCGACATTGGGGAGACCGGCTACCGCGATCGCTCACCCGTTGGCGGGGCTGGAGGACATCGGGCTGCTGGAGCGGGTAGAAGACGCGTTCAAGTCCCGACGTGGCACCTTCCGTATCTCAGATCCGGTCGTTCGGCTCCACCAACTCGTCATTTCCAGGGACGAGGGCCGGTTGGTGCGGCGGGAGGCCGAGCGGGTGTGGGCCGAGGCGGCCGACACCGTGGCGTCGAAGATGTACGGCCCGCACCTGGAAGATCTGGCTCGCGAGTGGGTGCTCTCCCATGCCGATGTCGACACGCTCGGTGGCAGACCAAGCTGGGTGCGTCCGGCGACGCTGTCCTGCCGTGAGCATCAACAAGGTCACGAACTCGACATCGTCGCCATGAGATCTACGCCGTTCGACGGGGACCACGTGTTGGCGATCGGCGAGGTGAAGGCCACGGGCAAGCCGATGGACCTGCCAGCTCTGGAGCGGTTGATCCACTTGAGGGATCTCGCTCCCTCTGACCGGGTCCGTGATCTACCGCGGATCCTGATGTTCAGTCGCGCCGGATTCACCAAAGCGCTACTGAAGATCGCGGACGACAGGCAGGATCTTGAACTGGTCGACATGACACGGCTGTACCAAGGGAATTGAGGCTCCGGTGCACCGGTCTACGCTGCGGGCGTCAACGTCAGGCCAGCCTGCTGGCCGTTTCCGACAGACCTCCCTGCTCCAGTGGATCCAAGGCCAGACACGTCTGTGGGCCGCGTGGTCGCGCACCAGTAAGACGTGCGGCAGAGCCCGGATTCGCACCATGGGAATCCGGGCTACTCGGCGGCCGTTGCCGTCGCCCTGGGACGTCGGCCGTCAGTCCGGCACGGTGTCCTGGCCGGGCTGGCGCAGCGCGCGGCCCCGGATCCCCCGGAGCCACACGTGCCGGATGAGCCCGCTGCCGCCCCGGATGACGCACCAGTACCCGGCGAACAGTCGGCGGGACCGGGCGTCGGTGGCCAGGACCCGGGTCTCGGTGGTCAGCCGGCCGTCCGCGTACCGGAGATTGCAGGCCATGGCGATGTGTCCCGGCTCGTCGAAGTCCTTCAGCGGCCCGGTCACGGGGACGAAGGTCCGGTCGCCGAGGAACCGTTGGATCCCGCCGAGCACGAGCTCCTCGGCGGACCGGCCCACGATCGAGAACCCGGCCGTGGCGAACAGGTCGAGGACCTGGCCTTCGGCCGCCAGGCGGGCCGAGCCCAGGCTGAACAGGGCCATGATGGCCCGGAACGCCGGTACCTCGGCCCAGGTCACGGTCTCTATGGCCAGCATCGCGGCCGCCGGGGACACGTCGAGGGCGACCCCGTGGCGTTCGCGCTTGTCCCAGGTGGGCAGGACGTCGTCGAGGATCATGACCGCGGGGCCGGGCGGCGGGCTGCGAACAGGGCCGCGACGCCGAGGGCGATCAGGAGCCAGCCGCCGGAGGCGGGCACCAGGACGGTGAGGGGTACGGCGATGGCGAGCGTCCACCCGCCGAAGCGGATCGGCAGCCGGCCGGTCTCCCGGACCGCCCAGCGTGCCAGCTCGCCGAGCGCCAGCAGGGCGAACCCGGTCACCTCGAACCACAGCCACAGCATCCGTACGTCGTCGCCGGCGACGGCGTTGACGAAACCGTCCTCTGCGATGCCGGTCAGCGGGCTCGGGGAGCGGACGACGAGGCCGAAGACGATGTGGATGACGGCGATGGCGTTGGTGAGGCGGGGGATCCAGCGGGTGAGTCTCATGCCCCTGACGATGCCCGCCGGCGGGGGGCGCGCGCGTCGGGCGCTGGTCGCGGCCGGGTGCTACCTGAGAGGTATCTGTCGGGGGACAGGGTCATCCCCGCGGCCCGGTCGGACGAGCCGGTGCTCGTAGGACCACACCACGGCCTGGACGCGGTCGCGGAGCCCGAGCTTGGCGAGTACCCGTCCGACGTGCGTCTTCACGGTCGCCTCGGACAGGAACAGCCGGGCGGCGATCTCGGCGTTGGACGCGCCGCTGGCGATCTGGAGCAGGATGTCGTGCTCCCGGCCCGTCAACGCCGCCACCGGGTCGGGGTCCGGGCCGGGCACCGGCAGGTCGGCGGCCACCAGGTCGAGGAGCCGGCGGGTCGTCGACGGGGCGATCGCGGCGTCCCCGTCGTGCACGGCGCGGATGGCGGTGAGGAGTTCGGCGGGGCGCGCGTCCTTCAACAGGAAGCCGCTGGCGCCGGCCCGCAGCGCGGCGAACGCGTACTCGTCGAGGTCGAAGGTCGTCAGAACCACGACCTTCGCCGAGGTACCGGAGGCGATGAGCCGGCGGGTCGCCTCGACCCCGTGCAGCCTGGGCATGCGCACGTCCATCAGGACCACGTCCGCGCCGATCGTGGCGAGCTGGGCCAGCGCGTCGAGTCCGTCGTCGGCCTCGCCCACGACCCGCATGTCGGGTTGGGCGTCGACGACCATCGCCAGCCCGGCGCGGACCAGGGCCTGGTCGTCGGCGAGGAACACCCGGATCGTCATGCCGACGCCCCCTGCCGGTAGGGCAGGACGGCCAGCACCTGGAAGCCTCCGCCGGGGGCCGGCCCGGCCGACAGGGTGCCGCCGACGACGGAGAGCCGTTCGCGCATGCCGAGCAGTCCGTGCCCGGCGACGTCCCCGGACGTCTTCCCGGTGCCGTCGTCGGTGACGTCGACGGCCAGGGCCTCGGATCCCCAGGTCAGGCGCACCGTGGCCCGGGCGGCGGCGCCCGCGTGTTTCATCGTGTTCGTCAGGGCCTCCTGGATGAGCCGGAAGCCGGCGAGTTCGGCGGTGGGCGCCAGCGGGCCCCGGGTGCCCGTCTCGACGAGTTCCACGGCCAGGCCGGCGGCGCGGACCCGGTGCAGGAGGTCGTCCACGTCGCCGAGGGCTGGTTGGGGGCCGAAGCCGTCGAGGGAGTCGTCGGTGCGCAGTACCCCGAGCAGGCCGCGCATGTCGGCCAGGGCCTGCCGGCCGGTCTCGGCGATGGTCTCCAGCACCGCCGGGGCGCGGTCGGGCGCGAACTGTCCACCCTGGGCCTGGGTGACGATCACGGCGAGGGAGTGCGCGACGACGTCGTGCATGTCCCGCGCGATCCTGGTCCGCTCGTCCAGGACCGCCCGCCGGGCACGTTCCTCCCGCTCGGCCTCGGCGCGGGCGGCCCGGTCCTCCAGCGCCGCGACGTACGCGAGTCGGGTGCCGCGCAACGCCGAGTAGCTCCACGGCGCGAACACGACCGCGAGCAGGAACCCGAGGAAGAAGACCCAGGCCACCGTGTCCGGCAGGCCTGGCACGTGCATCGGGCTGACGAGCGCGCACCGCACCGTCAGCATGACGGCCCCCACCACGCCCACGGCGAGCGCCAGCGGCCGGGCCGGCCACCGGCCGTAGCTGCAGTAGGAGCCCAGCGCTATCGGGAACACGACCGCGGACGGCAGGAACAGCGCCTCGGGCGGCAACGCGCTCGCCGGCACAAGGGTCGGCACGGCGATCCCCGCGCTGACCAGCGCGAACGACAGGAACGGCAGCGTCCGGCGCAGGGCGATGGCGGCATGCACCACGCCGACGGCGACGACGAGGACCGGCGACCACGGTCCCGGGGACGCGGTCAGGATGACGACCGACAGCGGCAGAAGGACCGCGGCCAGGGCGGCGGCGAGGAGCACGTCCGCGAGGACGGGACGGGCCCGGACCCAGCCGTACACAGTCACGGTGACGCCTCCTGACACCCGACGAGGACCTGTGGCGGCCCCGGTTCGCCTGCGCGAGCGTAGCCGGGAGGCCCCCGGCCCCGGCCGCGCGGCACCTCCGGGATCACAGCCCGTCGCGCACCTCCCGGTGCCTCAGGTGCAGTGTCGCCGCTGTCAGCGCGAGCATCCCGACGGTCACGCCGGCCAGCAGCCAGTACGACATGGTGATCTCGGCGCTGGTCAGCGCGAGGTCGATCTGCGTGCCCCGGCCGCCGGAGTACCACCACAGGCTGAGCAGCAGGTGCGCGCCCGGTACCGCGAACCTGGCCGGCGGCGGCAGCCGCTGCCAGAACCACGTCGCGATCCCGCCGCAGCACAACAGCACCGACCCGGCCGCGCACCCCGCCATCATCGTGATCCAGTCACTGGCGACGGACGGCGTGGCCAGGACGACGACCACTCCGAGGAGCATCAGCACCCCACCCAGCGCCGGGATGAGCCGATGCGCGCCGGGTCGGGCAGGGGAACCCGCGGCGGCGTACGCAGGCCCCGGACCCGGCGGCACGGGCCCCGACAGCGGTGTGCCCGCCGACGTCGGCCCGCCCAGGCCCGGCCCGCGCGATGCTGGCGCGCTCAGACCCGGTGCCCCCGGTAACGCTGGCTCAGCCGTGGCCGGCGGGGCCCCGAGCCGGGCCCCGCCGCCCACCCGCAAGGCTCCTTCGGCCACCACAGTCTCCGGCTGCTCCACCACGGTCGGCGCGATCCCCGTCGCCTGGTGCAGCAGCGTCCCCACCATCGGCACCCGGCTCGACCCGCCCACCAGGAACACCCCGGCCACCTCGGACGGCGCCACCTGGGACTCCCGCAACGTCGCCATCGTCACGTCGACCGTGCGCCCCAGAGCCCCCCGGGCGGCCCGCTCGAACGCCTCCCGGGTCACCGGCACCTCACGTTCGACCAAGGGCACGAACACCTGCGCGGACGACTGCCGGGACAGTGCCTCCTTCGCCATCCGGGCGTCGTCCCACAATGCCCTGAGCTGCCGACGGTCGACCCGTTGCCACAGCTCGGGTGCGACGGCTTCGGAGATCTGGGCCATGACCAGGGCGTCCAGGTCGACCCCGCCGAAGTCGTCTATGCCGTGGTGGGCCAGCGGCCGGAATCCGCCGGCGACCCTGCGGAGCACGCACACGTCGAAGGTGCCGCCGCCCAGGTCGTAGACCACGACGCACCTGCCGTCGGCGACGTCCCGGCCGTGGTGGGCCGCGGCGGCGACCGGCTCGGCCACCAGGGTGGGGCGGGGGAGCCCGGCCAGGGCCGCGGCCTGGATCAGCGTCTCCCGGCGCACCGGCCCCCACTCCACCGGGCACGTCATCACCAGCTCGGTGACGGGGCCGCCGGCGGTGCGCGCGGCCTCGGTCGCCACCCGGCGCAGTGTGTGGGCCGCCAGGTCGACGACCGACCAGGTCCGCTCGCCCAGCAGGATGGTCACGTCGTCGATGCGCCGCTTGGGGTTCGGTTCGAAGCTGGCCGGGTAGAGCCGGGCGCCGTGCTGGGCGTCGCGGCCGGTGAGCACGGTGCCGTCGGGCTGGGCGAACACCGCCGACGGCAGCAGCGGTGCGCCGTCGAACAGCAGCGGCCGCACCCGCCCGTCCGGGAAACCGAGCATCGCCACGGTGTGGGACGTGCCGTAGTCGACGGCCAGCTGATGTTCGGTCACGACCGCTGATCCTATCGACCCCCGGCCAGCCGCCCAGATTCAAGATCGAAACCGTGCTCCGGGTACCGGTACCGAGCACGTCAGGAGAAGACGGCGCCGAGCACCAGTGTGACAATCCATGGACTTCTATCGATTGAAAGAAAGAGGGGCCATGAGTAACGGTGCCTTAGTCATACTTTTTCCCGTCGCGGTAGCCATCATCATGCTCGGGCTGGGCCTCACCCTGACCGTCGAGGACTTCCGCAGGGTGGTGCGCTACCCCCGTGCGATGGTCGTCTGCCTGGTCTCCCAGATGCTGATCCTGCCGGCGGTCTGCCTCGGCCTGGTGGTCGCGTTCGACCTGCGGCCGGAGTTCGCCGTGGGCCTGATGCTGCTCGCCGCGTCGCCGGGCGGCAGCACGGCCAGCCTGTACAGCCACCTGTTCAAGGGTGACCTGGCGCTGAACATCTCGCTGACCGCGGTCAACTCGGTGCTCGCGGCGTTCACCCTGCCGGTGATCGTGAACCTGTCGATCGCCGGCTTCATGGGCGCGGACAGCTCGCTCGGCCTCCAGCTGGACAAGGTGATCCAGGTGTTCGCCGTCGTGCTGGTGCCGATCGCGATCGGGATGGCCGTCCGCGCGAGGTTCACCGGCTTCGCCGCCCGGATGGAACGTACCGTCAAGATCCTGTCGGTCGTGGTCCTGCTCCTGCTGATCGCCAGCGTGATCGCAGGCATGGGCAAGGACATCCTCAACGCCCTCGGGGAGATCGTCCTCGCGGTCGTGGCGTTCAACCTGATCAGCATGGCGCTCGGCTACTTCGGCCCGCGGCTGCTGCGGGTCGGCGAGCGGGAGTCGGTGTCCTCGGCGTTCGAGATCGGCCTGCACAACGCCTCCCTGACGATCGCCATCGCGATGAGTCCGACGCTGCTCAACAGCCCGAAGATGGCGATCCCGTCGGTGACGTACGGCTTCGTGATGTTCTTCACCGCCGCCGTCTTCGGCCTGCTCGTCGCACGCCGCGCGCGGGCGGCGAGCCCGGCCCCGGGACGGATGGTGGCTCCGGGCCGGGTGTGACCCGGCCCGCCCGGTCGTGGTCGGCGACGCCGGCCGGGCCGGGTTGGCCGAGTCGCACGGGGCGGGCTGCGGAATGTGAGCCGCGCCAGCCGGCTGAGGGCGGGCCGGATGTCAGCGAGCGGGACGCTGGTGTCCGGCCTCCGGGCCGGTCGGGTCCGGATGCCCGGGCGGAAATCGGGGCGCGCGACCGCGCACGTCGCGGGCATGATGGGCGTTCCCCCAGAGAGGAACGTGCCTGATGTCGACCCTCACCGTCACCGCCGAGCGGCTCGTGATCCACGAGCACCCCAACGCCGACGCTCTCGAGCTGGCCCAGGTGGGGCTGTACCGGGCGGTCGTGGCGAAGGGCGCGTACCGCACCGGTGAGTTCGCCGTGTACATCCCGGAGCAGTCCGTCCTGCCGGCCGCGCTGATCGAGGAGCTGGGTCTGACCGGAAGGCTGGCCGGCGGGCTGCACGACCGGGTCGCCGCCGTCCGGCTGCGCGGGGAGATCTCGCAGGGCATCGTGTGCCGGCCGGCCGCGCTGGCCGGCGTCGACCTGGAGGCCGCGCACCACGCCGGCGAGGACTTCACCGCCCGGCTCGGGATCACGAAGTGGGTGCCGGCGGTGCCGGTGCACATGGCCGGCGAGGTCGAGCCGGCCGCCGACCTGCTGCCGTGGGTCGACATCGAGAACATCAAGCGGTACCCGGCCATCTTCGAGCCGGGCGAGCCGGTCGTGGCCACGGAGAAGCTGCACGGCACGTGCTGCCTGCTCACCTGGTCGCCCGAGGCGGTGCTCGTGTCCTCGAAGGGCCTCGGTGAGAAGCGCCTCGGCCTGGTGCGGGCGGGCGACAACCTGTACTGGCGCACCGTCGAGGCCCACGGCGTCCCCGCCGCGGCGGAGTGGCTGGCCGGCAAGTACGGGGCGGGCCGGGTCGGGATCTTCGGCGAGGTGTACGGCGCGGGCATCCAGGACCTGGCCTACGGCGCCAACGGCCAGTCCGACCGGCCCGGCTACGCGGCGTTCGACGTCTCCGTCGAGGTGGACGGGCACGTCCGGTGGCTGACCCCGGACGAGTTCGCCGAGGCCGCCACCCTGGCCGGCCTGCCGACGGTGCCGACCGTCTACACCGGCCCGTACGACGAGGGGGTGCTGTTCGGTTTGGCGTCGGGCCCGGAGACCGTCACCGGTACCGCCGCGAACATCCGCGAGGGTCTCGTGGTGCGGTCCGCGACCGGGCGCGGCAGTGCCGTGCTCGGTGGGCGCGCGATCGCCAAGTTCGTGTCCGACGCGTACGTGACGCGCAAGGGCGGCACGGAGTACGAGTAGGTCGATGCGCGCACTACGCTGCAGGGGCAGACCTTCAGCCTCGGGGAGCATCGGGTGCGCGTCCGGATCGCGAGTGAGTCAGGCCGCCCCGACGGGCGCAACGAGGACTGGGGCGGGGCGTCGGGCGGCGTGGCCGTTGTGCTCGACGGCTTGACCGAGGGGCCGGCGACGGGCTGCCGGCACGGGACGCCCTGGTACGTCCGCCAGCTCGGCGACCGGCTGCTGCGGCTCGGGGCGGACCGGGAGGCGCCGTTGACCGAGGTCCTGGCCGGGGCGATCAGCGAGGTGGCCGGGCTGCACGCGAGCACCTGCGACCTGGCCCACCCGGGTTCGCCCTGCTCGACGGTGACGATCGTCCGCGACCGCTCCGACGCCACCGTGGATTATCTCGTCCTGTCCGACTCCTCCGTCGTCCTCGACGTCGCCGACGGCGAGCCCGTGGTCGTCACCGACCGCAGCGTCGAGAACTTCCACCCGGACATGCAGGCGGGGGCGGCCCGCCGCGCCGTCGGCCTGACCGACCTCATCGACGCCCAACAGAAAATCAGAAACCGACCCGACGGGTACTGGGTCGCCCAGGTCGACCCCCGCGCCGCCGACCACGCCACGACCGGCACCCTCCCCGGGGTACGCGGCGCGGCGCTGCTCTCCGACGGCGTCTCGCTCCTGGTGACGACGTTTCACGCCGTGACCTGGCCGAGTCTGCTCGCCATCGGCTACGCCCAGGGCCCGGCGGAGCTGATCCGGCGCACCCGGGAGCTGGAGGACACCGACCCCCGGTGCGAGAGGTGGCCCCGCTACAAGCACCGCGACGACGCGACGGCCGCGATCGTCAAACTCGCCCCGCCCGACCCCGACCGTTAGGCCCTCCGACCAGTGACCCCGGTCGTCACGCCGGGGTCCCGTGGAGCGCCCGGACCAGCCTGGCGGGGTCCAGCCCGGCCGGCAGGTCGCTGACCTGGGCGTCCCCGACCTCGATGAGCCGCCAGACGCCGTCGGACCGCTGGGCCAGGTCCGTGGTGACGAACCGGAAGCCGAACGCCGCGACCAGGGGGCCGACGGCCGACAGGTCCGGGGCGACGGCCTGGTCCGGGGTGTCGGGGTGTGGGCCGGTCAGGACGGGCTCGCCGTCGAGCCACCACACCCGGGCCTCGGCCGCCCGCGCACCCGGTCCGCCCGGCGCGGGGCCGCCGGACGGGGCGCGCAGGTCCTCGAAGGAGCGCAGTACGACACCGCCGGCCAGGTCGGTGTCCTGCAGCTCCACGAACCGGGACACCACCCGGTGCGCGGCGGCCGTGTCCGCCAGGTCGGGGATGTGGCAGGCGGTCACCCACTCGTGTTTGCGGGACTTCACGTAGTCCTTGACCAGCCCGGGGCCGGCGGGCAGCCGTGCGGCCAGGGCCGCGACGTCCTCCGGGGTGACCTCGGAACCCGGCTCCAGTGCCAGCCACACACTGGCGGGCGTGACGTCGGCGAACGCGTCGTACCAGCCCGGGAGTTCGTGGGCCGAGCGGTAGCCGGCCGCGTCGGTGGACAGGGTGGCGCCCCGTTCGGCCAGGGCCTGTTCGAGGGCGGTGTAGTGCCGGGTGGGGATCATCCAGCCCCGGTACCAGACCGGGCCCAGGTCGCGGGGGACTCGGCGGGTCGCCTCCCGAGGGTCACCGCCGAGCAGGGCGTCGTGGTCGAGGAGGGCCACCGTGCCGCCCAGGTCGCCGACCGCCTGCGCCTCGGCGGCGAAGTGCGGGTCGACGCGCCGGGGCCGGAGCGGATCGGCGCAGTAGAGGAACATGCGGCGAGCCTAGCCACGGGGATCGGCCGCGGCATCCGAGAAAAGCCTGTGGACGTGCGGGCGGTCGGTTCGTCCCGTGCCCGGCGGCGGGTGTGTGGCCAGGGGTGATCCTGGGTAGGTCAAGGGGGAGCCGGCTGTCCGGTCGGCTCCGGGGAGGGGGCAGACCATGACCGGGGCACACCGCCAGCAGGGTGACGACGTCGAGCCGCTGGCCGACGGTTCGGTGCCGGCCGAGGACGACGCGCGCCTGCGCCGGCCTGATGACGACACGCTCGAGGGGCTCGACGTCGAGCACGGCGCCGAGGTGAGCGCGGAGGACGTCCGGGTGGACGCGGAGGCCCGGGCGGGGACGTTGTTCCCGCACCGGCCGATGTGAGCGGGGCGGTGGGTGTCAATTGAAATGAAAACCATTTCCATATAGCGTGACCGGGGTGACGCCCGAAACAGACAGCCCACGCGCCCCGGTCACACTGCTGGCCGGCCTGCGCTCCCGTGCCACGGTCGCCGTGTCCGCGCTGCTCACCGACGCCGACCCCGAACTGCTCGTCGTCACCCACGACCTGACCGACGCCGCCGGGGGCGTCGTCCGCCGGATCGTCCACGACGCGGCCGGCCTCGTCGAGGTCGAGTCCGTGCCGGTCCGCGACGGGTGCGTGGCGTGCACGGTCCGGGAGACCGGCCCGGCGGCGCTGGCCCGCCTGGCCGCGGCCCACCCGGGACGCCCGCTGCTGCTGGCCCTGCCCGAGGCGGTCGAGCCCGAACTGATCGCCCCGGCGATCGCGGCCTGGGGCCGGGTGCCCGCCGGGCCGCCGGCGCGCGGTCCAGCCGCGGACCGCGCGGCACACGGCCCGGCACGAGGTGCCAGCCTGGCCGGTGACGACGCGTCCGGCGCTCCGGGCGCGGTGGGGCTCGTCGTGCGGTCGGTGATCGCGGCCGTCGACCCGGAACTCCTCCTCGCCGACCTGGGCACCACCGACGACCTCGCCGACCATGGCCTGTCCACCGGGCACAACGACCACCGCACCGTCGCCGAGGTCGTCGCCCGGCAGGTCGAGTACGCCGACACCGTCGTCCTCCTCGCCGCCCCCGACGCCCCAGACGACCTGGTCCGCACCGCCGCCGCGGTCCTGCGCGGCCTCGCCCCGTGGGCCAGGCTCCTGGAGGAACCCGCCGGTGCGGGGCTGCTCAGGACCGGCCGGCACGACCCGGGCGGGTGCGGTACCGCCGCCCGGGGTCTGGAGGGGCTGCCGGTCGGCGCGGACTACACCGAGCACGGTGTCACCGGCACGGTCTTCCGGACCCGCAGGCCGTTCCATCCGGGCCGGCTCAACGAGGCGCTCGGGACGGTCACCGACGCGGCGTTGCGGACCCGGGGACACTGCTGGATCGCCACCCGTCCCGACCTCGCGCTGATCTGGGAGTCGGCCGGCGGGGGACTGTCGATCGGCGCGCACGGCCCGTGGCTCGCCGCGCTGCCCGACGAACTGTGGCCGTGCGCCAGCCCGCAGCGCCGGGCGTTGGCCGCCGCCGACTGGAACCCTTACTACGGCGACCGGCGGACCGAACTGGCCTTCGTCGGCATCGAGCTCGACGTCGCGGCCCTGCGCCGCACGCTCGCCGGGTGCCTGCTGAGCGACGCGGAGTTGTCCGAGGGGGCCGAGGGCTGGCGGAGGTTCGAGGACCCGTTCGCGGGGTGCTTCGGCAGCCCGGTGCCCGGTGAACCGACGTCCTGAGGAACCACCGAGCCACCCCGCCGGACCACGACCGGAGCCCGCCACCGGCCCGGGCGTGGCGAAGGGCCCCTCCGGCGGAGAGGCCCTTCGCGAAAGGGGTTACGCCAGGCCGACGGACTTCAGCCACTCCTTGGCGACCTTGTCCGGGTCCTGCTTGTCGACGGCCACCTTGCGCATCAACTGGGTGAGCGTCGCGGTGTCGAGCTTCGGCGCGATGCTGTTCAGCACAGTGCGGGCCTTGTCGCCCACGGCGGCCTTGTTGACCAGCGGGGTGACGTTCTGCGCGCCGAAGAGCGCCTTCGGGTCGTCCAGCGACACGAAGCCGTTGACCTCCAGGGCCGGGTCGGTGGTGAACAGGTTCGCCGCCTGGATGTCGTCCTTCTTCAGGGCCGACACGGTGACCGGGCCGGCGACGTCGAGCGACTTGAACTCCTTGAAGTCCAGGCCGTAGACGTCCTTGAGGCCGACGATGCCCTGCCGGCGGGTCTTGAACTCCGGCGGACCGCCGATGACCAGGTCCTTGGCGACCGGGGCCAGATCGGAGATCGACTTCAGGTTGTACTTCGCGGCCGTCTCCTTCGTGACCGTCACCGAGTCCTTGTCCTCGGCCTTGGCCGAGTCGAGGAGCTCGACGGCCGCCGGGAGCTTGGCCTTCAGCGCCGTGTTCACGTCGGCCGTGGTGGCCGCCGCGTTCTGCTTGTCGAGGTAGGACAGCAGCGCCCCGTTGTACTCGGGGAGCACCGACAGGCCGCCGCTCTCCAACTGCTTGTAGATGACCTCGCGGCTACCGATGTTGAGCTTGCGCTCGACCTTGATGCCCTTGGCCTCCAGCGCGCCGGCGTAGATCTCGGCGAGCAGGACGTTCTCGGTGAAGTTCGCCGAACCGACGATGACGGTGCCGTTGTCAGCCGGCTTACCCGAGTTGTCGACCGGGTTGTTGCCACCGCAGGCCGCGAGCGCAAAGAGTGCCAGCAGCGTCAGGGCGGCGCCGCGCATGTTGCGGACCATTACTCTCCTTGAGTTCTCTTCACGATGAGCTTTCTCACCGCGACGAAGGCGGCCTCGGTACCGAGGGCCAGCCCCACGACGATCACCGCGCCACCGACGAGGGCGGGGTAGTCCCGGCGCGCGAGACCGTCGAAGATGAAGCGGCCGAGCCCGCCGAGCCCCACGTAGGCGGCGACGGTGGCCGTGGACACGATCTGGATGGCCGCGGTGCGCAGCCCGGTCATGATCAGGGGCATCGCCAGGGGGGTCTCGACCTGCCACAGCACCTGGAAGCCGCGCATGCCCATGCCCCGGGCCGCGTCGACGGTCTCCCGGGGGACCTGGCGCACCCCCGCGTACGTGTTCACCAGGATCGACGGGATCGCCAGCGCCACCAGCGAGGCGAGCACCGGCACCAGACCGATCCCGACGAGCGTCACGACGAGCACGAGCAGGCCGGCGGTGGGCAGTGCCCGCGCGGCGTTGGACAGGTTCACCACGAGGAAGCCGCCCCGGTTGGCGTGCCCGATCAGCAGGCCCAGCGGGATCGCCACGGCGGCGGCGATCAGCAGGGACAGCGACGTGTAGTAGAGGTGTTCGCCGAGCCGGTTCGGGATGCCGTCGGAGGTGTGCCACTGCTCGGGCTGCTGGAACCAGTGCCAGGCGATCGTGAAGATCCTCATCGACGGCTCCAGGGGGTGAGGACCCGCTGGGCCAGCACCAACAGCGTGTCGGCGATCAGCGCCAGGCCCACGACCAGCACGATGCCCACGATGATCGGGGTGGAGTAGGCGATCTGGAAGCCCGAGGTGAACAGTGTGCCCAACCCGCCGAACCCGATCAGTGAACCCACCGACACCAGGCTGATGTTGGACACGGTCGCGACCCGCAGGCCGGCGATCACCACCGGCAACGCGATCGGCAGCTCGACCTGGACCAGCCGCCGGACGGCGCCGAAGCCCATCGCGACCGCCGACTGCCGCACCGAGTCGGGCACCCCGCGCAGCCCCTCGACGACATTGCGGACCAGCACCGACAGCGTGTACAGCGTCAGCGGGATGATGACCGTGGTGATCTCGAGCCCGGTGAAGTCCAGCAGGAAGATGAACAGCGCCAGCGACGGCAGGGCGTAGAGCGCGCTGGTGACGGCGAGCACCGGGCCGTACAGCCGGGGCCAGCGGGCGCACGCCACGCCCAGCGGCAGCGCGATCACCAGGCCGAACAGGATCGGCAACACGGCCATCTGGAGATGGTCGGCGATCAGCCTGCCGAGCAGGTCCCGGTGGTCGGGGATCCAGGACCAGTTCACGGGGTGCTCGCGTGGATCGAGGCCAGTGACACCGTCCCCACCAGCCGCCCCGCACCGTCCACCGCGACGGCGAGCCCGGCCGGGGACATCACGGCGCTGTCCAGGGCGCCGCGCATCGAGTCCTCCTCCAGCTGGAACACCCGCCCGATCGGGGTGACCGCCGCTCCCGTCACGTCGCCGGTCTCCGGCAGGTCCGCCACCTTCGCCCAGCCGCGCGGATGCGTGTGCGGGTCGAGGACCAGCAGCCACTCCGAGTCGTGCTGGGCGGCGATCTGTCGGGCCCGGCCCACCGGGGTGTGCTCGGTGACCGCCGGCCCGTCCACCGCCGTCAACGCGACGGCCGACACGGTCGACAACCGGCGCAGCCCCCGGTCGGTGCCGAGGAAGTCGTCCACATACGCGTCCTTGGGCGCGGCGAGCAGCCGCTCCGGCGTGTCGTACTGCACGAGGCCGCCGCCCGGGCGGAACACCCCCACCTTGTCGCCCAGCCGGATCGCCTCGTCGATGTCGTGCGTGACGAACACGATGGTCTTGCGCAGGTCCTTCTGCAGGGTGAGCAGCTCGTCCTGCAGAGCGGCGCGGACCACCGGATCGACGGCGCTGAACGGTTCGTCCATCAGCAGGATCGGCGGATCGGCCGCCAACGCCCTGGCCACCCCGACCCGCTGCTGCTGGCCGCCGGAGAGCTGGTGCGGATACCGGTTGGCGTGCTCGGCCGGCAGCCCCACCATCTCCAGCAGCTCCAGCGCCCTGGCCTTCGCCTTCTTCCGCGACCAGCCGAGCAGCAGCGGCACGGTCGCGATGTTGCGCGCGACCGTGCGGTGCGGGAAGAGACCGGCCTGCTGGATCACGTAGCCGATCTGGCGGCGCAGGGTCGGCGGGTCGGAGTCGTGCACGTCCTTGCCGTCGATCAGGATCCGGCCGCCGGTCGGCTCGATCATCCGGTTGATCATGCGCAGGGTGGTGGTCTTGCCGCAGCCCGAGGCGCCCACGAGAACGGTGATCCGGCCGGCGTCGATGTCCAGGTCGAGGTTGGACACGGCGACCGTGCCGTCGGGGAAACGCTTCGTGACCTGCTCGAATCGGATCAAGACCCGCCCCCCGGGACCATGAACAAGACTATTCATCGTATTCGGCGGGTGTGACAAGACCAAGCAAGTTCACCATGTAGATCAGGTATGCGTGTGCGGTGTCCGGTTATGGGATTGTTCGACCCGCGTTTCCAGCTCGGCCAGCCGGCTGTGGAACTCCGTCAGCCAGTTCTCCATCTCGGCCCGCATCGTGTCGTTGACCCCGGAGACGAAGCCGCGGACCACCCCGATCAGCCGGACCGTCTCGGCCTGGTCCGGCTCCCGACCGGCCAGCGCGACCATCTCCACCGTCCAGGTCAGCTGGTACTCGGCGAGGAGGCCGCGCAGCGTGGCGGCGGCGGTGAGGTGCCGGGCCCACGACGCGGAGTACCCGAAGAAGCGGTCGAAGGCCATGCTGCCGGCCGCGAGGGCCAGCAGGACGAAGCCCCAGTTCGCGAGGGCCGGGCGGGCGGCGGCGAGGGCCGCGACCGGGACCGCGCCGCCCAGGGTGGCGAACACGATCGACCCGGCCCGCAGGAGCTGGGACCGGCGGGCGGTGCGGGGCTTGCGGCCCATGTACCAGCCGATGGCGTCGAGGGCCGTGCGCTCCCCCCACGAGTACAGCCGCTGCAGCTGTGCGCGGGGGTCGCCGTCGTCCCAGGTCAGGGTGGGGAAGGCGTGCAGTTCGAGGTCCTTGGACACTCCGGTGGCCCTTCTGTCGCGTCGACCAGGGACTCTAACCGCCCGCCGCCAGGGGCCAGACTCACCGAGCGGTGTCCCTGGTGGACGGACGGCCTTCGCCGGGATGATGGTCGGGTGCGCCGAACGTGGCCGTCCTTGGGTAAGTTAACGGCCGCCCCCTTTTTCATGCGCCGCCGTCGGGAGTACGCGTGACCGAGCAGACCGAGTCCGCAGTGGACGATCTGTCCGTCCGGCTGGGGCGGATCGAGGCGGCGCTCGGTGACGCGGCCGCCGCCCGGGAGCGCACGATCGACCGGCTGCACGAGGAGAACCAGCGGCTCCGGATCGGTGAGCGCCAGTTGCTGCTCCGCCCGCTCGTGACCGACCTGCACCGGCTCCGCGACGACCTGCTCCGCCAGGCCGGCGACCTGCCGGCGACCCTCACCCCGGAGCAGGCCGCGGCGCTGCTGTCCTCCTACGCCGTCAGCGTCGAGCAGACCCTGCAGCGGTGCGGGGTGCTGGTCCTGACCGCGGAGCCGGGCGAGGCGTACGACCCGTACCGGCACCGGGCCGTGGGGACCGTGCCGGCCGCCGGGCCCGAGGGGGACGGGCTGGTCGCGGAGGTGCTCGGCGACGGGTACCGCGACGCGGTGGCCGACCGGGTGGTCGCGCCGGCCGCGGTGCGGGTCGCCCGCTGGACCCCGCCGGCGGAGCCCGCCGAGCCCCTGCCGGACGAGACCCGGGCCTGAGGGAACCAGGCCTCACGGCCCGACGAGATCCACCGACCGGCGAGGAGAACCACCATGACCGACGAGACCGACGTCTACTGCGGCATCGACCTCGGCACGACGTACTCGGCGATCGCCTACGTCGACGAGACCGCCCGACCGACCATGGTGCGCAGCCTGATGGAGAGCGAGGAGACCACCCCCTCCGTCGTGTACTTCGAGAGCGGCTCCGACGTCGTGGTCGGCCGCACGGCCAAGGAGTACGCCCGGGTCTACCCGGACCGGGTGGTCTCCCTGGTCAAGCGCTCGATGGGCCAGCAGCGGCACTGGATCGTCGACGACGTCGAGCACACCCCCGAGTCGATCTCCGCGCTGATCCTCAAGCAGCTGGTCCAGGACGCCCGGGCGCACACCGGCCGGGAGGTCGACAAGGTCGTGATCACGGTCCCGGCGTACTTCGGGATGCTGGAGCGCGACGCCACCCGCAAGGCCGGCGAGATCGCGGGGCTGGACGTGATCGGCATCGTCCCCGAGCCGGTGGCCGCGGCCCTGCAGTACGAGGTGGCCACCGGCGCCGAACGCACCGTCCTCGTCTACGACCTGGGCGGCGGCACCTTCGACACGACGGTCATCCGGATCACCTCGGACGCGATCGAGGTGTTGTGCACCGACGGCGACCAGCAGCTCGGCGGCGCGGACTGGGACGCCCGCCTCGTGACGTACCTGCTGGGCGAGTTCACGGCCCGGGCCGGGGTCGACGCCGACCTGGCCGAGGACGACCAGTTCATGCAGGAGCTGGTCAACACCGCGGAGAACGCGAAGAAGCGGCTGTCGCAGTCGAGGAGCGCGCCGATCCCGCTGCGGGCCGGCGGGGTGCCCGTGACCGTCGAGCTGACCCGGGAGATCTTCGAGGAGCAGACCCGCGACCTGCTGGACCGGACCATCGAGTACACGAAAAGGACCCTGGTCAGGCTCGAGGAGAAGTCCCCCGGGACGAAGGTCGACGAGGTGCTGCTGGTGGGCGGCTCCACGAAGATGCCGGCGGTCGCCGAGCGGCTGCGGGCCGAGTTCGGCTGGGAGCCCCGGATGCACGACCCGGACCTGGCCGTCGCCAAGGGCGCGGCCCGGTTCGCGCTCAGCCGCTCCGTGTGGGAGTGGGACGGCGCGGAGCCGACCCGCGAGCTGCGCCAGGAGCGGATCAGGTCCCTGGCCGAGCGGACCGGCCTGTCGGAGCGGGCCATCGCCTCGGTCGCCGAGAAGCGGATCACGAACGTGCTGCCCAAGGCCTTCGGGGTCAAGCTCGTCGACACCACCCTGCCGGGCTGGGCGGACGACGTCGAGGGCTCCTCCTACATCGGCCACATGGTGCACGCCGACGAGGCGCTGCCCCGCACGGCCCGGCTGGACATCTCGACGGTGGTGCCGAACCAGACCGAGGTCCTCGTCGAGTTGTACGAGCAGGCCGGCTCCGAGGAGAGCCGCGACCTGGCCGCCAACAAGCCGGTCGACCAGGGCTCCGGCCTGGTCTCCGGCCTGCCCCCGATGCCGGTCGGCTCGCCGCTGGACATCGCGATGACGGTCGACGACGAGGGCCTGCTCACCGTCACGGCCGTGGAGCCGAGCACGGGCAAGGACCTGACGATCGAGGTCCGGGTCAGCGTGCTCAGCCCGGCGGAGGTCGAGCAGGCGAAGCGGACGGTCGCGGCGATCACGGTCCGGGGCTGACCCGTGCCGTTCGACCCGGCAGGCTACGAGCGGGAGGTGCTCCGGCCGCTGCGCAGGCTGCTCGGGGCGTTGCCCGGCGACCTGGTCACCCGGTACGCCGTGGAGCCCGACATGGACTCCGCGCAGCTCGAACGGCACCTGCGAGCCGTGCGGGCACTGTGGAACCGCAAGCAGGCCAACGGGCAGACCAGCCTGGGCCGGGTGTGCCAGATGATGATCAGCGCCGACGAGGAGCTCAAACGGTCGGCCGGCGCGCGGATGACCGACCCGGCGTGGTGGCGCGAGCGGGCCGGTGAGTACGAGGGGCGACTCAGGCCCCAGCACGACCAGCTGGTCCGCGACCTGCGCGCCTCCTACGGCGGCAGTGGCCGGATCACCCGCGCCCAGCTGGACCTGATCGCCGACACCCGGGCGGAACTGGGCGTCGACCGGGTGCGCCGGGCCGCCCGGGACGCCGGCCTCGCCGTGGTCGACGGGGTGGAGCTGCCCACGGAGTCCGGCCTGGACCGCACGGCATGGGCCGACCTGCGCGAACAGCTCCGCACCGCGCAGGCCCCCACCGTGGTGCACCTGCTGCACCCGGGCCTGGCCCGGCCGTTCGCGCTGGTGCACCGGTTCGAGGTGACCGGGGCGCCGGCGCTGCGGCTGGACGCCGCGACCCTGCGGTCGAGGGTCCGCGACGCCGAGCGCACGGCGGACTCGCCGGCCGTGCGGGCGGCCAAGGCGGCGCTGGCGATCCTGCGCACCGGCGTCGACAAGGGGCTGGACCTGCGCACCCTCGCGCTGTTCCACCTGGTGGAGGTCGTGCGGACCCGGCGCGACGCCGGGATGCCCGAGGCGCTGCTGGTCACCGAGGCCACCGGTCTGGGCCTGGCCCCCGACGACGCCGGCCTGCTGGTGGCGAGCCTGCCGCCCGGCCGGGGGGCCGCGGTCCGGCCGGCCGACGCGGTGCGCGCGCACCTGGCGGCCGGTGAGCTGGCCGGCGCCCGGGCGGCGCTCGCCGGGCTGGCGACCACCGACCCGGAGTACCCGGCCGTCGCGGCCCAGGTGGCCGACGCCGCCGACCGGTTCGCGCTCCTGCTCCGCGAGGCAGGGGAGGCGGCGACGGCCGGCCGGGAGGGCGACGCCGAACGGCTGCTCCGCGAGGCGGCCGGCATCGACGCCGCCGACGCCGGCCTGGCCACCCAGCTCCGCCGGCTGCCGGTCGGCGCGGCGCTCGACGTCACGGCCAGCCCCGCCGGGGGCCTGGTCCGGCTCGCGTGGCGCGCGCCGGTGTCGGGGGCCGGTGACCTGCGGTACCGGGTGCTGCGCGCCGAGGGCCGGGTCCCGGCGCACGAGCGGGACGGGGTGGTCGTCGCGGACACCGCCGCCGCCCGGGCAGAGGACGCCCCGCCGGTGGCCCGCCGGCTGCGCTACGCCGTGTTCGTCACCGCCCCCGACCGGGCCTGGTCCCGGGCCGCCGGCACCGGCGAGGTGGAGCTGCTGCCCCCGGTCGCCGACGTGCTGCTCCTCGGGCACGTCGACCACGTCACCGGCTCCTGGCAGGCGCACCCGGGCGCGACCGGGGTCCGGGTGACCCGCGCCGTCGGCCGGCCGTCGGCGACCGGCACCGAGGTCGAGACCACCGGCTCGTCCTTCACGGACACCGACATGACCGAGGGCGTGGAGCACTTCTACGGCCTGACCGCCGTCTACCGGGCCGCCGACGGCTCGGAGCGCGTCGCGGCGACCGTGGTCGAGTCCGTGGTGCCCCGGGGCGCGGCGACGGCCGTGGCGGACCTGGCGGCCGTTCCGGTCACGGTCGCAGGCCGTCCGGTGCTGCGGCTGTCGTGGACGGGGGAGGGCGAGGTCGTGCTGCGCCGCGCCGACACCGCCCCGGGCTGGCCCGAGGGCGAGGTCGTCGAGATCAGGACCATGCGGGGGTACGGCAGCCCCGTCCCCGGCCACCGCCGCCTCGTCGACGGCCGCTCGGTCCTGGACACCGACGCGCCCACCGGCCACTTCGTCTACGTGCCGTTCGCGGTGGGCGGCACCGGCGCGGTCGTCGGCCGGCCGGTCGCCGTGGGCCTGAGCACCCCGGTCCGGGGCCTGCGGGCGCGGCGGTCCGGGGACCGGGTGGTGCTGTCCTGGGAGTGGCCCGACGAGGTCGGCATGGCGGAGGTCACCTGGACCACGCCGGAGGGCGCCGTGACCCGGCAGGTGAGCAGGGCCGGGTACGCGGACGGGTGCGCGTTCCCGGTCGGTGCCGGCGGCGGCACGGCGGAGGTGCGAGGTGTCACTGCCGGGCCCCACGGACTCGCCGTGTCCCTGCCGGTTTCCGCCACGGTAGGTGGGCCGCCGGCCCGGGTCTCCTACGCGATCGGCCGCCGCCCGGGCCTGCGGTACCGGCTGTCGCGGCACCGGGTCGTCACGGTCAGCGCCGACCGGCCGTGCGCCGGGCTGGAACTGGTCGTGGTGCTCGCCCCGGGCATCGTGACGCCGTCGACCGCGGAGCACGGCACCCACCTCGCCCGGTGGACCGGGGACCTGACCCCGGGCGTTCCGGCGACGTTCGAGCTGGAGCTGCCGGCGTCGGCCCGGGCGCCGTACTGGCTGCGGTGCTTCGTCGTGCGCCCCGCCGACGTGGTGGCCGTCGACCCGCCGATCTCCGACCTCAAGGTGGCCCGATGAGCACGACCGCCTGCCCGTACTGCTACCACCGGATCGCCTCGCACCGGCTGTGGTACCAGTGCGCGGGCCGCGGCACCCCGGGCCGGGCCGGCTGCACCACGGAGGTGGACGCGGCCCGGCAGGCCGAGACCGGGTTCCAGGGCCGCAGCCGCCCGTCGTTCGGCCCGGCCCGGCCGATCGGCCCGGCCCCGGCGCGGGCGCGGTGCCCGGGCTGCGGCGGCGAGTCGGGGATCCGGGTCTGCCCGTGCTGCCACACCCCGCTGTCGCCCAACTTCGCCGGTTCCAAGAGTCCGCTGATCGCCATGGTCGGGGCGAAGGGCACCGGCAAGACCGTGTACCTCACCGTGCTCGCCCACGAGCTGCGGGCCGGCCTGCGCCGCCGGTTCGGGGCCGACGTGCGCCTGTCCGGCGATCGTCAGGGCGATGCCGCGTCACCGCTCCTGTGGCTGCAGGAGAACGTCGACGCCGTCTACGACGACCACCGGTTGTCCGCCCAGACCCCGCAGGCCCAGGCCGGCCGGCGGGAGCCGCTCGTGTTCGAGTGGCGGCAGGAACACCGGCGGCTCGGGCGTACCCGGCTGCGAACGTCCTATCTGTCCTTCTACGACACGGCCGGGGAGGATCTGACCACGCAGAGCAACGCCGTGGAGCTGGCCTATCTCGGCGCGGCCGACGCGCTGATCCTGCTGCTCGACCCGTTCATGCTGCCCGGGGCCCGGCAGTGGCTCGGGCTGCCGAAGGCCGCGCTGACCTCGGCGGAGGCCACCCTCGACGTGCTCGGCCGGGTCACCGACGCGCTGCGGATCAGCCACGGCGTCAAGCCCGGCCGGCGGATCCCGATCCCTGTGTCCGTGGCGTTCGCGAAGATCGACGGCCTGTTCGACCTCCTTGGCCCCGACCATCCGCTGCTGGGCACCCCGCCCGCCGCCCCGTACTACGACGAGCCGGCCGGCCAGGACACCCACGAACGGATCCGGGCCCTCCTCGACGACCTCGGCGCGGACGACGTCGACGCCCACCTGCGCCTCAACTACGACCGTTTCCGGTACTTCGCGGTCTCCGCCCTCGGCGCGCCCCCCGACTACGAGTCCGGTCGCGTCGACGCCGGCGGGGTCCGGCCGCACCGGGTGGACGAGCCGCTCGTCTGGCTGCTCGGCGCGTTCGGGGTCGTCCCGGTCGCGGGGCGGACGTGATGGACTCCCTGCTCTACACCGACTGCCGGCCCGGCCAGGGGCTGCGCGGCACGGCCGGCCTGCAGTTCCAGGCTGCGTCGGCCGGCGCGGATCCCGAGGCGATGGCGCTGGTCCAACGCGCGCTGCTCTACGAGCCCCCCGCCAGCTGGATGCGCGAACGCCGCCCGGTCGCCGACTACCCGCCGTCCCTCGCGCACGCCTGGGACGGCTGGCTGGCCACCGCGGCCGGCGTCTACCTGGGCCGCGAGGCCAACGGCACCCGCGAGGGCAACCAACTGACCCACGCCGTCGTCACGAGAGATCCCGACGGGTACGGGCCCCTGCGTCCCGCCCAGCTGTTCGGCGCCCCGTTCTGGCGCACGACCCCGGTCGACGGCACCGTCGGCCCGACCGTCGACCCGGTGCCCGGCCCGCTGGACGCCGAGACGGTGCGGGACTTCGTCGTCGCGACCCCCGACGGGGTACGCCGGCTCGCCACCCTGCTCACGGCACTGCGCGCCCTCGGCCGGCCCGACGCGCGCCGGGTGCTGTTCGTCGCGGCCGACCCGGGAGCCGTGCTCACCTGGCTCGCGGCCGGCACCCTGCTGCTGCCCCAGCGCGCGGCCCTCGCCGTCGGGTTCAAGGTGTTCACCACCAACCCGGCGTACGCGGAGCAGCAGGTCCTCGCCGTGCACCCCGACGCCGGCCCGGTGCCCGCCGACGACTACCTCCTGATCGACCTGGCCCGCGACGTCTGGCCCGACGGCCCGGTGGAGCCGGCGGCACTCGGCTGGGCGGAGCTGTTCGCGGCCGGGGACCCGTACGACGTGACCGACGCCGTGGAGATCGCCGGCGGATCGGGGCTGCCCGCCGGGGAGGCCCTGGCGCTGGGCGCGGCGGCCGTGCTGGGCCGCCGACCGGCCGACGGCGACCTGCCGGCCGTGGTGCGCTGGCTGGTCGACGGCGCGCCGGAACTCGTCGAGGCGTACGGCGGGGCCGTCGTGGACACCGTCGCGGCCGACGTCACCGGCTGGCCGGCGGCCGTGCTCCGCGATCTGGACCGGGTGACCGGGGACGGCCGGTTCCCGGACCGCGCGGCGGACGTCCGGATTGCCCTGCTCGCGGCGGAGACCCGCGAGGCGACGGCCGAAACCTCCCGCCGCGACCGTCCGCGCGGCGGCGAGGCCGACGCCGACGGCACCGGCGGAAGCCACGAACGGCCGGTGCGCGATGTCGGGACGGACGGGGCGCTGCCGGCGCTCCCCGGTCGCGAGTGGACCCCCGCGCACGTCGAGCGGGCCGCCTGGATCCTCGCGCGGGCCCTCGACGCCGCGGACCCCGACGGGTTCGACGCCGTGCTGCGGGTCGCCACCCGGTTCGGGCTGACCGCCCCGCTGGACCGGGTCCGCGCCGCCGTCGACCGGTTCGTCGCCGACTGGGCGGAGGCCGACGACAGCAGGTACGACCCGGGAGGCTGGCCCGACGGCGGACACCTCACCGACCTGCTCTGCGACCATCTCGTCGAGGTGCTCGACCAGGAGCCGTACCTGGCCGACAGTGTGGGGGACCGGTGGTGGCGGCGCCTGGTCAGCCGGGTCGTGGACCCCGCGAGCCCGCTGGACCGGGCGGTGGTGGGGGCGGCGATGGCGGCCGGCTCGCCGGCGTACCGGATGGAACTGCTCGGTTTCGACCTGGACAAAACGCGCGGCGACCGGCACGCCGCCGAGGCCGCGCTGGCCGCGCTGTGGCGGCGGGTGACGCCGACGGCACCGGAGCTGGAGCTGGTCCGCGACCGGGCCCCGGCCGCCACCCGGATCAGCCCGTCCGTCATCGACGACCACGTCCGCGCCGCCCGGGCCACCCCCGCCGGCCTGCTCGCGGCCGTCGAGCTCGGCCGGTCCCTGACCGACCGCGCGCACCTGCAGGAACCGGGCCCGGAGCTGGCGGGGCTCCTCGCCGACGACGCGACCCTGCGCGGGATCGTCGACGGCATGGCGGTGCCGGAACTGCGCACCGACGACCTGCTCGGCCGGCTGCGGTCGGTGGCCGCCGACGTCGTCGCCGCGCACCTGGACGCGGTCGTCGCCGCGATGCTCGACTGTGGACGACCGGCGCTCGTCACCCACCTGGTGCTCGACGTGCCGCCGGAGGTCCGCACCGGCTACCTGCGCGCGCTCGCCGCCGCCGTGCGCGAGGACGGGTACGAGTCCGACATCGTGACCGCGGCCCTGCTGCGCGGCGGACCGCCGACCGTCCTCGACGAGGCGCTGACCCACTGGCTGGTCCGCGCCGACGAGGCCGCCGTGTCCGCCGTGACCGACCGGCTCGCCGACCTCGGCGACCGGGCCCGCTCCGACGCCTGGGCGGCCTGGGCCGCCGAGGCCCGGCGGAACCGGGTCATCAAGCGGTTCCTGCCCCGGAGAAGGTGACCAGTGCCCGTCCTCGTCATGGTCGTGGCCTATCTGGCCGCGTTCATCCTGTACCTGTGGGGCTGCGTCACGGTCCTGGTCTGGATCGCGGTCCCCGCCTGCTACCTGTTCGGCGTCGGCGGGCCGCTCCTCGGGGCCGGGCTCGCCGTCACCCTCACCGGCAGGGTCCTCGCCGGTCACGAGGACCGCCCCGGCTCCCCGGTCCTGGTCGGCCCGGCGGACACCGGCGACCGGGGCTGGCCGACCTACTGCGCGATCCAGGTGTACCGGGACCTGCAGGCGGCCGACCGCTGGACCGTCCGGGTGGTGTACCGGCTGTGGACCTGGTCGTACGAGCGCACCTTCGCCCGGTACGGCGTCCGCACCCTGTGGGCCTGGCCGCTGCTCCTGCCGGTCCTCGTCCTGCTACTCGCCGTCACCCTCGGCGCGGCGGCCGGAACGCTGCTCACCGCCCTGGCCGCCGCGCTCCTCACCCTGCTCGCCCTCGCCCTCGGCCTGGTAACCGCCGGTACGCTGCGCGCCGCCGACCGGCTGTGGCAGCGGGTGTTCCACGCGGCGGCCAGCTGCCCCCGGCCGGGGTGCTACCACGTGACCCGGCTGCCGGCGTACCGCTGCCCCGGCTGCGACCGGCTGCACCGTGACCTGCGCCCGGGCCGGCTCGGCGTCCTGTGGCGGCACTGCGCGTGCGGGACCACCCTGCCCACCACGGTGTTGCGGGCCACCCGCCGGCTGGAGCCGGTCTGCCAGAGGTGTGACTCGCCGCTGCACGGGGACGCCGCCCTGGCCACCGACGTGCGGATCCCGGTGTTCGGCGCGCCCCGGGCCGGCAAGACCCGGTTCATCATGGCCGGGATCGTCGGGCTGAGCGCGCGCCCCGGGTCCCGGTTCGCGCCGGCGGACCCGGAGAGCGACCGGGCGTATGCGGAGTACGAGGCGACGATCGGCGGCGGGGCCTCGACGGCGCAGACCGGGAAGGCGCTGCCGGCCGCCGTCACGCTCCGGGTCGCCGGCGGTCGGCGCACGGCGCTGCTGCACGTGTTCGACGCGGCGGGGGAGCGGTTCACCGAACGGGCCCAGAACGAGGAACTCGCCTACCTGGACCACGCGCGGGGCCTGGTCTTCGTCCTCGACCCGTTCGCGATCCCGGAGGTCCGGGCCCGGCTGCGCGGCACCGCCGCTGCGGGCGGTTCGGCGTCCGGAGGCGGCGGGGCGTCCGGAGGCTCGGCGTCCGGCGGCCCCGCCGGTTCAGCCTCGCACGACCCGGACGAGTCCTACCACGTCACGGTGCGCCGGCTGCGGGACTACGGGGTCGACCTGCGCCGGCAGCGGCTCGCGTTCGTGCTCTCCAAGGCCGACCTGCTCCTGGCGGGCCCTGCGGGCGCGGGCCTTCCGGTGGCCGGCTCCGACGCCATCCGTTCCTGGCTGCTCGACGCCGGCCTGGACAACCTCCTGCTCGCGGCGTCGCGCGACTTCGCCGACGTCCGCTACTTCCTGGTCTCCTCGATGGCCGCCGACCCGGACGGCGAGGTGGCCGCCAGCGCCCCGCTGGACTGGCTGCTGGCGGCGGAGCCCGTCCCCACCGGAGGTGCCACGTGACCCGACCAGCTGTGCCGCCCGGCCATGCCCGCACCCGGTGGCTGCTCCTGGCCGCCATCCTCGCGGCCTGCGCGGCGCTCGTGGCCTGGGCGGTCCTCGCCGGCGTCCCCGAGGCGGTCCTGCACGGCTGGCACGCGATGTGGGCGGACATCCGCACGGGCTCGTGAACGGGTGCGGCCCCGCCCCCTGACGGGAGCGGGGCCGCGGCCGGCGCGGGCTAGCAGCCGCTGCACGGCTCCTTGGCCAGGCCCAGGTACAGCGTGCCCGGGTAGGTCGGGTTGAACGCGACCGCCGTGATCTCGTGCTCGTTGTTGTGCGTCTTGGTCACCAGACCGGTGGTCGCCGAGTACTTGAACAGGTCGGTGCCGTACGCCTGGAAGTTCGAGCCGTACTCGAACCACAGCTCGTTGGCGTTGGTCGGGCTCGGCCACAGCTGCGGGCCGTTGACCAGCTTGACGTCGGCCGAGCTGTCCACGATCGAGGTGAAGGTCAGGCCGCCGTTGGTGGACCGGTACAGGTGCCGGCCGTTGCCCGGGAGGTGCGCGTCGGCCTGGTCGATGTCGATCGCCATGCCGTAGACGACGCTGTTGTTGGCCTTGGACACCGCGAGGGTGAACACGTTGGTGCCGAGGCCGCCCGGGGTCAGGTCGAAGCCGGTGACAGCGGTCCAGCTGCCGCCGCCGTCGAAGGTGACGAACGCGCCCTTGCCGGAGGTGCCGACGAGCGCGTGCCACGGGTTGACCGGGTCGATGGCGGTGTCGTACACGTCGTAGGCGTTCACGCCGGGCGGGGTGCTGCCCGTGGTGGTCCAGGACGCGCCGCCGTTGTACGACTCGAACAGCTGGCCGGCGTTGTCGCCCAGCAGGACGTGCAGGCCGTCGGCCGGGTCGACGTTGAGGCCCGTGATGCCGTCCGTGGTCGGGTCGGTGATCGCGGTGACCGTGGTGCCGGTGACCCGGTAGATGCCGTGCGTGCCGGAGTCGGAGTACAGGTACGCCCGGCCGCCCTTGGCCGCGACGGCCTTGAGGACCCAGCCGTTCGGCACGGTGGCGATCGTGGACCAGGAGCAGCCGGCGTTGGTGGACCGCAGCACGGTGTTCGTCTGGACCAGCGTGGACGGGTCGGTGTACTCCCGGGTCGCGATCAGCGTGTTCGCGGTGTCCAGCGCGGCGAGCCCGTGGGTGTAGGTGATCGGGATCGACGTGGTCGCGGTCGCCGTCAGGGTGGCGCCGGCGTCCTTCGTGTAGGTGATGCCGGACGTGCCGGTGATCGTGGCGCAGGTCGGGTTGGTCCAGGCGGGCGCGGCGGTGGCCGCGGTGGACTGGGCCAGGGCGGCCGCGGTCACGGTCAGTGCCGCGGCGAACCCGGTGATCAGCTTGCGCATCTGTTGCGTACCCCCAGTAGGTGGTTGGTGACGCCGAACAGTATTAGCTGGGGTGAACGATCATTCATAGCGCGCAAACTGTGAAGGATCTCAAGTGGACCGTCGGGAACCAGATCGGTGCATTGTGGACGGTCGATGATCCGACCTCAGGAGGGCAGCTTGTGGCGGTTGTAGTACCGCGCGACCCGCACCCGGTTGCCGCAGACGGCCGGCGAGCACCACCGCCGGCGCGGGTTCGCCGGGATGAACATCAGGGTGCAGTCGGGCCCTTCGCACATTCGGACCTTGCCCAACGCGTCGCCCGACAGCAGCTCGCCGGCCGCCGCCGCCAGGGTCGCCAGCAGCCGGGTCATGTACGGGCCGTCACGTCGGTCGGTGACCGTGACCCGGGTGCCGTCCCAGCCGAGCTGGCCGTACGCCGGCGCGTCCTGCTGCGCCCGGGTCAGCGAGGCCAGGTGCTGCCGGGGCGGCTTGTCGCCGCGCGCCGCCGGGACGAGGACGGCCAGCACGATCTCCCGCACGGCCCGCAGCGCGCCCAGGTCGGCGGACGACAGGGGGCCGGGCGGCTGGGGCAGCCGGTCGGCCTCGGTGGCCAGCCAGGCGGCGGTCGACGCGGCGTCAGTGAACACGTCGAACCCGTCGGGGCGGGTGTTCAGCAGGTCTAGGGCCAGGTGCTCGCCGGTCAGCGGCTGGGGGCGATCCATCTCACTAATGCTACAGCACGGCCTTGACGCGTTAGTGATCATGAGATAGAACTAATGCATCAACACGTCTTGGAGGCATGTGATGGTCGCTCACCGCTTCGTCGAGGTCGACGGGGTCCGCGTCTTCTACCGGGAGACCGGCCCGGCCGACGCCCCGGTGCTCCTGCTCCTGCACGGCTTCCCGTCCGCCTCGCACCAGTTCCGCGGGCTGCTCGGGGCACTGGGGGACCGGTACCGGCTGATCGCCCCGGATCTGCCCGGCTTCGGGCGCACCGAGACCCCCGACGGCTTCGCGTTCACCTTCGAGCGGCTCGCCGACATCACCGAGGGCTTCGTGACGGCGCTCGGCCTGGACCGCTTCTCCGTGTACGGCTTCGACTACGGCCTGCCCACGGCCCTGCGCCTCGCCGGCCGCCTCCCGGAGCGGATCGCCGGCCTCGTCGTGCAGAACGGCAACGCCTACACCGAGGGCCTCAGCGAGATGGCGCACGGCCTGCTCACCGCGACCCCCGACCAGATCCGACCGGTACTGGAGCCCGACGGCACCCGGGGCCAGTACCTGGCCGGCGCGGCCGACCCGGCGGCCGTCGACCCCGACAGCTGGCTGCTCGACCAGCACTACCTCGACCTGCCCGGCCGCAAGGACACCCAGGTCGCCCTCGCGCTGGACTACGCCTCCAACGTCGCGCTGTACCCGACATGGCAGGCCTGGCTCCGCGAACACCAGCCGCCCACGCTCGTCCTGTGGGGCACCGCGGACCCCTTCTTCCTGGTACCGGGCGCGAAGGCCTACCTCGCCGACCTCCCGGACGCCGAGCTGCACCTGTTCGACACCGGACACTTCGCCCTGGAGGAGAAGCTGTCCGAGATCGCCCCCCTGATCGCCCGTTTCCTCGAGAGGACCACGTCATGAGAATCGCCGTCATCGGAGCAACCGGATTCGTCGGCTCCGCCATCGCCCACGAGGTCACCGCGCGCGGCCACCAGCTCACCGCCCTGACCCGGTCGGGCGGGTTCGACGCCACCGACCCGGGCGACCGGCTCGACGGCCACGACGCCGTGATCGCCGCCGTGAAGGGCGACGCGACAGCGGCCGCCCACGCCCTGCTCGCCGCCGCGCCGGCCCGGCTCGTGTTCGTCGGGGGCGGCGGGAGCCTGACCACCCCGGACGGCACCCGGCTGGTGGACCTGCCGACCTTCCCGGAGCAGTACAGGAAGGAGGCCCTCGACGCGGCGGCGGCGCTCGACGTGTTCCGCGCCGCCGACACCGAGGTGAACTGGTCCTTCGTCAGCCCGCCGCCCGCGCACCTGGTGCCCGGCGACAAGGCCGGCGGCTACCGGGCCGAGGCCACCGACACCCCGCTCGTCGGGGCGGACGGTGACAGCCGGATCACGACCGGCGACCTCGCCTCGGCGATCCTCGACGCCGTCGAGAACGGCACGTTCCGCCACCAGCGGTTCTCCGCCGCCTACTGAGTGATGTCCCCGACACAGGGTGGTGTCGGGGACCGGGGACCGGAAGGATCGCGGCCATATGGACACCGCCGCGATCCTCCTGCTCCTCGTCGCCGCCATGGCCGCGGGCTGGGTGGACGCGGTGGTCGGCGGCGGCGGACTCCTGCAGCTCCCGGCCCTGCTGCTGGCCGCGCCGCACCAGCCGATCGCGAGCCTGCTGGGTACCAACAAACTGTCCTCGGTCTTCGGCACCACCACGGCGGCCGTCACCTACGCCCGCCGGACCAAGCTCGACCGCCGGGTGATCTGGCCCGCCGCCGGACTGGCCGTCGCGGGCTCCGCCGGCGGCGCGCTGCTCGCCGGTTCGCTCTCCTCCGGGGTGCTCAAGCCGGTCATCCTGGCGATCCTGGTCGGGGTGGCCCTGTTCATCACGTTCCGGCCCTCCGTCGGCCTCGTCGTGCTCCCCGAACGCGACACCCGGCCGCGCCGCCTGATCGCCGTGGCCCTCGCCGGCGTCGGCATCGCCACCTACGACGGCCTGATCGGCCCCGGCACCGGCACGTTCCTGATCATCTCGTTCGCCACGGTGCTCGGCTCGGACTTCGTGCACGCCTCGGCCATGGCGAAGATCGTGAACGTCGGCACCAACCTCGGGGCGCTCGCGGTGTTCGTCCCCCGCGGGCACGTGCTGTGGGGCCTGGGCCTGGGCATGGCCGCCTGCAACATGGTCGGCGCCCGGCTCGGCGCGCGCACCGCCCTGCGGCGGGGCGCGGGCTTCGTGCGGATCGTGCTGCTCGTGGTCGTGGTGGCCCTGGTCCTCAAGCTGGGCTACGACCAGCTGAGCTGAGTGCGCTGTCTCGACGGCGGCGTACCACCGCCGAGACAGCCCCCCGTGCACCCTTCGGGCCGAAGCCCACGCGTTGACCCTAAAGACATATTCTGTCTTTGGCAACGCCCCTGGTGGATCCATAAGAGATATTCTTCCCGTTGCCACCGTGGGCGCTCGGTGGTATCAACAGGATGGTCCTGGGTGTCTACGAGAAGGTGGCCGCGATGCTCGACCTGCGGGAGCTGGGCACGGCGTTGAAGGTCCGCCGAGTGTCGCTGCACTACGCGTCGGCGACAGCCCTGGCGGAACACCTGGGCTGCAACCTCAATGTGATCACCCGGATCGAGAAGGGCGAGACTCCCCGGCCGCGCGCCGGGACGCTGAGGCTGCTGGAGACGGCGCTGCGGTTGCAGCCGGACACCCTGTGGCGGTCCTTCGCCCACGGCGAGGAGCTCCGGTTCGCCGAACACCCGGGGCTCTCGCCGGACCGGGCGTTGCCGGACCCGGCGCGGTTCCTGGACGCGGTGCCGGGGACCGCGGCGTTGTTGCAGGGCGGCGGGGTCAACGAGGAACGCCGGCAACGGCTCAGCGAACTGATCGAGAAGGTGTACGCGGCCGGGTTCGCGGCCGGCAGCCTCTCGAAGGAGATGGAGTCCCTGACCGCCGAGCAGGCCGGATCCGAGCCCGTCCGGCCCCGGGGCCGCGGATGAGCCCGGTCCGCCCTGGGCGCTGGACCGGCCCGACCAGCACTGGATCCGGAGTGGACCAGGGCCGGGTCTGGCTGTCCGCCCAGCTCGGCCGGGTCCGCACGGTCACGGGCCTGACCGCCACCGTCCTGATCGCCGTGATGCTGGCCTCCGACCTCGGCCCCCTGATCCCCGTACCGCACTTCCTGCACCAGGGCGTCAACGCCCTGGCGGCCTCCGCGCTGATCATGGCCGTCGCGACCCACCTGGACCGGGCGAAGGGCCAGCCCCACCACCTCACCGCCGACGGGGTACGCCGACGCCGGCCGGTGGTGTGCGCCGCGCTCGAACTCCTCCTCGCCGGGGTCCGCCGGGCCGTGCGACGCAGGCACACCGTGGCGGCGCGGCTCGAACCGGTGCTGGAGGCCGTCGAGGAGCGGGTGGCGGACAAGGCCGTCCGGCACGCGCTCTATTCTCTGGCGGTCGGCTCCACCACGTACGTCTGGCTGCTGGTGGCGCAGATCTCCTCCGCCGGGCACGCCGTCCCGCCCCGGCTGCACGAGCTCGTGCTGTGCGTCGGCGCGGCGTTCGCGTTCGCCGGGGGACTGGTGCTGTGGGGGATCTGGAAGTCCGCCATCGGGGCGGCGGCCCGCCGCGACGGCATGCCCGACCCAACCGGGATCGCCCGGCTGCGGACCACCCGGGTGGCATACCGGGCGTTCACCCTCAGCGCGGTCCTGGTCACGGCGCTGCTCACCCTGGACGTCCACGACGCCGGCGCTATCGCCTGGTACGACCACCAGTTCCTGCTCGCCCTCGCCTCGGGCCCCCTGGTCCTGGGGCTCGTCGCCCACGCCCAGCAGCGGATCCCGACCCTGCGCCGCGCCTGGACGTACTGGTGGGGCGGGCTGGGCGGCGTCGGGCTCCTCCTCGCCGGGCAGACGGCGGGCCTGGTGGCCACGGGGCACCTGCCGCTCCCGATGACCTGGCAGGAGACGGTGTGCGCGCTGGTGAACAGTGTCGCCGTCGCCGGGGTGATCCTGCGCTACTGCATCTGGACTGACCACACCGAGGCCGACATCCTGCTGATGGCGGAGGCGGAGCTGTCCTCGGCGCTCGGCCGGGACATCGACCTGGCGGCGCTGGCCAAACTGGCCCCCGGGCAGATCGAGGAGCTGCTGTCGCGACCCGGGGACGAGACGTCCTGATCGGTCGGCGCGCGTCGTTCAGTTACCCGAACACAAATGACACACTCAAGGTGACTTTCCGTTCGCTCCCAGTGGTATCAAGAGGGGGCTTCGGAGATCAACGAGAGGTGTCGGCGTGCTGGAACTGGCAGATCCCGCGGTGCGCCGGATCACGCGTGCGCTGCGACAGGGCGCGGGACGTGAACGGGTCCGGGCCGCGCCCCGGCTGTACGCCACCGTCCCCGCGAGCATCGCCGCCGTCGCGCCCCGGCTCGACCACGCCGCGCAGCTGTGGTTGGCCCGGTACACCCTGTGGTCCGTGCATGCCCTCGACGACATGCTCGACGACCCGGACCGCACCCCGGCGGAACTCGCCGATGTCGCGACCCTGGTGCGGACGATCACCGCCGGGCTGTGCCCGCCGGACCCCCGGGACCACTTCGCCGTCGAACTGTCGGCCTTCGTCGCCGCCGTGCGGGCCCGGGACTCCGGCGGCCTGATCGCCGACCGGTTCGTCGCCTCGCTGCGCGACGCCGTGGAGGCCGGAGTCGCGATCACCACCCTGAGCGCCAGGGTCCGGGCGGGGGAGGCCGAGCCGCCCGACATGGGGGAGTACGTGGCCGTGGCCGCCCGCGACCTCAACTACAAGTCCTTCGCGTACGCGCTGCTGGCGTTCGTCGGCGACGACCCGGCCCCGTGCGCCCTGGACCTGTGGGACCAGGCGCTGTCGGCCGGGGCCGTCGCCCTGCGGCTCGCCAACGACCGGCCCTCGGTCGACAGGGACCGTGCGGCCGGCCGGCTCAACGTCCTGGACCTGCGGACCGGCATGGGCACCCCGGTCACGGACGCCCTGGTCGACGCGCAGATCCGCTACCACGCCCGGCACCACGACGCGCTGCTCGCCCGCACCTGCGACCGGACCCTGCACGCGTCCGTCGAGGCGCTGCGGACCTGCCTGGCGCAGTCCCTCAACCTGTACCGGGTCGGCGACCTGCGCTAGCCGGCGGCGAACAGCGGAGCCCGGTCAAGCGGGCTCGTGGCCAGCTGGTCAGCCGGTCTCGTCGTCGGGACGGCCCGGGACCAGCAGCGCGCAACTGGCCGCCGCGGCGAGCACCAGGACGCCACCTCCGGACGTGATCAGGCCGGTGTCCGGGCCGCCGGCCGGCGTGCCGTCCCCGGAGCCCGGCCGCCCGGTGGAGCTGACCGCGAACCCGGCCCCCGGGGCCGTGCCGTCCTCGCAGGACACCCACAGCGACCAGGTTCCCGGGCGGCCGTTGCGCGGGACGGTGATCGCACCCCGCCCGCCCGCGCCGAGCCTGCTCACCACATCCGGCACCCGCGACACACCCGCCACGCCCGGCGCGGTCGGGCCGGCGAGGAAGATGCCGCTGCCCGGCCGGCAGTCGCCGGCGACCGCCACCTCGACGGTGCCACCGGGCGCGACGGCACCCGGGGACACCGCCACCGTCGCCGCCCCCGCCACCCCGGGCGCGAGCACGAGCGCGACCGCGCCGAGGCCCACGAGGGCTGCGAGCTGTCCGGTGCGCGTCATGGGCGGCTCCTTCGGCGGGAGGTGATGCGGCACAGCCTAGGGGGCCGCGTACCCATCATGGGCTGTTTGTCCGAACCGGCACCCGCTAACGACCTGCGCGGAGTCCTTTGTCCGGTCTAGCATCATTCGCTATGGCGAATGATCTCGACGGACCCGTGGTCACAGCCGCCACGCCGGCCCCGCCGGAACCGGTCCCGCACTGGACCCCGCCGCCCCGCAGCTGGCGGCGCTACGTGCCCAAGGTCTTCGCCGCGCTGTTGACCCTGGTCGCGGTGCTGTCCGCGCTGTCGGCGGTCAGCTCGGTGCTCGGCCGGGGCGTGCACCCGGTCCGCTGGTTCGTGGACACCCTGATCCTGCCGGCCCCGGCCAACCTCGGCTACGCGGTTCTCGTCGGCCTGCTCGCCGCCGCCATCGCCCGCCGGAAGCGGATCGCCTGGTGGGGCCTGTTCATCCTGCTCGGACTGCAGTTCCTCGCGCTCCTGGTCGCCAGCCTGCTCGTGACCCTGTACTACGCCAACACCGAGGTCAGGGCGGAGCTGGACGCGGAGGGTCCGCCGCTGCGCGTCTGGGAGGTCTGGACGCTCGGGATCAGCGTCGTGCTCACCCTGGTCATGCTCACCGCGTTGGTCCTCGCCCGGCGCGAGTTCTACGCCCGGGCCCGCAAGGCCAGCCTGGCCCGCGCGATCGGCGTGTTCCTCGGTCTGCAGGTCGTCTTCATCGGGATCGGGTTCTCGCTGGTCTCGGCGTTCCCGGGTGACCTGACCGGCACGCTGCCCAAGCTCGGGTACACCGTCGGCCGGGTCCTGCTCGGCGGCGTCTTCGACCTGCGCCGGGCGGGTCGGGCCCCCGGCTGGGTCAACCTGGTTCTCGGTCTGATGGGCGCCATCGCGCTCGTCGTCGCCGTGGTGCTGCTGTTCCGTTCCCAGCGGGCCCGCTCGGCGCTGGCGGTGCCCGAGGAGGCCCGGATCCGGGGTCTGCTCGCCGAGTACGGCGACGCCGACTCGCTCGGCTACTTCGCCACCCGGCGCGACAAGGCCGCGGTGTTCGCGCCCAACGGCCGGGCCGCCGTCACCTACCGGGTCGAGTTCGGCGTGTCGCTGGCCAGCGCTGATCCGGTCGGCGACCCGGCGGCGCACGACGCGGCCATCCAGGCGTGGCTGGACCTGTCCCGGTCCTTCGGCTGGGTGCCGGCCGTGATGGGCGCGTCCGAGCAGGGCGCCACCGCGTACGACCGGTGCGGGCTGAAGGTCATGCAGCTCGGCGACGAGGCCATCCTGCGGCCCCGCGAGTTCACCCTGGAGGGCCGGGACATGCGGCCCGTCCGGCAGGCCGTGAACCGGATCGAACGCGCCGGCCACACCTGCCGGGTCCGCCGGCACCGCGACATCCCCGCCGACGAGCTGACCCGGGCCGCCGAGCTCGCCGTCGCCTGGCGCGACACCGACGCCGAGCGGGGCTTCTCGATGGCCCTCGGCCGGCTCGGCGACGAGGCCGACGGGGACTGCGTCCTGGTGGAGGCCGTGGACGGCGAGGGCCGGACCGTGTCGCTGCTGTCATTCTCGCCGTGGGGCTCGCACGGCATCTCCCTGGACCTGATGCGCCGGGACCGCGCGGCCGACAACGGGCTGATGGAGTTCATGGTCGCCAGCCTGATGCGCGAGTGCGGCCGGCTCGGCGTCGACCGGGTGTCGCTCAACTTCGCGGTGTTCCGCGCGGTGTTCGAGCAGGGGGCCAGGATCGGGGCCGGCCCGATCCTGCGGCTGTGGCGACGGATCCTGGTCTTCCTCTCCCGCTGGTGGCAGCTGGAGACCCTGTACCGGTCCAATGCCAAATACCATCCTGAATGGGTACCGCGTTTCCTGTGCTACGGCGAGCGCCGCGAACTCCCGAAGATCGGGATCGCCGCCGCCATCGCCGAGGGGTTCCTCCCCGTCGCCGGCGCGCACGCGGCCACCCTGCACACCACCAGCCCCGCCGGGCTCACCGACGAGATCAGCCGGTTCAGGCCCCTGCTCGCCGTCGTCGAGCCCGAGGCGCGGGCCGGCTCGGAGCAGATGCGCGTCCGGCTGGCCAAGCTGGAGGCGATCCGGGCGGCCGGGGTCGACCCGTACCCGATCGGCTTCGCCGTCACCACCTCCTGCGCCGCCGTGGCCGCCGCGCACGGCCACCTCGAGCCCGGCACCATGACCGGCGAGCGGGTGTCCCTCGCCGGCCGGGTCGTCCTCGCCCGCGACCACGGGAAGATCGGCTTCGCGACCATCCGGGACTGGACCGGCGACCTGCAACTCTTCCTGCGCGGCGAGCCGCTGACCAGCTGGAAGTCCGACGTGGACCTCGGTGACCATGTCGGCGTCACCGGCGAGGTGGGCGTGTCCAAGCGTGGCGAGCTGTCGGTGTTCGTCGACTCCTGGACCCTGACCGCCAAGTGCCTGCACCCGCTGCCCGACAAGCACCTCGGCCTCGCCGACAACGAGGCCAAGGTCCGCCAGCGCTACGTCGACCTGATCGTCAACCCGGAGGCCCGCGCCACGCTGCGGGCCCGCAGCGCCGTGGTCCGCTCCCTGCGCAACACCCTCGACGACCACGGCTTCATCGAGGTCGAGACGCCCATGCTCCAGGCCATCCACGGCGGGGCCAACGCTCGGCCGTTCGTCACCCACATCAACGCCTACGACATGCGGCTGTACCTGCGGATCGCCCCCGAGCTGTACCTCAAGCGGCTCGCCGTCGGCGGCGTCGAACGGGTCTTCGAGCTGGGCCGGACCTTCCGCAACGAGGGCGTGTCGTTCAAGCACAACCCCGAGTTCACGATGCTGGAGGCCTACCAGGCCTACGCCGACTACATGGTGATGCTCGACCTGACCCGCACCCTGATCCAGCGGGCGGCCCTCGCGGCCCTGGGCACGACGGTGATCACCCACGAGGGCACGTCCTACGACCTGGCCGGCGCGTGGCCGGTCGTCGCGATCAACGACGCCATCTCGACGGCGCTCGGCGAGGAGGTCGGGCCGGACACGACCGTGGAGCGGTTGCGGGAGCTGTGCGAGGCCCGGGAGATCCCCTACGACCCGAAGTGGGGCCACGGCCAGCTCATCCTCGAACTGTACGAACGCCTCGTCGAGCACCACACCCTCGCGCCGACGTTCTACAAGGACTTCCCGACGGACGTGTCGCCCCTGACCCGCCAGCACCGCGACGACCCGCGACTCGCGGAACGCTGGGACCTGGTGGCGTTCGGCACCGAACTGGGCACGGCCTATTCGGAGCTGATCGACCCGGTGGAGCAGCGCCGCCGGTTGACGGAGCAGTCGCTGCTGGCGGCCGGCGGCGACCCGGAGGCGATGGAACTCGACGAGGACTTCCTGACGGCCCTGGAGTACGCGATGCCGCCGACAGGGGGACTGGGGATCGGGGTGGACCGGGTGGTGATGCTGCTGACCGGGGGGACGATCCGGGAGACGCTGCCGTTCCCGCTGGTCAGGCCCCGCTGACCACTGGTCAGGCCGCGCTGGGCCGAAGCGGCGCGCCCGGCAGTCCCTCGGTGGTTCAATGAGGGGTAATTGTCGAGAAATGGGGCGGCGATGGCGGGGGAGCGGACGCGGCCGTGGCGGCAGGTCGCCGTACTCGGCGTCATCCTGGTCGGCCTCTGGTCCCTGGTGCTGTTCACCGGCCCCGGGAAGATGTTCAGCTCCGAACGCCTCAAGCCCCGCCTCGGCCTCGACCTGGTCGGCGGCACCACCCTCACCCTGATCGCCCGTACCCCCGACGGCAAACCGCCGTCCGGGAGCAGCCTCGAACAGGCCCGCCGGATCATCGAGAACCGGGTCAACGGGCTGGGCGTCGCCGAGCCGGAAGTGGTCACCGAGGGCGATTCCAACATCAAGGTCTCCGTCGCGGGTACCGGCGGCGACGCCATCAAACAGGTCGGCCAGCCCGCCCAACTCAAGTTCCGCAAGGTCGTCGGCGGCGTCCCGATCACCGCGAACGCGCCGGCCCCGCCCACCGCCGGCCCCGACCAACCCACCCTCGACCAGGTCAAGGCCAAGCTCGGCCCGGCCTGGCCGGTCGCGGAGGCGCTGAAGACGCCCGACGAGGGCGCGGCCAAGGCCGCCGAGCTGGCCCCGTTCGGCACGCTCACGCCCAAGGAGGTCGCGGTGCTGCCGGCGACCGCCCAGCTGAACGTGCCGACCGTGACCTGCCGGCAGCTCGACGAGCGCCCGCCAGGCAGCATCGACAGGGCGGACGTGCAGGTGGTGGCGTGCGACGGGCAGTTCAAGTACCTGCTGGACGTGGCCAAGGTGGTCGGCACCGACGTGGCCGGGGCCAGTGACACCTACGACCAGGGCTGGGAGGTGATCCTCAAGTTCACCGGGTCCGGGCAGGACAAGTGGACGAACCTGACCCGGGAGGCGTACGACAACGGGGCCATGAACCAGGTCGCCATCGTGCTGGACAACCGGGTCGTGTCGGCACCGCGGATCCAGGGCGTCATCAACGGCGACGCGCGGATCACCGGCAGTTTCAGCCGCAGCCAGGCGGCCGAACTGGCCAACCAGCTCAAGTATGGCGCTCTCCCGCTCTCCTTCGAGCAGGGCGAGGCCAACTCGATCTCCGCGACGCTGGGCACCGAGCAGCTACGCGCCGGCCTGCTCGCCGCCGGGATCGGCATGCTCCTCGTCGTCGTGTACGCCCTGTTCTACTACCGCCTGCTCGGCACCGTGATCCTCGGCAGCCTGGTGATCTCCGCCCTGCTCACGTACGCGGCCCTGGTGCTCCTCGGCCGGCAGATCGGCTTCACCCTGACGCTGGCCGGCATCGCCGGTTTCATCGTGTCCCTCGGCGTGGCCGCCGACTCGTTCGTCATCTACTTCGAACGCCTCAAGGACGAGATCCACGAGGGCCGGTCCCCGCGCAGCGCCGTGGACCGCGCCTGGATCCGGGCCCGGCGCACCATCATCTCCGCGAACGTCGTCACGATCGGCGCGGCCGTCGTCCTCTACGTCGTCTCCGTCGGCGCGGTCAAGGGCTTCGCGTTCGCGCTCGGCCTGGCCACGATCCTCGACCTGCTCGTCGTGTTCCTGTTCCGGCACCCGATGATGACGATGCTGGCCAACCTGAGGGCCTTCCTGTCGCCCCGGGTGTCCGGGCTCGGCCGGGTCCTGCGCAGCGCGGGCCCCGCTAAGGGCTTCCTGGCGAAGCTGTACCGGGGCGAGGCGAACCTCGACATCGTGGGCCGCCGCCGCGTCTGGTACGCCATCTCCCTGGCCATCGTCGTGATCGCCGCGCTCAGCTTCACGTTCCGGGGCTTCCACCTGGGCATCGAGTTCAAGGGCGGCAACTCCTTCCAGGTACCGGCGTCCTCGGCCGCGAACATCGACACCGCCCGCAACGCCGTCACGGACGCTGGCGCCGTGGTCGTGTCGGCGCAACGGGTCGGCGGCACCAGCCCCACCTATCTGGTCCGCACCGCGCCCCTCACCGCCGACCGGACCCTCGCCGTGAAGAACGCGGTCGCGTCGACGCTGCACCTGAGCCCCGATCTCGTGTCCGACAACCGGGTCAGCGCGGCCTGGGGCTCGCAGATCACCCAGGCAGCCCTGTGGGGCCTGGTCATCTTCCTGGCCCTCGTGATCGGGTACCTCGTCGTGCGTTTCGAGTGGCGGATGGCCGTCGCCGCGATCCTCGCCCTGATCTTCGACCTGATCGTGGCGGCGGCCGTCTACTCCCTCGTCGGCTTCGAGGTGTCCCCGTCCACCGTGATCGGCATGCTCACCATCCTCGGCTTCGCGCTGTACGACGTCGTCGTCGTCTTCGACAAGGTCCAGGAGAACACCGCCCGGGTCACGGCCGGCACCCGCCAGACCTACGCCGAGGCCGCCAACCTCGCCGTCAACCAGACCCTGATGCGTTCCATCAACACCTCCGTCATCGCGCTGCTGCCCGTCGCCGGGATGCTGTTCATCGGGGTCGGACTGCTCGGGGCCGGCACCCTGAAGGACCTGGCCCTGGTCCTGTTCGTCGGCATGGCCACGGCGGTGTTCTCCTCGATCCTGCTGGCGACCCCGATCACGGTCGACCTCAAGTACGGCGACCGGAAGATCCGGCTGCACGACGAGCGGATCCGCGCCAAACGCGCCACGACGGCCCCGGCCACGGGCTGACCAGCTCCCGTCGACCGTGGGCGGCGGCGTCATCGCGCGAGTCGCCACAGCCGCCACCCCGGCCCCGGCCCCCACCGGGCCAGATACGCCAACCCCGGCACCAGCCGCGCGACCCCGTGCGACGTCGGCACCGAGCACGCCGGCACCCCGGAGCCCCACAACCGGTACACCCGCCCCGGGGCCACCCAGGGCCCACCGGACACCGTCCACGACACCCCGTCGTGCACCAGGCCGTACGTCACCCCCGGCGTCAGCCAGTACGGATAGTCGGCGTCGGCGCGGAGGACCAGCCCCCGTACCCGGAAAAGTCCTCCGGTCTCCCGGGTGTCGAGGCGACCGAGCGCGGTCGCGGTGCGCGGAACCATGCCCCCAGCCTCGCGGACCCCCGCCCCGCCGACCATGGCATCCGTGTCGCATCCGTGTGGCACCTTTGTGGCATGCGCCGTCCCCGCACGCCACTCGCCGCCCGCCGCCGGGCGCGGGGCCTCAGCCAGGAGAGTCTGGCCGCGCGGCTCGGGGTCGACCGGTCCACAGTGGCCCGCTGGGAGGGCGCGCGGACAGCGCCGCAGCCGGTGTTCCGTCCCCGGCTGGCGGCTGAGCTCGGCTGGTCGCCGGAGGAGTTGCACGCGGCGCTGGCGGAGGTGACCCCTGCGGAGACCTCCGGCGAATGGCCCGGGCCCTGGGCCTCGGACGCGGTGCGACCCGGCCCCGCGCGGCGGGACGGCACCACACGGCACATGCCCGTCCGCCCGCGTCCGGTCGACGAGGACGCCGTCCTCGACCTGCACGACCACCTCTATGACCTGGCCACCCGCTACGACACCGTCGCGTCACGGCACCTGGTCGCCCCCGTCACCGCCTGCCACCGCGCCGCGGTCGACCTCGCCGGCACCACCCGCGACCCGGCCCTCCTCCCCAGGGTGCGCACCGCGGCCGCGGAGGCGGCGATCCTGCTCGGCCGGGTCGTCTGGGACGCCTCGGCGCGCACCGACAGCGTCAGGGCGCTGGCCCGCTTCACCGAGGCTCTCGGCTTCGCCAGCGCCGCCGACGACCACGTCACCGGGACCCACGCCCTGCTCCGCACCAGCTATGTCGCCCTGTACGGCGACCGCGACCCGCTCGCCGGCGCCGCCCACGCCCGCCGGGCCGCGACCAGCGCCCGGCACAGCCCGTCCCTGCGCGCCCTCGCCCTGCTGCACGTCGCCGAGGCGCACGCGATGCTCGGCGAGGCCCGCGACTGCGAGGCGACCCTCGACGCCGCGCACGCCCTGTTCGCCGACACCGACATCGACGACGTGGGCCGTTTCCTCCTGGACCCTGCGCCCTTCCCCCGCCTCGCCGGAGCCTGCGAGCTGCGCCTCGGCCGCCCGGCCCGCAGCCGAGCCCTCCTCGAGGAGGCCGTCGACCTCCCACCCACCAAAACCACAACCCTCATCCTGGGTACGCTCGCCCGCGCCCTCACCCTCGAACGCCACCTCGACGCCGCAGTCGCGACCCTGCACCGGACCGTCGACCAGCTCGCGGTCCACCGGGGCGCCGCCGGTACCCACGCGACCCTCGCGGCGGTCCGCGACCTGGACCCCTGGCGAACGGAACCCCGGGTGGCGACCCTCCGCGACCGCCTGCACACCCTGGGTCTCCTCGCGCCCTGACCCTGGCGGGGGACCGTGTGCCGAAAACGTGCCACAACATGGGGCCCGGTTCACCGGTCGCCGAGAATGTCGGTGGCAGCGGGTAGCCTGCTGTGCGTGCTGACTGTCTCCACCGTGAATGTCAACGGCCTGCGCGCCGCCTCCGGCAAGGGCTACCTGGAGTGGCTCGCCGCCACGGACGCCGACGTCGTCTGCCTGCAGGAGGTGCGCGCCGAGGCCCACCAGCTCACCGACGAGGTCCGCGAGCCCGAGGGCTGGCACACGTTCTACGCGCCCGCCGCCGCCAAGGGCCGGGCCGGTGTGGCCGTGCTCACCCGCCGCGAGCCCTTCGAACACCGGGTCGGTTTCGGCTCCACCGAGTTCGACGGCTCCGGCCGCTACCTGGAGGTCGACCTCCCGGGCGTCACCATCGCCAGCCTCTACCTCCCGTCCGGCGAGACGGGCACCGACCGCCAGTCGGAGAAGGAACGCTTCATGGCGGAGTTCATCGACTACCTGGCCGGGCTGCGCAAGCGCGCCGAGTCCGACGGCCGCGAGGTGCTGGTCTGCGGCGACTGGAACATCGCGCACCGCGAGGCCGACCTGAAGAACTGGAAGACCAACCAGAAGACGGCCGGCTTCCTCCCGGAGGAGCGCGCCTGGCTCACCCGGCTCTACGACGAGGTGGGCTACGCCGACGTCGTCCGCGGCCTGCACCCGGACGGCCCGGGCCCGTACACCTGGTGGTCGTACCGGGGGAAGGCCTTCGACAACGACGCCGGCTGGCGGATCGACTACCACGTCAGCACCCCAGGCCTGGCGTCTCGTGCGACGGCCGCCCGGGTGGAGCGCGCGGAGACCTACGAGGGCCGCTGGTCCGACCACGCCCCGGTCACGGTGACGTACACCACGTAGTCCGGCGCGCGGGTCCCGCCGCGCGGGCGGGGCTGCCGTCCATGCGCCGGTCCGGCTCGTGTCGCCTCCGGTTCGCGGTTCGGGAGTCGCCGATGGGCGCTGGCTGTGGCCCGGGCGTTGGCGCGCTCCCGCCCGTGGCCGGGGTCACCCCGGCCCGCCCGGGCCACAGGTCATCCCCCTACGCGTCGATGTTCTCGCAGTGGTCCCTGACCGCGTACACCGCTCCGGTGGTCGTGTTCGTCAACGGGTAGTACCGGTGGCCGGCGTAGAAGTCGGCGCTCCACACGTACCCGTTGAGGGTGGTCGTGGTCTTCCACGTGATCACGACGTCCCCGGTGTGCATCGTGCCGACGGCGGCGGTCGTGGTGCTCGCGCCGTAGCGCACGGACTGGCCGTCGCCGGCCGCCGTCACCGTGTAGAAGCACTGGACCCGCAACGGGGTGGCGGCCTGGGCCGCGCCGACCGGCACGGTCACCGCCGCGACGGTGGCGGCACCGGCCAGGGCGAGCGCCGCGATCCGGGAACGGGTAAGGACAGAAGTCATCGTTGCCTCCTGGGTAGGGAACGCGGAACCTCCCGCGCCTCTCCAGGAGACCCCGCCGGGCTGGCGTTCGCCCAGGCCCGACGGGTTCACGAAGTGGACATGGCCACAAGTGACGCGCCGGCCCCACTCATGGACCCGTCAACTCCGCCACCCGGTGGCGAAGACCGGGGCGGAACGCGCCGACCGCCCGGCCCACCATCCGAGCCGCGTCGCCGTTCGTTGGCTTCGGCCCGCTCGGCCCGCTCGGCCCGCTCGGCCCGCAGCGGACGCCCGGCCCCGGACAGCGCCTTCGCGACGCCACCCGGGGCCGGTCGGCCAGCTCCAGGAATCAGGAGGGCAACGTCCAGTCGATCGGCTCGGCACCCTGAGCGACCAGCAGCTCGTTCGCCCGGCTGAACGGCCGCGATCCGAAGAATCCCCGGTCGGCGGACATCGGACTCGGGTGCACCGACTCGACGCACGGCGTCGACCCCAGCAGCGGCCGCAGCCCCTGCGCGTCGCGCCCCCACAGGATCGCCACCAGCGGCTTGTCCCGGGCGACCAGGGCCCGGATCGCCTGGTCGGTGACCTTCTCCCAGCCCTTGTTCTTGTGCGCGCCGGGATTGCGCGGTGCCGTGGTGAGTGACCGGTTGAGCAGCAGGACGCCCTGCTCGGCCCACGGGGTCAGGTCGCCGGTGGCGGGCTTGGGCAGGCCCAGGTCCGTCATGTACTCCTTGAAGATGTTGATCAGGCTCGGCGGGATCCGGCGCACGTCCGGTGCCACCGAGAAGCTCAGCCCCACGGCGTTGCCCGGGGTCGGGTAGGGGTCCTGGCCGACGAGGAGGAGCCGGACACTGTCCAGCGGCTGGGTGAAGGCCCGCAGGATGTTCTCCCCGGCGGGCAGGTAGCTGCGCCCGGCGGCGATCTCCTCCCGGAGGAACTCACCCATCGCTGTGATGTTCGGCTGCACGGGTTCGAGGGCCTCGGCCCAGCCCGGATCGACAAGTTCGGTCAATGTTGCCACGCCACGAAACCTTAGTCGCCACCCCCGACAAAACCGGCCCGGGGCGTCGAACCGCCTCGAGCCCGGTGCCGACCCGCTACCGCCGACGCCCACCGAGCCCCGCCACGACATGCCGCCGACGCCGCCAAGCCGCCAGAGCCAGGTGGCATGCTGCCTGCCCCGTCCAAGGGCGATCGGCGACCGCGCCGACGACCCTCGTCCACCCATCATCCCTGCTAGGGAAAACCCTTGAATTGCGCCGCATCCTGGGCACTTGCGCGGCATCGGGTGACAACCTCGCGTCTGCCCCTTGACACCTGATTATTCATAAATCTAAATCTTTGGTAGGTCCTAACGGTCCCTGTTACATGAACCCCTCATCATGGAGCGTGAACATGACTCCCAGGAGCTTCCTGCGCGGTATGCGGAACGTGACCATCGCGGTCGCGGTCGCCGGCAGCGCACTGCTCTTCGGCGGCGGCGCGGCCCAGGCCGCTCCGGCGGCCGCCGCCCCTGCCCCGGCCCTCGCCGCCCGGACCCTGGTGTACAACGCCAGCGGTGCCGGCCAGTTCTCGGCCACCGCCGACCAGGCCGTCGCGATCTGGAACCAGCGGGTGCCCAACGTGCACCTGCAGAAGACGGGCAGCCCGACCATCTACATCTACGTGACCAACAGTGGCGGCTCCCGCGCCTACGTCCAGGGTCTGGGTCGGGGCACCGTCTACATCGACACCACCCAGGTCAACCAGGGTCACAGCCCGCTGCGGATCCTCGCGCACGAGCTGGGCCACATCCTCGGCCTGCCGGACAACTACAACGGTAACTGCGCGATCCTGATGTCCGGCGGCAGCGCCGGTACCTCGTGCAAGAACCCGAACCCGAGCACCGCCGAGGCGTCGCGGGTGAACCAGCTGTTCAGCTTCGCGCCGGCCCTCGCGGGCAAGGACGAGGCGTTCGTCGCACCGGTCTGCCACGTCTACTAGACGGGTACGGAGCCGCCGATCCCACCAGGGTCGGCGGCTCCCGCACGTCGGTCGAACAGTCCCGGGCCACCTGCGGCGCCCCGCACGTGGTGCTGGTGCTCTACGACCCGTCGTGGCGCGGCCAGGGCATTCCGGGCCTGGCTCCGCGCCGAGACGGCTCCGCGAACGCTCCCGGCAGGCCCCGCGCAGGCTCCGCGCCGCAGACGACGTCCGAATGCTCCCGCCACCCCGGCGGTACCCTGGTGATCATGGCTTCCGTGTTGTCTCTGAACATCGGCCGGATCACCCCGACCGAACACGCCACGCCCGGCGAGACCGGCATCGACAAGCGCCCGGTCCCGGGCCCGGTGGCGGTGACGGCCCCCGGGCCCAAGGGCGTCGGCGGCAGCGGCCTGGCCGGCGACCGGATCCGCGACCTGCGCCACCACGGCGGCGACGACCAGGCCGTCTACGCCTACGCCGCGGAGGACCTCGACGCGTGGGCCGCGGAGTTGGGCCGCGAGCTGCGCCCGGGCATGTTCGGCGAGAACCTGACCACCGTCGGCCTCGACGTCACGGGTGCGCTGATCGGCGAGCGCTGGCGGGTGGGGCCGCAGGTCGTGCTGGAGGTGACCACGGCGCGGATCCCGTGCCGGACGTTCGCGGGATGGCTGGGGGAGAAGCGCTGGGTGCGGCGGTTCACGGAGCGGGGCGTGCCCGGGTCGTACCTGAGAGTGATCGTCCCTGGGGAGATCCGGGCCGGTGACGGGATCGAGGTCCTGCACCGCCCGGACCACGACGTGACCGTCGGGGTGGCCTTCCGGGCCTTGACGACGGACCGGGACCTGCTGCCGAGGCTCCTCGCCGCCCGCGCGCTGCACCCGGAGGCCCTGGCCCAGGCCGAGAAGGGCGAGCCGATCGTCCTCGACGGCCCATGACAACTGTCATGCCAAGATCATGACGCGCGACCGGGGTACGCCCGGCCCCGGACCGGCAGAGTCATGGGCATGACAACGACAGCGACTGTCCAGGCCGGATCGGCCGTCAGTCTGACCGGACTCCACAAGCGGTACGGCGACCTCCGCGCCGTCGACGGCGTCGACCTGACCATCGCCCCCGGTGAGGTCGTCGCCCTCCTGGGCCCCAACGGGGCCGGCAAGTCGACCACGGTGGACATGCTCCTCGGCCTGAGCAAGCCCGACGCCGGCCAGGTGCGGATCTTCGGCCGCACGCCGCGCGACGCGGTCCGGGCCGGCGTGATCGGCGCGATGCTGCAGAAGGACAACCTGCGCGCCAACGCCACGGTCCGCGAGACCATCGAGATCATCGCCACCCTGCACGGCAAGCCCGAGCGGGTCGCGCCCACGATGGCGACGGTCGGGATCACCGACATCGCCAAGCAGAAGTGCGGCAAGCTGTCCGGCGGTCAGAAGCAGCGTGTCCGGTTCGCGCTGGCCATGGTCAGCGACCCCGACCTGCTGGTGCTGGACGAGCCCACGGTCGCCATGGACGTCGAGATCCGCCGGCAGTTCTGGCGGTCGATGCGGGAGTACACCGACGCCGGCCGCACGGTCCTGTTCGCCACCCACTACCTGGAGGAGGCCCAGGAGTACGCCGACCGGGTCGTCCTGCTCCGTTCCGGCCGGGTGATCGCCGACGGCACGGTCGCCCAGGTCCGGGCCGCCGCCTCCGGTCGTACGCTGCGCGCCGTCGTGCCGGACGCCACCGAGGCCCAGCTGGCCGCGCTGCCCGGCGTCACCTCCCTCGAACTCCGCGACGGCCGCGCCGTCCTGAGCTGCGCCGACTCCGACGCCGCCGTCCGCGCCCTGCTGCGCGAGCACCCCGAAGCCCACGACATTGAGATCGCAGCAGTGAACCTCGAGGACGCCTTCCTCGCGCTCACCGGAGAGGACGCCCGATGAACCTGCGCTACCTGGCCATCGAGGCCAAGCTCGTCGCCCGCAACAGCCGGTTCACCGTCTTCACCGTGGTCATGCCGTCGGTGCTGTTCGTCATCTACTGCGGCCTGTGGGCCAAGAACGGCGCGACGTACCCCGACGGCTCGGCCGTGGCCCCGTCCCTGATGGTCGCGATGGCCGCGTACGGCTCGATGGGCGCGGCCCTGTCCACCGGCGCGCAGATCGCCATGGAGCGCGGGATCGGCTGGCAGCGGCAGTTGCGGCTCACGCCGATGCCGGGCGTGACGTACATGCTCACCAAGGGTCTGCTCGCCATGCTGATGGCGTTCCCGACCATCGGCCTGGTGTCCCTGCTCGGGCTGACCCAGGGCGTGGACCTCAGTGGCGGCCAGTGGCTGCGCCTGATCCTCGGCCTCTGGCTGGCCGCGGCCCCGTTCGCGGTGCTCGGCATCATGATCGGCCAGTACGCCACGGTCGACAGCCTCCAGCCGATCGTCAGCGGCCTGATGATGGTGCTCGGCCTGCTCGGCGGCATGTGGATCCCGGCCCAGATCGTGCCGGACTGGATGCAGAACATCATGAAGATCACGCCGACGTACTGGCTCCGCGAGGTCGGCCAGGCGGCCTTCGCCCCGCACCCGGTCCTCGGCACGGCGGCGGCGGTCCTCGGCGGGTACGCGGTGGTGGCCGGTCTCCTGGCCGCCCGCCGCTACGTGACCGACACGGCCCGCGTCTAGTCTTCGACCATGACGACTGACGCCAGCCCGGTACCGGAGCCCCCGGTGCCGGGCGCCGTCCGTGGCATGCTGGGCCGCAGGGTCGGCGTACTGGTCACGGTGTTCTTCTCGCTGTTCCTGGTCTCGTTCGCCGCCGACGTGGCGACGTCCGACCGCCCGACCGGCACGAAGATCGCGTTCCTGGCGGTCCTGTCCGTCTACGGCCTGAGCTACGGCTTCGGCGTGATCTTGTTCTGGAACGCCGTGACCGGCCGCAAACTGGCCCTGGTCGGCTGGCTGCTCCTCCTGTTCGTCGCGCTGCTGACCATCGGCGGGCTGCCGACGATGATGCTCGCGACGTACATCATCGGCCCGGTCTCGGTGATGCTCCCGTTCCGCTGGGCCGTCGGTCTCAGCGGGGCCCTGCTCGCTGGCCTGCTGGTCGCGATGGTGGTCACCGGCGAGGACCTGATGGGCGCGTGGCTGGGCCTGCTGGCGATCGCCGCCTCGGTGGCGCTGATGGGCCGGCTGATGACGGTGAACCGGGAGCTGTTCACCGCCCGGCACGAACTCGCCACGATGGCCGTGAGCCAGGAACGGGCCCGGGTCGCCCGCGACCTGCACGACGTCCTCGGCCACAGCCTGACCACGATCACTGTGAAGGCCGGCCTGGCCCGCCGGATCCTGGAGTCCGACCCGAACGGCGTGGACCGGGCCGTCGCGGAGATCGCCGACCTCGAACGGCTGTCCCGGCAGGCGCTCACCGAGGTCCGCGCGACGGTCTCCGGGTACCGCAAGGCCTCCCTGGCCGCCGAGCTCGCCGGCGCGAACGTCGCCCTCGCTGCCGCGGACATCGTCGCCGACCTGCCGCACGCGGTCGACGACGTGCCCCCGGAGCTGCAGGAGTCCCTCGCCTACGTGGTCCGTGAGGGCGTCACCAACGTGCTGCGGCACTCGGGCGCGACCCGCTGCCAGATCCGGCTCGGCCCGACCTGGCTGGAGGTCCGCGACAACGGCGTCGCCCCGCCCGGCCCGGCCGGCAACGGGCTCACCGGCCTGCGGGAGCGGCTCGCGGCCGTGGGCGGCACGGTCGACGCCGGCCCGCTGCCCGGCGGCGGCTTCATGATCCGCGCGTCGGTCCCACCCCGGCCTTCGACCACTTCCGAGACGGCACCGACTTCTGTGGAGGAGACGACGTGATCAGGGTTTTGCTGGCCGACGACCAGGCCCTGGTGCGCGGCGCGCTCGCAGCGATGCTCAGCATCGAGCCCGACATCGAGGTCGTGGCCCAGGTGGCCTCCGGCGACGAGGTGCTGGCCGCCGCGAGGGCAGCGACCCCCGACGTGGCCCTGCTCGACGTGCAGATGCCCGGCAAGGACGGCCTCACGGCCGCCGCCGAGCTGCACCGGGCGCTGCCGGGCGTGCGGATCGTGATCTGCACGACGTTCGGCCGCCCCGGGTACCTGGCCCGGGCGATGGCCGCCGGGGCCGTCGGCTTCGTGGTGAAGGACGCCCCTCCGGAGCAGCTCGTCGACGCGGTCCGCCGGGTGCACGCCGGTCTCCGGGTGGTCGACCCGGCACTGGCCGCGGAGTCCCTGGCCACGGGCGCGAGCCCGCTGACCCCGCGCGAACACGAGGTGCTCCTGGCGGCCGTCGCCGGCGGCACGGTCTCCGACCTCGCGAAACAGCTCCGCCTGTCGGAGGGCACCGTCCGCAACCACCTGTCCTCGGCGATCGGCAAGACCGGGGCGAGGACGTCCCCGGAGGCGGCCCGGATCGCGGAGGAACGCGGCTGGCTCTGACCGGAGCAGACCCGGCGCGGTGCGCACCCGTCCGGGGGCTGGGCACGTTCCTGAACGCTCGGTAGGCTCCGGCCCATGACGTACTCCATCGTGGCCCGTTCGGCCGACGGCGTGGCGCTCGGCGTGGCCGTGGCCAGTAAGTTCCTCGCCGTGGGCATGGCGGTGCCGGCCGCGGAGGCCGGGGTCGGCGCGCTGGCTACCCAGGCGTACGCGAACCTGGCGTACCGGCCGCAGGGGCTCGCGCTGTTGCGCACCGGGACCCCGGCGGCCGACGTCGTCGCCGGGCTCACGGCCGCCGACCAGGGGCGCGAGGACCGCCAGCTCGGGGTGGTGGGCCCGACGGGCTCTGGGGCGACGTACACCGGAAAGGGGTGTTTCGACTGGGCCGGCGGCGTCGCCGGGGACGGTTACGCGATCCAGGGCAACATTCTCACCGGCCCCGAGGTGGTCGCGGAGATGGAGCGGTCCTGGCTGGGGAGCGCCGACCTGCCGTTCGCCGACCGGCTGCTGCAGGCCTTGGCGGCGGGCGAGGCGGCCGGCGGGGACAGCCGGGGCCGGCAGAGCGCCGCGCTGTACATCGTCTCCCCGGGCGGCGGCTACGGCGGCCTCAGCGACGTGGCCGTCGACCTGCGGGTGGACGACCACCGGGACCCGGTCGCCGAACTGGCCCGGCTGTACGTGCTGCACGACCAGCTGTTCGGCCACACGGACCCCGAGCTGCTGCTGTCCCTGGAAGGGGCCGTGGCCGAGGAGGTGGGGGCCCGGCTGACGGCGCTCGGCTACGCGGTCGACCGCGGCCTGGACGCCGGGTTGGCGGCCTGGGCGGGCTCGGCGAACATGGAGGAGCGGCTCGTCGAGGGTCGGATCGACCCGGTGGTCCTGGAGGTCCTCCGCGCCGCCTAGAATATTCGAGTCTTGTAATGGTTCAGCTCACCCTGTATGGTTCAGGTGTGCTGCTGACCGCTGAGACCCACCTCGACGCCATGACCCGGATCGGCCGGGCCCTCGCGGACGAGACCCGGTGCCGGATCCTCGTGGAGCTGGCCGCCGCCCCGGCCTACCCGAGCGAGCTGGCCGACCGGCTCGGCGAGTCCCGGTCGAAGATCAGCAACCACCTGTCGTGCCTGCGCGGCTGCGGTCTGGTCGTCGCGGCCTGGGAGGGCCGCCGGGTGCGCTACGAGATCTCCGACCCCCGCCTGGCCCACGCCCTCGGCGACCTGCTCGGCGTCGTCCTCGCGGTAGAGCCCCACCCCGAAACCGTCGACTCCACCCACGCAGATCGGGAAGCGCGATGAGCCACGACCACGACCACGGCCCCGGGCACACCCACTCCCACGGGGTGTCCGCCGACGCCGACCGCCGCTGGCTGACCGTGGCCCTCGTCCTGATCACCGGGTTCATGCTCGTCGAGGTCGTCGTCGGCATGCTCGCCCAGTCCCTCGCCCTGATCTCGGACGCCGCGCACATGCTCACCGACGCGGCGTCCATCGTCCTGGCGCTGGTCGCGATGCGCCTGGCGGCCCGGCCGCCCCGCGGCGGGTACACGTTCGGGCTGAAAAGGGCCGAGATCCTCTCCGCGCAGGCCAACGGCCTGACCCTGCTCCTGCTCGGCGCCTGGCTGGCCTACGAGGCGGTCCGCCGCCTGATCGACCCGCCCCAGGTCCAGGGTGGGCTGGTCCTCGTCACCGCCCTGGCCGGCATCGTCGTCAACGTCGCCGCCGCCTGGTGCCTGAGCCGGGCCAACCGGTCGAGCCTCAACGTCGAGGGCGCGTTTCAGCACGTCCTCAACGACCTCTACGCGTTCATCGCCACCGCCGTCGCCGGCGGGGTCATGCTCCTCACCGGGTTCGTCCGGGCCGACGGGATCGCCTCGCTGATCGTGGTGGTCCTGATGGTGAAGGCGGGCGTCGGCCTGCTGCGGGAGTCCGGCCGGATCCTTCTGGAAGCCGCGCCGGCCGGGCTCGACCCGGGGGCGCTCGGGGCGGAGCTGGCCGCCGTCCCCGGGGTCGCGGAGGTGCACGACCTGCACGTCTGGCAGATCACCTCGGGTCAGCCGGCGCTGTCGGCGCACATCCTGGTCGTGCCCGGCGGGGACTGCCACGCCATCCAGGCGGAGATCGAGCACCTGCTGGTCCAGCGGCACCACCTCGACCACACGACGCTGCAGGTCGACCACGCCGCGGCGGAGGGCCACTGCGTGGAGCCGCACGGCCAGGTGTACCGGGCGGTGTAGGCCCGCGCACCCCGGCCGGTGGGGCACTATAGGGACATGTGCGGCAGGTACGTGTCCCGGCTCGCCCCCGAACAGATCGTCGAGGAGTTCGGCGTCGAACGGGTCGCCGTGTCCGAGGTGCTGGAGCCCGACTTCAACGTGGCCCCCACCAAGCAGGTTTACGCGGTCCTGGACCGGCTGCACGACGACCGGCCGGAGCGCCAGCTGCGCGCGGTGCGCTGGGGCCTCGTCCCGTCCTGGGCCAAGGACCTGAACATCGGCCGCAAGCTCATCAACGCCCGCCTGGAGTCCGCCGACGAGAAGCCGGCCTTCCGCAAGGCCTGGGAGAAGCGCCGCGCGATCCTGCCCGCCGACGGCTTCTACGAGTGGACCACCGAGAAGGTCCCCTTCTACCTGCACCTCCCCGACGACGGCGTCCTCGCCCTCGCGGCGCTCTACGAGCTGTGGCGCGACCCGGCCCTGCCGAAGGACGACCCGGACGCGTGGCTGTGGTCCGCCGTCGTGCTGACCACGGTCGCCACCGACGAGGGCGGCAGGGTGCACGACCGGGCGCCGCTGATCGTGCCCGCGGAGGCGTACGACGCGTGGCTGTCCCCGACGGGGCACGACACCGACGAGCTGCGCGGGCTGCTGGTGCCGGCGACGAGTCTCGTGGTGGCCGACGAGGTGTCCCGCGAGGTGAACAACGTCCGCAACAACGGCCCGTCCCTGATCACCCGGGTCGGCTGACCCCGGGCCCACCGCCGGCGTTCGTTCCGCGTTCGGCGGGCGTTCCTATCCCGTACGTTGTTGTCTATAGTGGACAAATAACACCATGCGTGCATGACCCGAACCCTCGCCCGTCTCGCCACGCTCCTCACCGCCGCCGTCGCCGCCTCCCTGCTGGCCACCCCGGCCTTCGCCGCCACGGTCTCCCAGCCGCTGCGCACCGCCGTCTCCTCCCTGCCCGTCGCCGCCGAGGTCCGAACCGGCTACAGCCGCAGCCTGTTCCCGCTCTGGATCGACGAGGACCACGACGGCTGCAACACCCGTTACGAGGTGCTGATCGCCGAGGCCGTCACCGCGCCCACGGTCGGCTCCGGCTGCTCCCTGTCCGGCGGCCGCTGGTACTCCTACTACGACGGCGCGTACTGGACCAACCCCGCCGACCTGGACATCGACCACGTGGTCCCGCTCGCGGAGGCCTGGGACTCCGGCGCGCGGTCGTGGACCACGGCCCGCCGGCAGCAGTACGCCAACGATCTCGGCGACCCGCGCCCGCTCGTCGCGGTGACGGACAACGTCAACCAGGCCAAGGGCGACCAGGACCCAGCCACCTGGATGCCGCAGTTGGAGAAGTGCCGCTACGTCGGCGACTGGGTCGCGGTCAAGCTCCGGTGGAACCTGACCGTCGACTCCGCAGAGAAGGCGGCCCTGACCACCCTGGCCAACGGCTGCCCGAACGTCACGATCACGGTCACCCGGGCGTTCTGACAGGCACGCCCCGCGCGGTGACGGGATTCGATGTGCCGTCCCGCTGTACCAAAGCTGACAGCGCGTTGTGACCTTGGCAAACGGGTGGCACTCTCCAGTCAACCATCGTCAGATGTCGATTGGATGAACACCATGCGCGCCAGATCCTTACTCGTCGCTCTCCTCGTCGCGGTGTGCGGCGCTGTGCTGGGGCCCGTCGCCCCGGCGCAGGCCGCCACCGCCGACCAGTGGGGCTTCGCCCTGGTCGACAACCCGACCGTCCCCCTCTTCACCACCCTGAACACCACCCGGCAGTGGGGCACGTGGAAGACGGCCTTCCCCGCCGACTGGGCCTCCGGCGGCAAGCTGGCCACCGGCCGGTTCCGGGTGAAGTTCCCGCACATCGGTACCCCCAAAGGCTTTGTGCACGTCACGCCCGTCAGCCGGACCGGCAACTACTGCGAGATCCTGTTCTGGACCCCGTCCGGGGTCGACGAGATCCTGGACGTGCAGTGCCACAAGCCGGGCGGGGTCGCCGACGACACGGCGTTCACGGTGATGTGGAGCGTCAGCTCCGGAGTGGCGGCCCCGCCCGGGAGCCACGCCTATGTCCGCTACGGCACCTCGGGCATCGTGGACTCCTACAACTCGACTGGCCTCGGGGTGTCCGGCGGGCCGCTCGGCACCGGGCAGTACAGCTTCAAGCTCTACGGCGTCGGGCTCGCCACGGTGCTGTCCGGCAACCTGCAGGCCACGGCCATCCAGCCGAACGGCGCCCCGCGCCGGTGCAACATCTACCAGTGGAGCATGGCCGGCACGGACATCGTCGCCTACGTGTTCTGCTACAACCAGGCCGGCGCGGCGACCAACACCGAGTTCACGCTGTCCTACCACCGGGAGCGCACGGTGCTCGGCTCGTTCGCGCCGCCGAAGTACTTCGGCTACGTGTGGACCGCCGGCAACGTCGGGCAGACGAACTTCAACTACCCGACCGGGCTGAACACCAACGTGGTGGGCACGGCGCCGCCGCTGGGCCGGTTCATCGTGAAGTACCCGAACCTGGGGCAGAAGGAGACGACGGCCCAGGTCACGGCCAACAGCTCGACGTCGCGGTACTGCAACCTGACGTCCCCGTGGACCTACTCCGGCCCGGACGCGGTGGTCGACGTGATCTGCTTCGACAACGCCGGCGTCTACACGCCGGAGGTGTTCTTCTCCACCTTCACCTCACGGATATGAGCCTCCGCCGGTAAGCGAGCCGAGGCGAGACCGACGCGGTCCCGGAGGTGCGACCCGGGACCGCGTCCCCGCGCGTGCACCTTCCCCCAGTGTGACCTGAGACACCATACTGATGAGTAGTCGACCTCTGGGGGTTTCGTTATGCGCAGTACGATGCAGGATGTCCCACTCAACCTCCGCCGGCTCCTGGAGTACGGCGGTTCCGTGCACGGAGCCGCGCGCCTCCTCACCGCCGAGCCGGGCGGCTACCGGGAGTCCAGCTACGCGCACGTCGCCGCCAACGCCGCCCGCCTCGCGCACGCCCTGGCGGGCCTGGGCATCGGCGAGGGCGACCGGGTCGCCACGTTCATGTGGAACAACCAGGAACACGTCGAGGCGTACTACGCGATCCCCTGCATGGGCGCCGTCCTGCACCCGCTGAACATCCGGCTCCCCGCCGACCAGATCCTCTACACCGCCCGGCACGCCGAGGACCGGATCGTCATCGTCGACAACTCGCTGCTGCCCGGCTTCGTCAAGCTGCTGCCGCACCTGCCCGGGATCGAGCACGTCATCGTCAACGGCGCGTTCGAGCAGCCGGAGGGTCAGAGCTTCCACCTGTACTCGGAGCTGATCGGGGACCTGCCGGACACGTACCCGTGGCCGGAACTGGACGAGAACACCGCCGCCGCCATGTGCTACACCTCGGGCACCACGGGCGAGCCCAAGGGCGTCGTCTACAGCCACCGCTCCATCTACCTGCACTCGATGGCCAGCGTCATGCCGGACGTCTTCGACATCTCCTCCCGCGACCTGATCCTGGGCATCGTGCCCCAGTTCCACGTCCTGGCCTGGGGCCTGCCCTACTCGGCGTTCCTGGCCGGCGCGAGCCTCGCGATGCCCGACCGGTTCCTGACCCCGGAGCCGCTCGCCGCGTTCATCGCCGCCACCCGCCCCAACAAGGCCGGCGGGGTGCCGACGATCTGGCAGGGCCTACTCCAGTACGTCGAGGCCACCGGCGGCGACCTCTCCTCCCTCGACGAGGCGATCATCGGCGGCTCCGCCTGCCCGCCCAGCCTGATGGCGGCCTACGACCGGCACGGCGTGACCCTGCTGCACGCCTGGGGCATGACGGAGATGTCCCCGCTGGGCTCTCTGGCCCGGGCCCCTCAGGGCCTGTCCGGCGAGGAGGCAATGCGCTACCGCCTCACCCAGGGCCGCTTCCACGCCGGCGTCGAGGCCCGCCTGATCGGCCCGAACGGCGAGACCCTCCCGCACGACGGCGTCAGCGTCGGCGAACTGCACGTCCGCGGCCCGTGGATCACCGCCGGCTACTACCTGGGCGAGCAGTTCCCCGACGGCTGGCTCCGCACCGGCGACGTCGGCAGGATCAGCCCCGACGGCTTCCTCACCCTCACCGACCGGTCCAAGGACGTCATCAAGTCCGGCGGCGAGTGGATCTCCTCCGTGGAACTGGAGAACCACCTGATGGCGCACCCGGCCGTCCTGGAGGCCGCCGTCGTCGGCGTCCCGGACGAGAAGTGGGGCGAGCGCCCGCTGGCCACGGTCGTGTTCAAGGCCGGCGAGGCCGTGCCGTTCACGGAACTGCGCGACTTCCTCGCCGAACGCCTGCCGCGCTGGCAGCTCCCCGAGCGGTGGTCGCTGCTGGAGGAGGTCCCGAAGACCTCGGTCGGCAAGTTCGACAAGAAGCAGATCCGTTCCCGCCACGCCACCGGAGACCTCACCATCGAAACCCTCTAACCCCCTTCATCGGGTACGGAGGTCCCTGACCCTGTGTTCGGCGGTTCGACACCTCGCTAGTCGAAGTGGGGGAACCGGCCGCTCAGGAAATGGTCGATCTGGCGGCGCATGGTCGGGTGGATGTCCAGTCCGCCGAGTTCGGCGACGGCGAACCATCCGACCTGGCTGGCTTCGTCGTTGGCGGCAGGGGCTCCGCCGGTCGGCCGCGCGAGAAAGGTGACCTCGTATTCCTGGCGGACCTCACCGTCGGTGTACGCCACTATGTGGCCCGGGTCGGAGTAGATGCCGAGGAGACCGGTGATCTCGACGAGAACGCCGGTCTCCTCGTGTGTCTCGCGGGTCGCGCAGGCCGTCGGGGTCTCGCCCAGCTCCTGTTTGCCCATCGGTAGTGCCCATTGGCCGGTATCGCGGCGCCGCTGGAGCAGGATGCGCCCCGCGTCGTCCACGGCGAGCACACCGCAGGCGGGGACCAGGCTATTGGGGTGAGGAGCCCGGGCATCATTCCAGTACTCGACGCGTCCCATCGCTCAGCCTCCCGGATTCCACGGTACGGCCTCGGACCACACCCGGTCGAAGCTTGCCGTGTAGTGCGCGAACAAGGTGCCGCCATCGAGCTTACGGAAGTGCAGAGCGGGGTTGAGGCTGGCTGGCTCTCCGTAGACGTGAGCGTTGACGATCAGTTCGTCGTCGTAACGGAAGATGCTGTTGTACAACGTGGTCGCGTGAAGTCGGATCTCGCAGCCGTCGAACCGGACGAGGTCACGGTAGTAGGTGAGGCTCGCCCGGATCTTCGCCCCCATGGTCCCGCCGAGGCCCTCTTCCTGATCTCTGACCGCGACCGCCTGGCTTTCGGGGTCGCCGAAACACAAACGCACCTGCACCCCGGCAGAGACGCGCTCGGCCAGCATGGCGGCGACCCGGGGTTGGGTCTGTGCGAAGAACGTGCCTGAGTAGACGAGGACGTCCATGTGTTCCTGGGTGCCCGTCAACAGCCTCAACCACGTGTCGCGAGGGATCGACGCACGGTCGGGATAGACCTCTGTGAGCTCCGAACGGCTGGCTTCCGCCAGTCGGCCGTCGCCCTTGGCGAGCACGTCGGGCCAGAGGTAGGTCTCGTCAGTGCCGAGCCGCTGGGCCGCAGCCCAACGATGCCGACGGTGCGGCACCCGGTTGTGGGAGATCCACCTTTCAACAGTCTTGGGGTCAACCTCGCATGCCTCGGCCAACTCCTCCACGGAGACGCCCCCGCGCAGCATCGTCGTACGTAGACGCTCATTCATACGAGGAATTCAACGCTTCCCGGATGGGACGTCTCAAGTACTCGAAGGGACGTTTGTGGCCCCGGGTAGACGTCTTCAACACATCCCGCAGGGCGGTCGATTTCGCGTTGGGTAACGGGTTGACTACTCCCAGGGTGCTCCCGGTTGGCTGAATTCCCGTCTGTCTTCCCCAGTCAACGGATGTCGAGTAGGTCGGCCGGGAGCTGCCCATCCAAGCAATGCCACGACCCAAGCAGAGGATGATTCATGGCAGAACTGGCGGAGATCACGTCTGAGCACGACGCTCGGCAGGTCATGGACACACACCACGAGGACGATGAGGGGCACTGCGCGGCTTGCATCCTCGCTGGCGTGACCATCCACGCACCGTGCTACGCGCGGATCGAGGCACACCGCTTCCTGGACCGCCTCGGACTCATGCCGTGAACAGGGGGGAAGACCCAACACGAGAGTTTTCGTTGGTGCAGCCAGGATCGGTCGACATCAGGACCGCCACCGCCTGGGCGCGACTACCCGCGAAGCCCTGTCCATTTCGCGCGGCAGGATTCTCGACGGTCACACTCGACGAAGCCGTTCAGGCTATCGCGCTGGGGCAGGGTTCGTGGCGGGCCGATTTCTGCGGGCAGTGCGGCGGTTGTCACGTGACCAGGCGCACCCGTCACGCTGGCCGAACGGGCGTATCGCGGGCAACTTCGATCCTGCACTCCATCACGCTCCTCGCCTTATTGGTGATCGTGACGGCTCTCGCGCTGTCCGTCCTCGACGTCCTCCGAGGCTGATCGAATGTCATGCACGGCACCGCGAGACGTATGAAGGAGAGCAGCGTTGAGGTTCATGAACTGGTCGCCCGTTCACAACGAGCCCCTCGCGGACACGGCCGACGCCGTGGCCCACTTCGATGAGTGGGGATACAACGTCAGGCCGTGGGACGGCAGCCACGCGACAATGATCAGCGAGTATGTGACAACCGGAGAGAAGCCCACGTGCGCGCAGCAGCTCTCGTGATGATCGTGGCGACCATCGCGCTCTGGGTACTCCGTCGTTCCTGAGCGCCGCGCGTGCCCGGCGAGAGCCTCTGGACGATCCCGGACGCATCCGGACGGGCACATGGGTTCCCGGCCTCCGGCGGGGCCGGTTCAATCACGACATGAAGAAAATCCTCAGTGTGATCGGCGCGTCCGCCGCGCTCCTCGTCGGCTCCCTCGCGGTGGCCAGCCCGGCTCAGGCCAGTTCCTCAGGCGGCGGTTGCAGTGCTGACCTGAACTTCAACGACTACGTCATCTTCAACGCGTGCGCCTACGGCACGGCCTACGACCGTCAGATCAACGCGGTCGTGAACTGGACCGTCCTCAGCACCGACACCCGCATCTACGCAGAAGTGGACTACATGGGTTCCGACGGCAAGCCGCACTTCCAGAGCAGCTGTGGCGTGGGCAACGTGCTCACCTCCGACCAGCGCGGTTCCACCGGCACCCAGTGGCTGGTGAACTGCGGCGACCCTGGCGCGTGGTCGCTCGGCTACAAGGTGCGGGCCTGGGCCACCGAAGCGGGCAAGCCCTCCAGCTCCGCGTACAGCCCCAAGATCTACGTCAGGTAGCCACTCACGTGCCGGTGGCCCGCTCTGGCTGGCTACCGGCACCGGGGCGCGCGCGTACCCGGATGACGGGTTTGATCTGGACTCGGCCGGACTCCCGGGCGACGGTCCGGGGCGGGACGTAGGGTGTCTGCATGATTGATCTCCGCAGCGACACGGTGACCAGGCCCGGACCGGAGATGCGCGCCGCCATGGCCGCCGCGGAGGTCGGCGACGACGTGTACGGCGAGGACCCCACCGTCAACGCGCTCCAGGACCGGGTCGCCGCCCTGTTCGGCCACGAGGCCGCCCTGTGGACCCCGACGGGCTCGATGGCCAACCAGATCGCCGTCCAGTTGATCGCGAGCCCCGGCCAGGAGCTGCTCGCCGACACCGACGCGCACGTCCTCGCCTACGAACTGGGCGCGGCGGCGGCATACGGCGGCGTGAGCAGCCGCACCTACCGCGAACTGTCCGAGGTGCCCGCGATGATCCGCAAGGAGGGCTACAACGCCGTCCCCACGGCCGCGGTCGTCGTCGAGCAGACCCACAACCTGCGCGGCGGTACCGTCGTGCCCCTCACCGACCTCGAGGCCCTCCGCGAGACGGCCGACGCGCACGGGCTGGCCGTGCACTGCGACGGGGCCAGGATCTGGCACGCGCACGTCGCCACGGGCGTCCCGCTGGCCGAGTACGGCCGACTGTTCGACACCATGGCCGTCTGCCTGTCCAAGGGCCTCGGCGCGCCGGCCGGCTCCCTGGTCCTCGGCAGCGCCGAGCGGATCGCGCGGGCCCGGCCGATCAGGAAGCGGATGGGCGGCGGCCTGCGCCAGGTCGGCATCTACGCAGCGGCCGGCGACTACGCGCTGGGCAACATCGCCCGGCTCGACCAGGACCACGCCCGCGCCGCCCGGCTGGCCGGGGCGCTCGGGGTGACCGCCGCGACGAACATCGTGCTGGTGACCGTGCCGGACGCGGCCCGGGTGGTCGCCGGCGCGCGGGAGGGCGGGGTGCTGATCGGCGCGATGAGCCCGACCGTGGTCCGTCTCGTCACCCACCAGGACGTCGACGACGCGGACATCGACACCACCGTCGCGGCCCTGAAGCCCCTGCTCTGATCTGGCTCTAGACCTTGATCTAAGGCGCAGTGGCCCCGCTCAGGGCGGGGAGGCGAAGGCGGGGAAGGCCCTGCATACCGGTGTTGTATGCAGGGCCTTCCCCAACGCACGCATCGTCGTTGAGCGGGGCCCAACCTACTGAGGGCGGCGCCACATGGGCCACAAGGGCGTGCCGTCCGGAACAGTGAACGGCTCGCCGCGCAGCTCGTAGCCGTGCCGCAGGTACAGGTCCCGGCTCTCGGGGCTGCTGGCCTCCAGGTACGCCGGGCGGCCGGCCGCGTCCAGGGACGCGTGCCGGTGCCGGAGCAGCGCGCTGCCGACCCCCTTGCCCTGCCGGCCGGGGAGCACGGCGAGGAGCGCGAGGTGGTCGTGCGGCTCGTGCGGGTGGTGCGCGTCGAACAGCTCGTCGAGGGTGTGGAACCGGTCGGTCCACGGGCCGCAGATCTCGGCGAGCCGGTTGTCGTAGTCGTCGGGGGCCGGCAGCGGGGAGCCGTCGCGGGGGAACCACACGGCGGCGGCGTCCCGGTCGACGGTCAGGTGCACCTCGCCGTGCTTGAGGGCGTGTTCGACGAGGATCAGGAACTGCGGGGGCAGGATCCTGGCCCGGTCCACCACGTCGGGGACGAGCCACCGGGCCACGTCGAGGTCGTTGAAGGCGCTGGCGATCAGCCCGGCGACCAGGTTCGCGTCGCTGTCGCCTGCCACCGTGATGCCGACGGAGCTCATCGAGCCCCCTCGGTGGCGACGCGGGGCGAGACCGGGGCCTCGGGCGCGAGCACGCTGGGGCCGGTGCGGCCGATGGAGCTGTTGGCGCCGAGGCCGATCGACCGGTACACGTCGGGGCGGGTCGCCTTCAGCACCAGGGCCCACCCGACGCCGATCAGGGCGGCGACCGGGAACAGGGCCGGCACGATCCAGCGCAGCGGCGAGGTGGCCTCGACGCCGAGCAGGGTGGCGAAGTTGCTCACGGACAGGACCACCATCATGCTCAGGGCCAGCACCGCCAGGCCCGGGGCGATGAGGCGGCGCCACGCGGACTCGCCGTTCGGCTCGCGGCTGAAGAAGCCGATCACGGCGACGGAGGTGGCCGTGATCAGGAGCAGCACCCCGAAGGCTCCGCTGGTGCCGGCCCAGAAGAAGAGCTGGGTGAGTGGGTCGAGGCCGGCGGCGGCGTACCCGAGGATCACGACGAGGCCGAGGGCGCTCTGGGCCAGGGAGCCGACCTTGGGCGCCCCGGACCGGCGGCTGGTGCGGCCGAAGGCCGCCGGGAGCACGCGCTCGCGGCCGAGGGCGAAGGCGTACCGGGCCGTGGTGTTGTGGAAGCTGATCATCGCGGCGATCAGGCTGGTCAGCAGCAGGGCGTGTCCGATGTGGACCGCAGTGGTGCCCAGGTGCGCGCCCGCGAGCAGGAAGATGGTCTCCGGGCCGTTCTCCCGGGACGTGTTGACGATGTTCTCCGGCCCGGTGGCCACGGTCATGGCCCAGGCGGACACGGCGTAGAGGGTGGCGATGATGCCGACGGAGACGTACGTGGCGATGGGCACCGTGCGGCGCGGGTTCTTGGTCTCCTCCGCGAACACCGCCGCGCCCTCGAAGCCGACGAAGCCGGTGACGGCGATGACCAGCAGCGCGCCCAGCCCGGACACGAACAGGTTGCTGGGCTTGAGGGTCTCGTAGCTGACCGTGTTGCCGGCCGGGTTGAGCAGGCTGGCGGCGTCGTAGACCACGATCACGGCGATCTCGGCCACGAGGAGGAACGCCAGGATCGTGCCGTTGATGTCGACCCGCATGACGCCGAGCACGGCGACCAGGGCCCAGGAGAACAGCGCGATCACCCACCAGGCGAGGGAGACGCCGAACCAGTCGTTCAGGAGCGGCGCGGCGACGAAGCCGAAGCCGCCGTAGAGCCCGACCTGCATCATGTTGTACGCGAGCAGCGCGACCCACGCCGCCCCGATCCCGGCCGGCCGGCCGAGACCCCGGGTCACGTACGTGTAGAAGGCGCCGGCGTTGGACACGTGCCGGGCCATCGCGACGTACCCGACGGAGAACAGCACGAGCACGGCTGCGACGGCGAGGAAGGCCAGGGGGAGGCCCGTGATGCCGGTGACCGCGTACCCGGTGGTGATGACGCCGCCGACGACGGTGAGCGGCGCGGCGGCGGACAAGACGAAGAAGACGACAGCTGGCACGCCGAGCCTGCTGCTCGCCAGCGCCTGGGACACGTGGTCCGGGCGTTTGCGTCCGGTAGTGGACATGGGGGTGTCTTCCTTCGGGTGGGGGATGGGGGTGCACGGGGGCGACGTGGGGGCGTCAACCCCTGTGGGTCAGGACGGCGTCCCCGACGGCCGCTTCGACATGTCCGGCGAGTTCGCGCAGGGAGGCCGGCAGGGTGGACACGATCCGCCGCAGGTACCGTCGCGCGGAGGCCTGGTTGCCGTCCCACACCACGGTCTCGAACAGCCCGGCGGCCTCGACGAGCGCCGCCAGGGCCATCTCGTGCAGGTCCATCGGGCGGCCCTCGGTGAGCGACATCCGCAGCCGGGGGGCCGGCCAGCCGTTCTGGGCGAAGTCCACGGGGACGTAGCGGACCGTGGTGCGCCACAGGATCCGGGACTCCTCGCGGCGGAGGAACGCGAGCTCGACGAGGCGGTGCGCGACGTTCTCCGAGGCGGTCTGGCTGAGGTAGGCCAGCCAGGTGCGGATGTCGCGGTGCTGGGGGGAGCCGAGCATGTCGCCGAGCACGACGGCGGCGAGCGGGTCGGCCGGGGGCTGGCGGTCGATGACGGTGACGATGCCGTTCTCGATGGCCAGACACTGGAACAGCACGAGCTCGCCGAGGAGGGCCCCGGCGAGGCCGAGGTCGGTCGCCCTGCCGTGCAGCCGGCGACGACCGTCGGTGTCGTCGTGGGCGATCAGGAAGAACTCGTCGGCGAGTAGCACCGGGGTTGTCTCCTAGGGCGGGCCAGGTTCGCGAGGCGGGGGCGGGCCTCGTGTGATGAGTCGGGTATGCCGTGACTACCGGCGTCGATGCGGCTACAGAATAGGTGTGCGTCTCGCTGTGGGCAACCGGCCACAGTGGGTTATCAGGTGCGGACACCTCTGGCCTGCGCACTCTCCATTGTGATCTGTGCCTCACCCCTCCGGTCAGAGTTGATCATCCGTCTGACCGAGTGATACATAATGTATTACATCTGATCCACAGTGGATAACGTGCTGGGGGAGCCGGTGCGTGGATGGGACACAGAGGAGAAGAGAATGCGCAAGATCGCACAGCGCGGCGCGGCGGCGGCGGTACTCGCCGGACTGGCCACCGCCGGCCTGATGGTCGCGGCGGGCCCCGCCTCGGCCAGCACCAGCACCGAGACGTGCAGTTCGACGTTCTCGGGCGGCAACATCACCTACCGGGTGTGCGTGTACACCGACGGCGCGTCGGCGCACTCGTACGCCCAGGTGACCGGCGGCAGCCCTTTCTCGCCGGCGAACGTCTACACGTTCGGCAGCAGCTACGTCGTGGGTGGGGCCCAGCTCGGTCGGACCTCCGGCCCGTCGCGGGTCTACGGCAACGCGCAGTACTTCCTGGGTGGCGACACGGTCGGCTGCGGCGCGACCGTGAAGGCGGAGTTCAGCGCGAGCGCGAACTACGGCCCGTTCGGACCGACGGTCTCCGTCGAGAAGACCGTGGTCTGCTAAACGGGGCCAACTGAGGAGGGGTGGACCGGGCGCGCGACCGGTCCACCCCTTTTTCTATCTGTGTCAGACAATTGTCGGCTAACTCGACAAGTCGTCCTCAGTGGGCAATACAAAGATCAGCGTGACTGTACACGATGGATTGTTCGGGTCCGCTTCGTGAACGTTATCCCGAGGGAGGGAATCGACGGTCAACGAGTTGTGCCCGTCCATTCCCGGACCACGACACTCGCCATCAGTCGCGGAGGTGGCGGAGCGTCACCGGAACGGCGGGCGGTGGGAACCATTGCCGGCACCGGGAATTCGAGCGTGACCGATGTGACGAGGGTCCACGCCGCAGAGACCGCCGGCAGCGTGGCGTCGCCGGGAGTCGCCCAGTCCGCCGTGAGGAGCTTGGTGGCCGGGCTGCAGCCCTCGGCCCAGCGCCGGGTGGCCAGGCCGGGGTCCGACAGCCGGTGCAGGCCGAACAGGCAGGCGATATGCGTGGGTACGTGCGGGGTGTCGGCCGCGAACATGGCGTCCTTCGGCCACGGCCGCACCAGGTCCGCCTTGCCTCCGGCCCTGGCCAGCACGCCGAGTCGCGAGAGCTTCGCCGGGTCGACGTCGACCGCGTAGACGACCCCCGTCGGGGCCACGGCCGCGGCGATGGCGAGGTTGTCCTCGCCGGTGCCGGCGCAGTAGTTGATGACCCGGTCACCGTCCGAGCATCGTCCGATGCTCAACACGGCGCGGGTCGTTTCGGCGAGCGCGATGCGGTAGGTGGCGGCCATGTACTCCGACGACGTGAGTGCTTCACTCATTGCCGGGTTCCTTATCGTCAACGGGGGGGTGTCAATCGATAACTCGGCCAGGCTATGGCAAAGATTTGGCCCAATCAAGCAAACTGGTGTGTTGATCTTGAGAAAACAAATTTTCGTCAGCTATTGACTTCTGATCTATTCCGCCAGGCGACAATTTCTCGCACCATTTGTATTAGACGTCGTCCTCCTCGTCGGGTTCACGACTGACAAACTGCCAACTGACCGCTGTAATACCTGGCTGCAGGCTCAGCATGCTCACGGCGTCCTCGAGTTGTCCCGGGTCGGCGACGGCAGCGGTCAGCCGGGCGGTCACCTCGACCCTGCCGGTGTCCTCCAGGTCGCGGCTGCGGACCTCGTGCAGCGTGAACAGGTCGGCCGGCAGGGCGTGCACGAGCAGCGCGCGGATCTGCGCCTCGTCCTCGTCCCGGCACACGGCCCGCAGCAGGTAGTCGCGGTGCCGGCCGGGCGCGGAGACCACCCGGCGGTCGATCCGCAGCGCGACGGGCCGCAGCAGCAGGTTGGTGGCGATCACGGCGCCGGTGCCCGCACCGGCCGCCCCGAGGTGCCCGGCGGCGGACAGGCAGCCCACGGCCGCCGCGCACCAGATCGTCGCGGCCGTGTTGATGCCGCGCAGGCTGCCGCCCTCCCGGATGATGACGCCGGCGCCCAGGAATCCGATTCCGGACACCACCTGCGCGGCGACCCGAGTGGGACTCGCCTCCCGGTCGGTCAGGACGCTCATCAGCACGAACATCGCCGCACCGGTGGAGACCAGGGCCGTGGTCCGCAGGCCGGCGCTCCGGGACCGCCACTGGCGTTCCAGTCCGATCGCGATGCCGAGGCCGAGCGCGGAGCCCAGCCGGGCGGTGAGCAGCCACCACGTCGGGTCCTTCATCGCCCCATGATATCCACTTTGATGAGGAATATGGTGATTCACGGAATGGCGGACGGTCGACGGCATCGCCGCAGGTCACGCCTGCTATTTCGGTGGAACGTTCACACATTGGACAAACTTTGACCACGGGTACTGATCGCGATGAATATCAAATCTGATATACCACCCCTCACAAGGAGTACCTCATGTCTCCACTCTGGCTACGCTCCGGAGTCGCCCTCGGGACCCTGCTCGGCGCGCTCGCCGTCGCCGCCGTCCCTGCCCAGGCCGGACCGGCCGACGACACCGCGCTGCGGCGGACCGTCGAGAGCACCCTCGTCGCCGAGCGCGGCGCCCAGGCCCGGGCCGCGTACGCGAGCACGGCGCTGGAAACCATGGTCGAGCCCAGCCGCCGCTCCGGCGCCTGGGTGTTCGGCGGCGCGGTGATCCGGGTCCCCGACGGGGTCGAGGCCTCCCCGGTCACCGCGCTGTTCCTCGCCCACCGGGTGGCCGGCCGGTGGCGGGTGACCCTGGAGGGCACGCCGGAGTTCGGCGCGGCGGCCCAGGTCGCCCCCGTGGTCGACGCGGGGGAGCGGGCACTGTTCGCGGTCCGGCCGGCCCTCGCCGGGACCGCCACCGGGCTCGCCCTGCCGTGGGCGCAGGGCGCGGGCTGGGCGCACTGGGGCGTGCACGGCGACTCCGGCACGTCGCGGCCCTACAACGCGATCGACTTCTACGGCGGCGACGGGCATGTCAGGGCGTCGCGGGCCGGCAAGATCTACCGGTTCTGCACGTCGGCCCGCTGGCCGTACATCAAGGTGGTGCACGACAACGGCTACACGACCGGGTACTACCACACGGTCAACCAGACCACGAAGCCCGACGGCTCCGACATCGCCCTCGGTGAGCAGGTCGGCGACATCAACACCCAGCTACCGTGCGGCGGTTCGGCCAACGGCGACCACGTGCACTGGACCCTGTGGCAGGGCTCGACGGCCGTGGCCGTGCAGGGCAAGGACATCGGCGGCTGGACCTGGTACGAGGGCTCCAGCGCCTACCAGGGCTACGCCGAGCGCAACGGCACGAGGATCTACGGCAACACCTGCTGCAACCTCGTCAACTACGGCGGCGGCGGCCCGACTCCGACCTACTCCACCGGCACCGTCAACTCGGGCACCTACAGCAGCGTGAACGTGCGCAGTGGACCCGGGACGAGCTACGGCGTGATCGGCTCCCAGGCGCACAACGACGTCATCCAGATCGCGTGCACCGCCTCCGGCGGCTCCGTGTCTGGTCCGTATGGAACAAGCACCGTGTGGGACCGCAAGCCCGACGGCGGGTACGTCTCGGCGGCGTTCGTGAAGCTCGACGCGGGCCAGCCGGTCCCGCCGGGCTGCTGACGACGGCTACCAGGCGGTAACATGGGGTTCCCGGTGCGAGGAGGAACCCCATGTCCGCCACCCACGAGGTGACCAACCAGGTCCCGCCGCTCGTCGGCCGCGACCTCGCCGCCGACCCGGCCCTGCTGGAGGGCGTCGCCCGGGAGGGGGCCGACTGGTCCGTCGCCGACCTGCGCGAGCTGGGCGTCCTGGCCGGCAGCGCGCACGCCCGGGAGCTGGGCCGCCTGGCCAACGAGCACGAGCCGGTGCTGCGCACCCACGACCGGTACGGGCACCGGATCGACGAGGTCGAGTTCCACCCCGCCTGGCACGAGCTGATGACCACGGCGGTGTCCCGCGGCCTGCACGCCGCGCCGTGGGCCGACGACCGCAAGGGCGCGCACGTCGCCCGCGCCGCCCAGTTCTACGTCTGGGGCCAGGTCGAGGCCGGCCACTCCTGTCCGATCTCCATGACCTACGCCGTGGTGCCGGCCCTGCGCCGCAATCCGGAGCTGGCCGCCCGGTTCGAGCCGCTGCTGACCTCCACCACCTACGACTTCGGGCTGCGGCCCCCGGAGACCAAGCGCGGGCTGATCGCCGGCATGTCCATGACCGAGAAGCAGGGCGGCTCGGACGTGCGGGCCAACACCACCACCGCGACCCCGCAGCCGGACGGGTCCTACCGGCTGACCGGGCACAAGTGGTTCACCTCCGCGCCGATGTCCGACCTGTTCCTCGTGCTCGCCCAGGCCCCGGCCGGGCTGTCGTGCCTCCTGCTGCCCCGGGTGCTGCCCGACGGCGCGCTCAACCCGATGCGGCTGGTCCGGCTCAAGGACAAGCTCGGCAACCGGTCCAACGCGTCGGCGGAGGTGGAGTACGAGAACGCGACCGCCTGGCTCGTCGGGGACGAGGGCGACGGGGTGCGCACCATCATCGAGATGGTCAACATGACCCGGCTGGACTGCGTGCTCGGCGCGGCCAGCGGGATGCGGACCGGGGTGCGGGAGGCGGCGCACCACGCGACGTACCGGACGGCGTTCGGGAAGGCGCTGCGCGACCAGCCGCTGATGCGCAACGTCCTCGCCGACCTGGCCCTCGAATCCGAGGCGGCCACCACCGTGGCGCTGCGGCTGGCCGGAGCCAAGGACCGGGGCGAGGACGACTTCCGCCGCCTTGCCCTGGCCGTGACGAAGTACTGGGTGTGCAAGCGCGGCCCCGCGCACGCCGCCGAGGCCCTGGAATGCCTGGGCGGCAACGGGTACGTCGAGGAGTCCGGCATGCCCCGGCTCTACCGCGAGGCCCCGCTGGTCTCCATCTGGGAGGGCTCGGGCAACGTGGCGGCCCTCGACGCGCTGCGGGCCATGCGCCGGCCGGAGACCGTCGCGGCGTTCCAGGCCGAGCTGGGCCTAGCCGTCGGCGCTGACCGGCACTACGACGCGGCGCTGCGCACCCTGGCGCTGGCTGACGCCACCGAGGTCGGGGCGCGGCGGCTCGTCGAGCGGCTCGCGCTGCTGTTGCAGGCGTCGCTGCTGATCCGGCACGCGCCGCCGGCCGTGGCGGACGCGTTCTGCGCCTCGCGGCTGGGCGGGGACTGGGGGGTGGCGTTCGGGACGCTGCCGGGCGGGGCGGACCTGGACGGGATCCTCGACCGGCTGGGCTGAGAAGCGCACCCCGGGGACCGCCGCGCGCCGGGTCAGGTGTCGCCGTAACGGTCTGATCGTGCTCTGTGGTCTTCGGCGAATATCGATCGACTCCGGTCGGCCGGGCGGGTCACGATGGGGCGATGCTGAGACCCGACGTCCTCGACTACTACAACCGCGGCGGCGAACACGGCCGGCTGACGGCCGGCACCGGCCTGCTGGAGTACCTGCGCACCTGGGACATCCTGGAGCGCACCCTGCCGGCCACCCCGTGCGACATCCTCGACGTCGGCGGCGCGACCGGGGTCTACGCCGCCCCGCTCACCGCCGCCGGCCACAGGGTGCACGTCATCGACCCGGTTCCCTCGCATGTGGACGCCGCCGGCCGGCTTCCCGGCGTGACGGCGACGCTCGGGGACGCCCGCGCCCTGGACGTGCCCGACGCGAGCGTCGACGCGGTGCTGCTGTTCGGGCCGCTCTACCACCTGACCGAGCGGGCCGACCGGGTCCGGGCGTGGGCGGAGGCACGCCGGGTGCTGCGGCCGGGCGGGGTGGTGCTCGGGGCGACGATCGGCCGGTTCGCGTCCCTGTTCGACGGGTTCGTCAAGGGGTACGCGGCGGATCCGTTCTTCGTCGGCCTGGTCCGTGACGTGCTGACCACCGGGGTGCACGGCGGCGGCCCGTACTTCACCACGGCCTACTTCCACCATCCCGACGAGCCGCCCGCCGAGGCCCGCGACGCCGGCCTGGCCGTGCGCCGGGTGGTGTGTGTGGAGAGTGCACTGTGGATGGCGGGCCGGCTTCGCGAGGTGCTGGAAGACGCCGACCAGCGCGGACTCATGCTGGAGCTGCTCCGGGAGGTCGAGGGCGACCCGAGCATGCTCGGGACGAGTAGCCATTTGATCACTGTGGCGGGTCTCTTAACGGACTCTTAAGCTCAATGCCTTTTCTTCTTAAGTAAGACTTTGGCTAAGTTGCGTCACCCCCTAGTCAGTCGGAGGACGCATTGAACCCCCTCACTGCCACTCGACTGCGGCGATCCGCCCTCGCCGCAGTCGCACTCGGTGCCACCTTCGCGTTCGTGGCCCCCGCCACGGTCACCGCCGCGGCCCCGAGCGCGCCGGCCGCCGTGTGGGCCGCGGGTACCCGCGCGTACTTCGTGATCACCGCCCCCAATGACACCGCGGGCGCGAAGTCGGCGATCGCCACCAACGGCGGTTCCGTCTTCGCCTCCTACGACGCGATCGGCGTCATCGTCGCGCACTCCACCTCGGCGTCGTTCGCGGCGACGATGCGCGGTGTGTCCGGCGTGCAGCAGGTCGGCGCGACCCGGACCTCGGACGTGCCGGCGGACGCGTACAACCCGGCCATCCCCGCGTCGCCGGCCCAGTCGACCACCACGCTGACCGAGACCAACCGCTGGGACATGACCCAGATCAAGGCCGACCAGGCGTGGGCCGTCACGACCGGCTCCTCGTCGGTCGTGGTCGGCGTCCTGGACACCGGTGTGGACGACGCGCACCAGGACCTGGCCCCGAACTTCGACGCCACCGACTCGGTGTCCTGCGCCTACGGCAAGGCCGACACCCGCACGGGTGCCTGGCGTCCGGTGGGTGACCACGGCACGCACGTCGCCGGTACGATCGCCGCCGCCAAGAACGGCAAGGGCGTCGTGGGCGTGGCCCCCGGCGTGAAGATCGCGGCCGTCCGGGTCGCCGAGCCGTCGACCAGCCTGTTCTTCGCGGAGAACACGGTCTGCGGCTTCATGTGGTCCGGTGACCACGGCTTCAAGATCACGAACAACAGCTACTTCACCGACCCGTGGCAGTTCAACTGCCCGGATGACGTGGACCAGGCCGCCATCATCGAGGGCGTCAAGCGGGCCACGGCGTACGCGGAGGGCAAGGGCGTGCTGAACGTGGCCGCCGCCGGCAACTCCAACGTCAACCTGGCGAACAAGACCTCGGACACCTCGAGCCCGAACGACTCGACCGCGGTCAACCGCACCATCACCAACGCGTGCATCGACATCCCGACCGAGCTGCCGGGCGTCGTGACCGTGGCCGCGATGGGCAACGGCAACGTGAAGGCGTCGTACTCCAACTTCGGCAACGGCGTCATCGACGTCGCGGCCCCGGGCGGCGACGGCTCCAGCGGGGTCTACTCGACGATCCCGGGCGGCAAGTACGGCACCATGAACGGCACCTCGATGGCCAGCCCGCACGTGGCCGGCGTCGCGGCGCTGCTCGCCAGCCAGAACCCGACCGACACCCCGGCCCAGCTGCGGGCGAAGTTGTCCACCCAGGCCAACGACGTGGCGTGCCCCTCGGACACCCGGTGCACCGGCACGACGGCGAACAACGCGTTCTTCGGCGAGGGCCAGGTCGACGCGCTCAAGGCCGTGGGCGTCGTCGTCCCCCCGGGCAAGTACTTCGAGAACCTGGCCGACGTGGCGATCAACGACAACTCCACCTCGGAGTCCTCGCTGGTGGTCAGCGGGGTCACGGGCAACGCCCCGACGACCCTGAAGGTCGGCGTGAACATCGTGCACACCTACCGGGGCGACCTGGTCATCTCGCTGGTCGCGCCGGACGGTTCGGTGTACCTGCTGGAGGACTTCCCGAACAACGACAGCACGGCCAACGTGAACAAGACGTACACGGTCAACGCCAGCTCCGAGGTCGCCAACGGCACCTGGAAGCTGCGGGTGCAGGACGTCGCGTCCCAGGACACCGGCAAGATCGACGCCTGGAACCTGACCTTCTAGCAGGCCTGTGCCCCGGATCTCCACCCCTCAGGAGATCCGGGGCACCGCTCGCGCTTTCAGAGGGGGAGTGACCCTGCTGGGAGGCTCTGGACACTCCTCCTCTGAAAGCCTCAAACCTTTTTCGGGTACGTCACGCCCGCCACTCGCGGGCCAGCAGGGACCAGATCTCGTCGTCCTGCCGGGTGCCGCCTTCCCCGGCCGCGTTCACCTCGCGCAGCACCCCGTCCCGCCGCATCCCGAGCCGCTTGGCCACACCGATGCTGCGCTCGTTGCCGGCGATGGTGCGCCACTCGACCCGGCTCAGCCCGCGCACCCCGAACGTCCAGTCCAGCAGGTGGCCCATCGCGCGCGTCACCAGGCCGTGCCCGACCGCCGCGGGCTCCAGCCAGCAGCCGGCCTCGGCCACGCCCGCCGCCGGGTCGAAGGACACGAACAGGATGCCGCCCACCAGGGTGCCGTCCAGCCAGATCCCCCAGATCCCGCCGGCGTCGGCGGCGTGCTTGTCGGCGTACCGGCGCAGCACCGTGCGGGCCGAGTCCAGGTCCGTGGCCACGAAGGCCCGGCCGACCCACGGCGAGATGTAGTCGCGGCACCGGTCGAGGTTCGCCAGGAACTCCCCGGCCCGCCAGACGTCCAGGGGGCGGAGTTCGGCGCGGTCACCGAGTGGCAGGGAGAACATGGGCGGCCTCCTACGTACATAACGAATGTTCGGTAGGTACGCTAACACGATGCCACCCGCCCGTGGGGACCACGAAGCCCGCCGCCGCGACGTCTCCGAGGCCGTCTGGCGGGTCCTCGCCCGGCACGGCTTCGGCGGCCTGACCCTGCGCGCCGTCGCCACGGAGATGGACGCCTCCACCGGCCTGCTCGTGCACTACTTCCCGAACAAGCGCGCGCTGGTCGCCCACGCGCTCGGCGTGCTGTTCGAGCGCACCGAGACCCGCGACCGGCTCGAACCGCCCGCCGCCGGCCTGGCCGCGCTCCGGACGGGCCTGTGCGACATCCTGCCCCTGACCGGGGACGAGCCGGCCATGAGCAGGATCTGGGTCGGCTCGTGGGACGTCGCGCTGTCCGACCCGGAGCTGGGCGCCGAACAGGCCCGACGGTACGCGCTGTCGCGGGACCGGCTCCGGGTGCACGTCGAGGCGGCCCAGCTGCGCGGGGAACTGCCGGCGGGAAAGGACCCGGACGCCGTGGCGGCCGCGGCCCAGTCGTTCGCGCTGGGCGTCGTGGTGCAGGCGCTGCTGGATCCGGCGGCGTTCCCGGAGGAGCGTCAGCTGGCCCTCCTCGACGACTTCCTCGCCGGCCTGGCGTGCGCCCCCTGACGGCGGGGCGTCAGGACAGGCGGGACAGCAGTGCCTTCACCCCGGCCGTCACGTCCTCGGCCGTCCACTCCAGCGCCGGCCCGGCCACGGTCATCTCCGTCATCGACCACCCGGGCGTCCCGGCGTCCCACAGGAACCCCAGCACCCACTCCCCGGTCTCCTCCGCGTGCGCCAACGCCGCCGCGTTGACCACCTCCGCCGGGTAGGGCAGCCACACCTGGAACTGGTGCGTGTGCGGCACGGCCGGGTGCACGGTCACGTGTGCGGCGAGCGCCCCGGCGACCACCTTCGCGTGCGCCACGTACTCCTCCAGCCGGGGGAGTTCCGCGTCCAATCCGACCAGCGCGGACAGTGCGGCCGGCCACTGCTGGAACAGGTTGCCGCCGTACCGGTGCCGCCACGCCCTGGCCTCCGCCACGAACCCGGCCGAACCGGTCAGCGCCGCGCCGGAGATGCCGCCGAGGGTCTTGTAGAAGGAGACGTACACCGAGTCGGCGAGCGCGGCGATCTCCGCCAGGCCGTGGCCCAGCTGCACCGTCGACTCCCACAACCGGGCCCCGTCGAGGTGCACCCGCGCGCCCCGGTCCCGGGCGGCGGCGACCGTCGCGGTCAGCTCGTCCCAGGTCGGGAGCAGGAAACCGGGATCGCGCAGCGGCAGCTCCAGCATCAGGGTGTCGAAGGGCTCGCACGCCGCGATCTCCTCCGGCGTGGGCAGCCGGGGCGCCCGGGTCGGCCACACGGCCCGCAGCCCGGACAGGGTCGAATAGGCGTGCCGTTCGTGCACCTCGGGGTGCGACTGCGGGTGCAGGGCCACGGTCGTGCCGTGGATGCGCAGCGCCGCCTGCTGGGCCATGGTCCCGGTCGGGAAGAACAGCGCGGCCTCCGCGCCGAGCAGGTCGGCGACCCGGGTCTCGAGGGCCGCGACCGGGCCGCCGTCGCCGTACATGTCGCCGAGGCCGCCGGCCGCCGGGTGCGCCGCGAGCTGGGCCAGCCGGTCGGCGGGGGAGGGCATCGGGCTGCCGTTGAGCCGGCGCGCGCAGCTCCGGACGATCCTGGTACGGCGTTCCACCTCGGTCTCGGTCATCCGTCGATCCTGCCACGGGAAAACCACTGGCACGACCCGCGACAATCGACGACATGATCGCGTACTCCACGGACGTCTCCGTCCTCGACGCCACCCGCCTGACCGGCTTCTTCGTCGGCTGGCCGGCGGCGCCCACCGCCGAGCGGCATCTCGCAGCGCTCCGGGGCAGCCACCGGGTGGTCCTCGCCCTCGACGGCGACCGGGTCGTCGGGTTCGTCAACCTGATCAGCGACGGGGTGCTCACCGGGTTCGTGCCGTGGCTGGAGGTGCTGCCGGAGTACCAGAAGCGGGGGATCGGCGCGGAACTCGTCCGCCGGATCCTCGCCGAGGCCGGCCACCTCTACTCGGTGGACCTGGTCTGCGACCCGGACGTGAAGCCGTTCTACGACCGCCTCGGCCTGTTCGAGCTGGTCGGCATGGGCGTCCGCAACCGCGCGGTGCTGACCGGAGGCCCCGGCGCGGGCGAGTCCAAAGGTTTGGTCTAACCCTGGTGGCCCGCTGAGGGCGGCGCTGGCAAGCGAAAGGCCTGACCGCCAGGGCAGCGCCCTGCGGTCGGGACATTCGCGCAGTCCAGCGTCGTCCTCAGCGGGTCCAAACGGACACGGGGAGGGGGCGCCGCGGGCCGGCGGCGCCCCCTCCCCGCGGTCTACTTCGCCGCGTGCACCGCGATGTTGAACGCGCCGACACCCAGCGCGCCGTACAGCGACAGCCACAATGGCAGGTACATCTCCATCCCGCGCGCCGCCCGGATCCCGCCCAGGTCCAGCACCCGGGCCTCCGGCCAGCCGAACTCGCCCAGCAGCCCCCGGGTGATCTCCTTCGCTCCGGCGTCCTCGCCGGCGACGAACACCACGTGGTCGCCGGGCACGGTGTCCGGCCGGACCATCACCGACGCGGTCACGGTGTTCAGCGACTTGACGACCTTCGTCGCCGGGTACGCCGCCTGGATCCGCTCCGCCAGGCTGTCGGTGTTGGCCACGGTCAGGGTCGGCGGCATCCCGGCGGAGAAGTCCAGCGGGTTGGTCACGTCGATCAGGACCTTGCCTGCGAGGTTGGCCTCGCCGGCCGCCGCCAGGGCGTCGAGCGCGCCCGCGCCGTTCGTGCAGTTGATCACGAGCGCGCCGAACGCCGCGGCCTCGGCGAACGTGCCGGCCCGCCCGTGGTGTGCCGCAGCCCAGGCGGTGGCGTTCTCGTTGCCCGCCTGGCGTGCGCCCATGGTGACGGAATGGCCCAGCTCGACGAGTCTGCTGGCGATGGTCTGCCCGACGGTGCCGGTGCCCAGTACCCCGATGTTCATGATCTTGATCTTACGACGCGACGGCGAGGGTCAGGCCGAAAAGGTCGTCCGGGTCGGTCCACCAGCGCAGCGGTTCGAATCCGGCGGCCCGCAGTTCGGTCGCCACACCCTCCTCGCGGAACTTCGCCGACACCTCGGTGTGCAGCTCCTCCTTGGCGGCGAACTCCACGGTCAGGTCGAGTCGCTGCAGGTGGACCCGCATGTCGCGCTCGGCCCGCAGCCGCATCTCGATCCACTCGTGCTCGGCGTCCCAGTGCGCGACGTGCGCGAAGGAGTCCACGTCGAAGTCCGCGCCCAGCTCCCGGTTGAGCACCAGCAGCACGTTCTTGTTGAACTCGGCGGTCACCCCGGCCGCGTCGTCGTAGGCCCGGACCAGCGTGCCCGGGTCCTTGACCAGGTCGGTGCCCAGCAGCAGCCACTCGCCCGGCTCCAGGGCCCCGCGCAGCTCGGCGTAGAACCGGGCCCGCTCCTCGGGGATCAGGTTGCCGATCGTGCCGCCCAGGAACGCCACCAGCCGTGACTCGGCCCTCGGGATCCGCTCCAGGTGCCGGTTGAAGTCGGCGACCAGGGCATGGACCCTCATGTTCGGGTACTCCGCGTGCACGGCCACCGCCGCCGCCTTCAACGCGCTCACCGACACGTCCAGCGGCATGAACAGCGCCGGACTGAGCGCGTCGAGCAGCAGCCGGGTCTTGTCCGAGGAGCCGGAACCGAGCTCCACCAGGGTCCGCGCGCCGGTCAGCTCCGCGATCTCGTGCGCCCGCTCGGTGAGGATGGCCCGCTCGGTGCGGGTCGGGTAGTACTCGTCGAGCTGGGTGATCTCCTCGAACAGGTCACTGCCCCGGGCGTCGTAGAACCAGCGGGGCGACAGCCACTTCGGGGTGGCCGTCAGGCCGGCCGACGCGTCCGCGCGCAGCTGTTTGGCCAGGTCGGTGTGGTCGAGGTAGATGTCGAGTTCCATCAGATGGCCTCCGTGGTCGTACCGGTCCGGGTCACGGTCACGATCCGGTGATCGTCCACCGCCGCCCAGTCGCCGGAGGTGTCGAACGGTTCGGACGCCACGGTCCCGGGGCGGGTCCACAGCGAGTGTCCGCAGGTACTGGCCACGATCGTCTCCCCATCGGTCAGCAGTAGGTTGAGCCTGGCGGTCGGGGCCGCCTCGTACACCTCGGTGACGGTCTCCGCGACCGCCTTCACCGGGGACATTCCGGACCGCAGCCGGTCGCGGACCAGCGCCCACAGGAGCGCGGAGTCCGTCGGAGCCTCCAGCTGGATCAGGTCGAGCACGGGCAGCCGGGCGGCGACGTCGGCGACGACCTCCGGCCAGCCCCGGACCACGCCGTTGTGGCTGAACAGCCACTGGTCCTCCGTGAACGGGGCGCACGCCGTCTCCACCACCGGCATCCGGGGCGTGGCCGCCCGCACCGCGCCGACGATCGCGCCGGACCGGATCGACCGGGCCAGGGAGGAGAAGTTGGTGTCGCCCCAGATCGGCACCGCGCGCCGGTAGCGCACCGGGGGCGCGCCGTCGCCCGGATACCAGCCGACGCCGAAGCCGTCCACGTTGATCGTGCCGCCGCCCCGCATGTCGCGTGGAGCCCAGGACTGGTGCCGGAGCGAGTGCTCCGGGTCGAGCAGCAACTCGGCCAGGGTGACCGGTTCTCCGACGTACGCCAGGTGACGGCACATGTGTTAGCTCCGTTCGTCGTCGTCTACATCCCGAGCGCAGCGGAACCCGGCGAAGATCTGCCGCCGGATCGGGTAGTCCCAGTTGCGGAACGTGCCACGGCAGGCCGCGGCGTCCGTGCCGAAGGAGCCGCCGCGCAGCACCCGGTACTCCGGCCCGAAGAACACCTCCGAGTACTCCCGGTACGGGAACGCCCGGAAGCCCGGGTAGCCCGTGAACACCGAGGACGTCCACTCCCACACGTCGCCGACCAGCTGGTGCACGCCCAGCGGGGAGACCCCGGCCGGATACGCGCCCACCGGGGCGGGGGACAGGTGCCGCTGGCCCAGGTTGGCGTGCTCGACCGTCGGGTCGTCGTCGCCCCACGGGTACCGCCGGGACCTGCCGGTCGCCGGGTCCCACCGGGCCGCCTTCTCCCACTCCGCCTCGCTCGGCAGCCGCTTGCCGGCCCAGCGGGCGTACGCGTCCGCCTCGTACCAGCACACGTGCACCACGGGCTCGTCCGGGATCCGGGGCTCCGTGCGCCCGAACCGGGTGTACGTCCCGTCCGGACCCCAGTGCCCCGGCCCGGTCAGCCCGGCCGCGCGGACGTGCGCCCAGCCGTCGGGGGCCCACCAGCGCTCGTCGGTGTAGCCGCCGTCCCGGATGAACGCCTCATACTCGGCGTTGGTCACCGGGGCCGCGTCGATCCGGAACGCCGCCACGTGGACCCGGTGCGCCGGGCGCTCGTTGTCCAGCGCCCACGGCTCGAAGTCGGTGCCCATCGTGAACGGACCGGCCGGCACCAGCACCTCGCCGGACACCGGACGCCCGGGCGGCGGCGGGACGGCCGCCAGCACGGGGTCGCCGACCCGGAGCTGGTGGGTGGCGAGCATCGTCTCGTCGTGCTGCTGCTCGTGCTGCACGACCATCCCGAACACGAACGCGTCGGTGACCAGCTCCCTGCCCTCCAGCGGGGCGGTGTCCAGCACGTCCAGCACGTGGTCGCGGACGTCGCGGACATAGCTCCGGGCGGCGGCGGGGCCGAGCAGGGGCAGGGCGGGGCGGTCGGCGCGGGGGTGTTTGAAGGCGTCGTACAGCTCGTCGAGGTCGGCCCGGACCGGCTCCCGCCCGCCAGCGTCCCGAACGAGCCAGATCTCCTCCTGGTTACCGATATGCGCGAGATCCCACACGAGGGGGGACATCAGTCGCGAATGTTGCCGCACCAGATCGGCGTCGTCCACGGCGTCGGTCAGTAACAGGCTCCGCGACCGGGCCCGCTGCAACTCGCCAGCGACCCGGGCCCGAAGATCATCGGGGTCGGTCAAATCTCCTCCTCGCTTCCCCCATTCTTGCCCACCGAACCTACGGAAGACCAGGATCAGGTGACCGAATATCGACAATCAGGGGGTGCCGGGGCCCCGCGACCCCGGAATCCGGGTGTACGGGCCTCAACGGACGCGGCTACGGTAGCCACGTGCCCGAACTCATGATCAACAACAGTAGCCTGGCCTACGCCGTCCAGGGGGACGGGCCGGCGGTCCTGCTCCTGCACGCCGGGATCGCCGACCACCGGATGTGGGACGCCCTCGTCCCGGCGCTGGCCGGCCGGCGGACCGTGATCCGCCCCGACCTGCGCGGGTTCGGCGCCTCGGCCGCCCCGACGGAGCCGTTCGGGCACGTCGCCGACCTGGTGGCCCTCCTCGACCACCTCGGCGTCGGGAAGGCCGACGTGGTGGGCTGCTCGAACGGCGGCCGGATCGCGGTCAATCTCACCGCCGCCCGACCGGACCTGGTCACCTCGCTGACCCTGCTCGCCGCAGCCCCCGTCGCCGGCCTCGGCCCCTCTTCCCATGCCGGGTCCGTGCTGGGGAGCGGCTCTGCTTCCCCTGCCGCACCCGCGCCGGATGGCTCCGGAACGGGCCACGACCAGGTGTCGGACCCCGTCCCCGCCGGGCACGTCTGGTCGGCCGAACTCCTCGCCTACTCGGCCGCCGAGGACGCGGCGCTGGAGGCGGGGGATATGGAAGAGGCCGTCCGGCTCAACGTCGACGTGTGGCTGCGCGGACCGCACCGGTCCGAGATGCCGGAGGCGCTGGCCGTGCTCGACGGGCCACTGAGGACCTCGCTGCGCCACCAGGCGGCCATGGACCGCTACGTCCTCGGCGCGCCGGCCCCCGACCTGGCCGCGATCGACGTGCCCACCGTCGTGGGGTACGGCGACCGCGACGTGGCCGACTTCGAGGCCATCGCCCGCCGCTACGCCGCCCGGATCCCGGGCGCGCGCCTCGTCGCCTTCCCCGGGGCCGGGCACCTGATCCCGGTCGAGCAGCCCGCCGAGGTGCTGGCCGCGCTGCCGTTCTAGCCGCAGGCCCGGGCCCGCCACCCTCGCGGGCCGAAGCCTCGAGGCGCCCATCGCGGGCCCCAGTGCCCCGGCGGCCGATGCGCGCCGGGGCAGGGACCGCCGTAGCCGTGTGATGGGGTCGATCTTCGGTCAGCGTCGGCGGAACCGGCGGGACCAGCCTCCGGTCGCGGATCCGGCCGCGAAGTTGAGGGCGAGGAAGAACAGTCCGGCCGTGGTGAGCGTCGTCGCGTCGATCAGCCCCGGGTCGATGCCCGCGAGCTGGAACAGCAGTGCCAGGCCGAACGAGACCGCGGCGATGATGGCGAACATAGTGCCTCCTGTCGATGAGTGCTCCTCTGTGTGCCCAGGCCTGTCCGGTTCCAAACCTCGGACTGCCCCAAAGGGCCACTGGGACTGCCCCCGGTGCCCTGTGGCGGATCGGGGTGCCGGCGGGATGGTGAGGTGTGGCCCTCCTGTGTCGACAGTGCGGTCAGGCGAACCCTGACGGTGCGGAGTTCTGTGCGGCCCCCTCGTGCGGGGCCTACCTGCGCTGGGACGGTCCGGCCGTGCAGCAGCCGACCACGTCCGTGCCCGCCACCCCGCAGGCCGACAGGGCCGGCGCCTCGCTGGTGCTCGCCGACCGGCACGCCGCCGTCGAACCGGGCGAGACGGCCACCGTCGCGCTCAGCGTCCACAACGGCGGGACCAGGGTCGAGCAGTTCACCCTCGTCGTCCTCGGCCCGGCCGCCGCCTGGGCCACGGTCGAGCCGGCCACCCTGTCGGTGTATCCGGGCGACCGCGCCGAGGCGACCGTGCGCTTCGCCCCGCCCCGTACCTCCGCGAGCCCCGCCGGCCGGGCGGGTTTCCGGGTCCAGGCCGCCTCGACGGTGCACCCGGGCCTGGTCGCCGGCTCCGACGGCACCCTCGACGTGGGCGTGTTCCGCGAACTCGGCGCGGTCCTCGTGCCCCAGAACACGTCCGGCCGGGGCCGCACCCGGCACCGCCTGGAGCTGAGCAACTCCGGCAACGTGGTCGAACCGGTCCGGATCACGGCCAGCGACCCCGACGGCCGGCTCCGGTTCGGCCTGCCGGCCGGGGAGGTGCCGGTCCCGCCCGGCGGCACGGCCGTCCCGGTCACGGTCACCGCGCCCTGGCGGTTCGTGGGCGCGCCCCGGCCGCACCGGTTCACGGTGCAGGTCACGCCCCGGCCGTCCGCGCAGCCCGTGCGGCTCGACGGCGGTCGGGAGGCCGTGGCCCTGTTCACCCGGTGGGTGCCGATCCTCGCCGGGGTCCTCGTCCTGCTCGCCGGGATCGGCTTCGGCGCCGCCAAGGTGGCGCCCCTGCTGACCAGCGCGAGCCCGACCCCGACCCCGGCCACAGTCGCGACGGCGGCGAGCCCCGTGCCGAGTGTGTCGCCGCCGTCGCCCACCCCGTCGGCGTCCGCGTCGCCCAGCAGGTCGCCGTCGCCCAGCCCGAGCCCGACGCCGTCGGCCGGGCCGGCGGACGCCTGCCGCACCGGGTTCGTGTGGCGGGAGGCGTTCCCCGTCGACCACGTGTGCGTGCAGCCCGGGGTGCACAGCCAGGTGCTCGCCGACAACGGGGCGGCCTCCTCCCGGTGGACCAGCGGGGCCTACGGCTCCCGGACCTGCGTCAACGGGTACGTCTGGCGCGAGGCCACCCCCACCGACCTGGTGTGCGTGACGTCGGCGACGCGTACCCAGACGGCGGACGACAACGCGCAGGCCACCTCGCGGCTCCTGACCGCGCCGAGGAACTGCCGGTCCGGGTACGTCTGGCGCGAGGCCTTCCCCGGCGACTACGTCTGCGTCACCCCGACGACCCGCACCCAGGCCGGCCAGGACAACGCCCAGGCCACCGCGCGTCGCGAACCCAACGGCGGCGCGTCCGGGGTGGACACCTGCAGGTCAGGCTACGTCTGGCGGGGCGCCCGCGACGCCGACCACGTGTGCGTCACCCCGACGACCCGCACCCAGACGGCCGCCGACAACGCCGCCGCCGCGTCCCGGGTCACTCCCTGATCGCCGGGTGCCCGATCGGGCAGGGACGACTACCCCCACGACGGGACCAGCTGCCCGTTTCGGGCCGAGGGCGCCCGGAACAAGATCTTAGTTACGTGTCGACAAGGAGGACCGGATGCCCACCTACCAATCCCCCGGCGTGTACGTCGAGGAGGTCGAAGCCGGTTCGCGGCCCATTGAGGGCGTGGGCACCGCCGTGGCCGCCTTCGTCGGCTTCGCTGCCGCCGGCCCGTACAACACGCCGACCCTGGTGTCGAACTGGAGCCAGTACACGAAGGCGTTCGGCGAGTTCGCCGAGGGCTGCTACCTGCCCCAGGCCGTGTACGGCTACTTCCTCAACGGCGGCGGCAACTGCTACATCGTCCGGGTGGGCGGCCAGCGCGCCGACGAGGAGACCGCGGCCCTGCCGGCCGGTCCGCAGGCCGTGCTCGGCTCGTACCGGGTCGCGGCGCGGGAGCCGGGCGCCCGGGGCCTGGTCGTGGAGATCACCGGCCCGACGGGCGAGAACCCGCCGGACGACCGGTTCACCCTGGTCGTGAAGCAGGACGGCAAGGCGGCCGAGACCTTCGAGAACGTGACCACCCGCAAGGGCCGCGACAACGTGGTGACCCGGGTGAAGGACGGCTCCCGCCTGATCACCCTCACCGAGCAGCAGTCCGCCGGCGCCCCGACCCGCCCGGACCTCGGCGCCGTGGCGCTCAGCGCGCCGCCGTCCCCGCCGGCCGTGCCCGCCCGGGTCGTCGCCGACGTGTACGTGGGCGACGTCTCCGACCGCACCGGCTTCGGCGGACTGGAGACCGTGGACGAGGTGACCATGGTCGCGGTGCCCGACCTGATGAGCGCGTTGCAGGCCGGGGCGATCGACGGCGAGACCGTCAAGGCCGTGCAGTTGGCCATGATCGCGCACTGCGAGCTGATGGGCGACCGGATGGCCATCCTCGACGCCCCGCCCGGGCTGAACCCGCAGCAGGTCCGCGACTGGCGGATGAACGACGCCGGCTACGACTCCAAGTACGCGGCCCTGTACTACCCGTGGATCAAGGTCTTCGACCCGGCGACCGGTGGCAACAACTTCATCCCGCCCAGCGGGCACATGGCCGGGGTGTGGGCCCGCAACGACTCGACCCGGGGCGTGCACAAGGCGCCGGCCAACGAGGTGGTGCGCGGCGCGGTGGCGTTGCAGACCCAGCTGACGAAGACCGAGCAGGAACTCCTCAACCCGATCGGGATCAACTGCGTGCGGGCGTTCTCCGGCCGGGGGATCCGGGTCTGGGGCGCGCGGACGCTGTCGAGCGACCCGGCGTGGAAGTACCTCAACGTGCGGCGGCTCTTCAACTACCTCGAAGAGTCCATCATGAACGGCACCCAGTGGGTGGTGTTCGAGCCCAACGACGACGCGCTGTGGGCCAGGATCCGGCGCACGGTCGCCTCCTTCCTGGTGATGGAGTGGCGCAAGGGCGCGCTGTTCGGCCTCACCCCCGACGAGGCCTACTTCGTCCGCTGCGACCGGGAGACCAACCCCGCCGAGGGCATCGACCTCGGCCAGGTGGTCTGCGAGATCGGGGTGGCACCCGTGAAACCCGCCGAGTTCGTCATCTTCCGGCTGTCGCAGTTCTCCGGCGGCACCAGCCTGGTCAACGAGTAGCAGAGAGGTAGACGCACATGGCGCTCCCCGATCTGGACGGTGCGGTCGGCCACTCCTTCGGGCTGGAGGTCGACGGCGTGATGATCACGCAGATCAACGAGGTCAGCGGTCTGAAGTTCGAGCAGGACGTGATCGAGCTGAAGACGAACACGAAAGACGGCAAGTTCATGATCAAGAAGTTGCCGGGGCGGATCAAGGCTGGCGAGGTCACCTTCGTCCGGAGCCTGACCGCCAGCAACAGCTTCGAGAAGTGGATGAAGGACTCGCGGCTCGGCAAGATGGCCGACGCCCGCAAGACGGCCGCCGTGATCATCTTCGACTACGAGCAGCAGGCCATCAAGCGCTACATCCTGCACGGGGCCTGGCTCAAGAGCCTGGAGATCGGCTCCCTGAAGGCCGGCGACACCAGCGTCCTCACCGAGAAGGCCGTCGTCACCTACGAGGAGATGGTCATCGAATGAGGCGCACCGCCCCGGTGCCGGCCGAGACCCCGGAGCGGCTGCGGACCGAGTTCGCGTTCGAACTTCCCCGGGGGTACGTCGACCCCGCAGGCACCCTGCACAAGTCGGGCGTCATGCGGCTGGCCACGGCACGCGACGAGCTCGTCCCGCTGCGCGACGACCGGGTCCGGGAGAACCCGGCCTACCTCACCGTGGTGCTGCTCGCCCGGGTCATCACCGAACTGGGCGACATCACCGACGTGCACGCCGGCGTGGTGGAGGACCTGTTCGCGGCGGACCTGGCGTTCCTGCAGGAGCTGTACCGGCGGATCAACAGCGAGGGGCACACCCGGGCCGGGGTGGCCTGCCCCTCCTGCGGGCACGCCTTCACCGTCGACATGGCGGGCGGTGGCCGCCCGGGGGAATCGTGACGTACGCGACCGACCGGCTGCACGAGGAGATCGCGTACGTGGCCTACCACTTCCACTGGGCGCTCGACGACATCCTCGACCTGGAGCACGTCGACCGGCTGCGGTACACGAATGAGATCGCGAAGATCAACACACGGATGAGGGGACCGGGCTGATGTGGCCGTGGAAGCGTGACGCTCCATCCGGCGTGGGGTCCCCGAGCGGTGCGGAGTCTCGGCCCGGGGCCGGGCACGGGTCCGCCGCCTCGCGTGGGCCGGAGGTCGCGCGGGCGCCCGTCGGGGCCTGGCGGGACCTCCCGCCCCTCCAGCGCACGGTCGGCGACCATCCGCTGACCAATCCGACCGACCGGTTCAGCGGCGGGCTCACCGCCTGGCAGGACCCGACGTTCCTGGCGCCGTTGCGGCACGCGGTGGGGCCGGCGGAACCGTCGGGCGTGGTCTCGGCCGTCCCGGCCCCGCCGGAACCGACGGTGTCGGAGCCGACCCTGGACGGCCCGAGGTCGGCGTATCCGTCGGCCGGGGGCGAGTTGCCGGTGGTCGAGCGCGGGCCGGTCTCCCGGCTGCTGGACCGGGTGGTGCAGCGGTTAGGCGGGGGACCGGGACAGGGCGGCGGCGCGCCGACCGGAGGGGCTGACGTCCGGTCGGCCGGCTCGGGGTCCGCAATCGGCGTCGATGGTGTGACGGGTGGCGTCGGGCGGTCGGCGGACGGCGGGGCGACGGGTCCGCACGCGGACGCGGCGCTGCTCGGTGGCGACGGTTCCGGCGCGCCGTTCGGGGGCGAGCCGGTCGTGCGGCGGTCGGCGGACGAGACCGGTCCTGATCCGAGTGGCCTCGCGGGCCCCGCCCAGGGGCTTGGAGAGGGCGCGGGTCCCGTCGTCCAGCGGTTGGCGGGCGACGCCGGTTCCGCGGACAGGGGATCGGACGGTGCGTCGGCGTGGCGAGGAGCCGGGGCTGAGGCTGGGGCGCCACGGACGGACGCGACAGGATCCGGGGCGCGGAGAACGGCCGACGGGTCGGGCCACGCGGGCGGCGACCAGTCCGGAGCGCGGCCCGCGGCGACAGGCGGGGCAGGGTTCTCGGTGCAGCGGACGGCGGCCGGTGGTCCCGTCGGCGAACCGGGCCCGGTCACGGAACTCGCGTCGGGCGGGGAGCAGGGTCGTCTCGCCGACGGTGGAGTGTCGCCCGGCGACGCGGACCGCCTCACGGAACATGGTTCGTCCGCCGGGGAGCCTGGTCACCTCGCGGAGGGCGGAACGGCGCTCGGCGACTCGGATCTCCTGGCGGACGGACCGTTGCTCGGCGACCCGGGGCCACTCGCGGACGGCGGCACGTCAGCCGGCGGCGCGTCCCACGGTGTCGAACCGGCGGGCCCGGACGCGATCTCGGGCGGCCTGCCCGTGCTGGGAAGTGGTTCCGGCGCCGGTCAGAACGGCGGGGAGCGGAGCCAGGGGCTGCTGGTGTCGCGCAGTGCTGACCTCACGACCACCGGCGACCATGTCCACGACCCCGGACAGCACGACTCCAGCGACGTCGCCCGCCGTGGGCACGCGTCCGACACCCGGCCACAGGGCGACGGGTCCCATGCCCGGCCACCGGGCGACGCGTCCCGCGACGGGTCACCGTCGCACGGCGCATCGTCCGGTTCCACGGCCCCGGTCGTGCAACGCGCCGCCTCTTCCGACGCGCCGCTGCTCGGGGACACCACTCCGCCCGGCTCCGCCCTCGACCGCGCGGACCTGGCGGCGCGGTCCGACCAGGCCCCGGGCGCGGGTGACAGTGCGCCCGACCGGCCGGCACCCGCGCCGGGCGACCCGGTCGCCGGGTCCGGCCCCGGTCGACTGAGCACGGCGGGATCGGAGTCCAGGTCGGGTGCGGACGCCGGTTTCGACGCGTACCCGGGAGCGACCGCGACCTCGGGCGAGAGCGCCAGCGGGAGCGCCGGTCTGATCTCGGGAGACTTCGGGGCCGGGCCGCTGTCCTCGGGCCCGACGCTGGGCGCCGGACAGGACGCCTCGCACGAGACCGGAGGGTTCGTCCAGCGGGCGACCGATTCCGGCACCGCATCGGAGGCCGCACCAGGTCCGGGTGCCCGGTCCGGTGCGGGTGTCGCGGGGACCTCCGCCGGGCAGGGAGTCTCCGGCCGGCGGGACGCGGGCACCTGGACGGCGGGCCAGGCCGGGAGCGGAGCCGCAGACGCGTCGGGCGGTGCCGCCGCCGGGAGTGCCGCTGTTCAGCGTTCGGTCGGTGAGCCCCGACGTCTGGGCCTCGGCGCGCCCCTGGCCCCCGGCGAGATGCCCCCAGGTCTCCCACGCACGACTGACTTTGCCGAGGCCTCGCACCAGTTCCCCGGTGCGGGCCCGGGTGCCCTGCGCGGGTTCCCGGACCAGGTCCCGGGTGGTGTGCGACAGATCGCCGACCACGGCCCGGGCGATGCCTCGCGGCGGATCGCCGACGAGGGTCCGGGCGGTGCGTTGCGACAGACCGCTGACGGGGGCCTGGGCGGTGCCGTGCAACGGTCCGCTGCTGAGGGGCCGGACGCGCCGACCCTGGGCGGCGGCCTGTCGGACCGGGCCGGGCACGACGACCCTTCCGGTCTGCCCGACACGCATCTGACCTGGTCGGACACCCGCGGAACCGACCAGTTCGGCGACGGGGCCACGGCGGACGGCGGACCGGGACGTCCCGAGGACACCGTCCGGGTGCTGGCCCTGCCCGCTCCGGCGCACGGCCCGAGTACCGGACTCCTCGGACACCACGGCCTGCCCGTGGCCCTGCAACGCGCCGCAACCGGGTCCCCTCCATCGGCCGGACAGGCCCCGTCAGGCGTGCCGTCCCCGCCGGCCGGGCCGCCCGACACACCCCTGTGGAGCGCCCCGCACGCGGAACCGGTCGAGGTGCAGCGGGCTGTGGAGGTCGAGGCGCCGTCGATGGTGCCGGTGCTCACCCGTACCCCCGAAATGGTCGTGCAGCGGGCTGAGGAGGCCGCGCCCGCCCCGGCCCCCGCGACCGGCGACGGCGCCCCGGAGGAGTTGTTGAAGAAGTTGTTCGACCCGCTGCTGCGGAGGCTGAAGGCCGAGCTCCGGCTCGACCGGGACCGACGCGGCGTCCTCACCGACCTGCGCCACTGACGACAGCGACCCGGACACGCGAGAGCGACCTCGGCATCCGAGGAGCAACCCCCGGCACCACCCCGAAGAAGGACCGAAGAGGAACGAGGAGGAGACCATGGCTGGTAGGCCCGACGTCGAGGCGGTGGCGGTCTCGTTCCTGGTGACCGTCGACCGCAACAGCCTGGGCGCGTTCAACAGCTGCGAGGGCCTCGGTGTCGAGGTCGTCATGGAACAGCGGGAGGAGGGCGGGCAGAACGGGTGGGTGTGGCAGTTGCCGACCCGGATCAAGTACCCGAACATCAAGCTCACCCGGCCGGTCACCGCCGACAGCAAGAAGATCACGGACTGGTTCGCCGGCATGTCCAACGGGGTGAAGCGGATGACGGCCGTGATCGAGGCCCGCAACCCGCTCGGCGAGAAGATCGCGTCCTGGGGCCTGCACGGGGTGGTGCCGGTCCGGTGGACGGGACCGCAGCTCACCCACGACAGCCCCAAGGTGGCCATGGAGACCCTGGAGTTGGCGCACCACGGGTTCGTGTCGACATGAGTGGGCCGGTCACGTTCACCGCCGCCGGCACCTCGACGCACCGCAACCCGGGCGGCGGGCGCGACGGCGCGCCGGCGAGCCTGCAACGGGCGTTCCTGGAGCGCCGCGAGCCCCCGCCGGGCGGCGGGACCGCCGCCCCCAGCAGCACGGTCATCGACACCATCGACTTCCAGTTCAACCCGAAGGAGCTCAACCTCACCAAGGCAGCCAAGTGGGGCCGCAACCCGCAGGCGAAGGCGAAGAAGGCCGGTCCGCCGGAGTTCCTCGGCTCCGAACCGGCGAAGCTGTCGCTGGAACTGTTCTTCGACGCCACCGAGAAGATGGACGACGCGGTCGTGAACGCGGTGGAGAAGCTCTTCTCGTGCACGGTGCCGTACAAGAAGTTCCCCACCCCGCCGTGGGTGATCTTCCACTGGGGCGGCCTGACCAGCTTCGCGGGCTTCCTGAAGACGGTCACGGCGAAGTACACCCTGTTCACGCCGGGTGGCATGCCGGTACGCGCGGTGTGCACGGCGAGCCTGGAGGAGATCTCCGGCGAGCAGGGCGGCCAGAACCCGACCTCCGGCGCGCTCGCCGCCCGCGACGTGCACGTGGTCGTCGCCGGCGACACCCTGCAGTCGGTGGCCCACCGCGCCTACGGCAACGCCGCCCTGTGGCGGGCCGTCGCTGAGGCCAACGGGGTCGACGACCCGCTGCGGCTGGCTCCCGGGCGCCGGCTGCTCGTACCGGGGATGGAGGAACTCGACCATGGCCAATGAGAGCTTCGCCAACTCCCTCATCGTGGAGGTCGAGGGCGCGCCGCTGCCCGCCGACGTGGTCCCGATGCTCACCTACGCCTACGTGGACGACAGCCGCAACCTGCCGGACCTGTTCGTGCTGCGGTTCCGCGACCCGCAGCACGTGGTGCTGGGCAAGGCGAAGTTCGCGATCGGCGCGAAGGTGGCCCTCAAGGTGCGCACCGCCGAGCCGACCGCGCCGCAACTGCTGCTCGCCGGGGAGGTCACGGCGCTGGAGGTCGAGCTGGACCCGTCGGGGTCGGTGACCGAGGTGCGGGGGCTCGACGTCGGGCACCGGTTCTTCCGGGGGCGGCGGGTGGCGGCGTACCCGAACATGACCGTGGCCGACGTCGTCCGCAAGGTCGCCGACCGGGCCGGGGTCAAGACCGGGACCATCGATCCGGTACCGGGCGTCAGCGGTGCCGCCAACACCCAGCTCAGCCAGGACAACGTCAGCGACTGGGAGTTCCTCACCCGGCTGGCCGACCTCGTCGGCGCGCAACTCGCGGTCGCCGGGGGCAGGCTGGACTTCCGGCTGCCCGCCGCCCCGCAGGGCGCACCGGACGCCAACGCCAGGGCGCACACCGACCCGCTGGTCCTGGAGGCCGGCCGCAACCTGGTGTCGCTGCGGGCGTGCGTGTCCGCCGCCGAGCAGGTGCCGAGCGTGGAGGCCCGCGGCTGGGACTTCGAACGCAAGCAGGAGGTGTCGGCCACCGCCACCCCGACGACGGCCGGCGCGGAGGTCCCCGGGGCGGACCCCGTGGCGCTGGGGAAGAAGTTCGCCAGCCCGCCGTACGTGGCCGCCGACGCCGCCTGGCGCACCCCCGGAGCGGTCAAGGCCACGGCCGCGGCGCTCGCCGCCCAGCTCGGCGGGGCATGCGTGGAACTCGACGGCGTGGCCAAGGGCAACCCGAAGCTGCGGGCCGGGGTGTCGGTGACCCTGGGCGGGGTCGGCGAGCCGTTCGCCGGCAAGTACGTCCTGACCAGTACCCGGCACCTGTTCGGCGACCACGGGTACGAGACGGCGTTCCTCGTCTCCGGCCGCCAGGAGCGCTCCCTGTTCGGCCTCGTGTCGGCCGGCGGCACGGACACCCGGGTCGACCGGGGACTCGTCCCGGGCATCGTCAGCGACGTGCGGGACCCGTTGGAGATGGGCCGGGTGAAACTCACGTACCCGTGGCTGTCGAAGGACTTCACGAGTGGCTGGGCCCGGCTCGTCGCGCCGGGGGCCGGCAAGGGGCGCGGCGCGCTGTTCCTGCCGGAGGTCGGCGACGAGGTGCTGGTCGGGTTCACGGGCGGGGACCCGGACGCCCCGTACGTGCTCGGCGGCCTCTACAACGGCAAGGACACCCTGCCGACCCTGTCCACGGACCCCGTCGACGGCGGCAGCGGCGAGATCGCGGCCCGCGCGCTGGTGTCGCGGACCGGGCACAGGCTCGAACTGGTCGAGAACGACGGCATTCTGCTCGCCACCGGCGACGGGAAGCTGTCGGTGAAGCTGGACAAGAAGAGCGGCAAGGTCACGATCACCGGCTCCAACGGCATGGTGCTCGACGCCGGCAACGGCAAGGTCGAGATCAAGGGCATGGGCGTCAGCGTGGACGGCGGCAGCGGTCCCGTCGAGCTCAAGGGCCAGAAGGTGTCGGCGCAGGGCATGGCGGAGGCGGAGCTGAAGGCCACCGGCCAGGTGACCGTCAGCGGCGGCATCGTCAAGATCAACTAGGGGGAGAACATGCCAGCAGCGGCGCGGGTCGGCGACCCGACCGGTCACCCGGGGGTGATCACCGGTCCGGGCTGCCCGACCGTCCTGATCGGCGGGGTGCCGGCCGCGCGGGTCGGCGACCTGCACACATGCTCGTTCCCGCCGCCGGCCGTGCACCCGCCGACGCCGCTCGTCCCGCCCGGGTGCCCGACGGTGCTGATCGGCGGGATGCCGGCGGCCCGGATGGGGGACATGGCCGGATGCGGCGCGCCCATCCTGATGGGCTGCCCGACAGTGCTGATCGGAGGGTGACGATGAAAACCTTTCATGGGTTACGGCGACACCTGGGCCGGCGCGCGGCGGCCCTTCCCGCACCCTGTGGGGTGGTTTCCGGTGAGTGAGTTCGTCGGGCGCGGATGGGCCTTCCCGATCCGCACCGACGCCACCGGCTCCATCGCGCTCGTCGGCGGCGACCGCGAGATCGCCGAGAGCATCCGCCTCATCCTCGCCACCGCCCCCGGCGAGCGCCCGATGCGCCCGGACTTCGGCTGCGCGGTGCACGACCTCGTCTTCGCCCCGGCGGACGTGTCCACGGCCGGCCGGATCGCCTACGAGGTCCGGCTCTCCCTCGAACGCTGGGAACCCAGGATCACCCTGCACGACGTGCGGGTCGGGTTCGCCTCCGTCGAGGAGGGCATCCTCATGATCGACATCCGGTACGCCATCCGCGGCGACAACGACCCCCGCAACCTGGTGTTCCCGTTCTACGTGATCCCCACCCACGAGGAGACGGTCTGATGTCCCTGCCCAGCCCGAACCTCGACGACCGGCGGTTCCAGGAGCTCGTCGACGAGGCGAAGCGCATGGTGCAGCAGCGCTGCCCCGAATGGACGGACCACAACGTGTCCGACCCGGGCGTGACGCTGATCGAGACGTTCGCGTTCATGGTCGACACGGTGCTGTACCGGATGAACCGGGTCCCGCATCTTCACTACCTGAAGTTCCTCGACCTGATCGGCGTCCGGCTGTTCCCGCCGACCGCCGCCACCGGCGAGGTCACCTACCGGCTCGCCGCCGCCCAGCCGGAGACCGTCGTGGTGCCCGCCGGGGCCCAGGTCGCCAGCCAGCGGGTCGACACCGAGGACCCGGTGGTGTTCACCGTCGAACGGGAACTGCGGATCGTGCCGTGCCACCTGGAACGGGTGCTCACCGCCTCCGGGGCGGACGTGCCGGCCGACCGGTCCGAGGAACTGGCCGCCGGAACGGGGCTGGCGTGCTTCTCCGCCCAGCCGGTACCCGGCGATGTCGTGCTCTTCGGCCTCGACGTGCCCGTGCCGCACTGCCTGGTGCTGCTGCGGGTCGACTGCGACGTGGCCGGCGTGGGCGTCGACCCGCGCGACCCGCCGCTGGTCTGGGAGGCGTGGACCGGGACCGGTTGGGAACGGTGCGTCGTCGACGAGGACTCCACCGGCGGCTTCAACAAGCCCGGCGACGTGCTGCTGCATGTGCCCGCCCACCACGACGCCTCGGTACTGGGCCGGCACCGCGCCGCCTGGCTCCGCTGCCGGGTGCTGGACCCCGTCGCGGGCCAGCCGTTCTACCGGGCCTCGCCCCGGCTGCTGTCCGTCGCCGCGTCCACCATGGGCGGATCGGTCGCCGTCGTGCACGCCGAGGTCGTTCGCGGGGAGGTGGCCGGCATGTCCACCGGCGTGCCCGGCCAGCGCTTCCCCCTGGAACACCGGCCCGTCGTCGCCGACGCCGAGCCGCTCGTGCTCCTCGTGGACGCCGACGAGTGGCGGGAGGTCACGTCGTTCGCCGGGTCCGGGGCCACCGACCGGCACTTCATGGTCGACCGGGGCGCGGGGGAGCTGCTGTTCGGGCCGGCGGTCCGCGGGGCCGACGGCGGCCTGCGGCACTACGGCGCCGTGCCGGGCAAGGGCGCCACGATCCGGATTCCCGTGTACCGCACCGGCGGCGGCCGACGCGGCAACGTCGCCCGCAACATGCTCCAGATCCAACGCGACCCGGTCCCGTTCGTCTCCACGGTCTCCAACCGGGTACCGGCCAGCGGCGGCGTGGACGGCGAATCCGTGGAGGACGCCTCCACCCGGGGCCCGCTGACCCTGCGCACCCGCGACCGCGCCGTCACCGCCGAGGACTTCGAACAGCTCGCCCGCGAGGCGGCCCCCGACGCGGCCCGGGTTCGGTGCGTACCCGTCAGTGAGGAGTCCGGCGCGGTCCGCGTCCTCGTCGTGCCCGCCGTGACCGCCACCGACGACCTGCGGTTCGCCGACCTCAAGCCCAGCGCGGCCCTGCTGTCCAAGGTGTCGCGGTACCTCGACGAGCGCCGGTGCATCGGGGCCCGGATCTCCGTCGAGCCGCCGTTCTACCAGGGCGTCACCGTCGTCGCCGAGCTGCAGGCCCGGCCGCGGACCGAACCCGAGGTGCTCCGGGCCCGCGCCCTCCAGGAGCTGTACGCCTACCTGCACCCCATCACCGGCGGCCCCGACCACACCGGCTGGCCGTTCGGCCGCCCGGTGCACTCGGGCGACATCTTCGCCGTCCTGCAACGGGTACCCGGCGTGGAGCTCGTCGAGGAGGTCCGCCTGTTCGGCGCCGACCCGGTCACCGGAGCGCGCGGCGGGGCCGTCCCGCGCCTTCCGCTGTCCCCGAACGGCCTGATCTTCTCCTACGGCCACCAGGTACGGGTGGGCCGCGCATGAGACTCGGACTCGACCACCTGACCACGGCGCACCCGATCGGGGAGCGCCTCCCCGGCGTGTACCTGGAGAACGCCTTCACCCAGCGGTTCACCGAGGCCCTCGACCAGGTACTCGCCCCGGTGTTCCTCGCACTGGACTGCTTCCCCGCGTACCTGGATCCCGCGCTGGTCCCCGAGGACTTCCTCGACTGGCTGGCCGGCTGGGTCGCGCTGTCCCTCGACGAGAGCTGGCCGGTCGCCCAGCGCCGCGACCTCGTCGCCCACGCCGTGGAACTGCACCGGTGGCGGGGCACGAAACGGGGCCTGGCGGCGCATGTCCGCCTGCTCACCGGCGGGGCCGTCGAGGTGGTCGACAGTGGGGTGTGCGGCTGGTCGGACCTACCCGGCGGGGAGGTGCCGGGGAGCGGGCCGGCGCAGGTGGTGGTGCGGGTGGGGGTACCGGATCCCGGGCAGGTCAACGAGCGGCGGTTGCGGGCGGCGATCGTGGAGGCCGTGCCGGCGCACGTCCTGGTGACCCTGGAGGTGGTGGCGTCATGATCGTGTGCCGGCAGTGCGGGCAACGCAATGAGGCGGGGGCGCAGTTCTGTGGGGAGTGCGGGGCGTTCCTGGAATGGGAGGGCGCCCGGGACGAACCGGTCGCGCCGCCGGCCCCGCCTGCGGTGGCGCCGGCCAGGCCCCGATCTCCGGAGGTGCCCGCATCGGCCCCGCCGCCCACGTGGAACTTCACCCGTCCGGAGCCCGTGCCCGGTCCGCAGCCCCAGGCCGGTTCCGGCCAGGTGCCGCCCATGGAACCGGGACCGGGTGCGGAGCCCGGCCCAGCGTCCGGCTCGGCCCCCGAACTCCCGCCCCGTCCTACCCCGGCCCCGGACCCCACTCCGGCCACCGGCCAGTGGACCCCGGCCCCCGTCCGCCCCACCGAACGCCAACCCACCGACGAAACCACCACCCGTCGGCCGGTCCGCGAGCAGACCGAGGACCGCCCTCTCCAGCGCGGCGAGACCCCCTGCCCCTCCTGCGGCGCCGGCAACGATGCCACCCGCCGCTTCTGCCGCCGCTGCGGCATCGCGCTGACCGCGGCCCCGGTCGAGACGAAGCCCACCCGCTGGCAGCGTTTCCTCGCCTGGATCCTCCCCCGCAAGGTGCACGCCGCGGGCGACCGCCCCCATGTGCGCCGTCCGATCCGGTGGCGCCGACCGATCCTGCTGCTGGCGGCGGTGCTCACCCTCGTGACGGTGGCGTCGGCCCCGGGCCTGCGCGCGCTCCCCGGCAGGGGACTGGCCGCCGTCCTGGACCGCACCACGAAGCCCGCCGCCGTCCTGCCGAGCGCCGCCCGCGCGTCCGGTTCGGCCGCCGGCACGTCCCCGGAGCGGCTCTACGACGGCGCGAGCGACACCTTCTGGGCCCCGGCCGGCCCCGCCCCGGCCTGGATGGAGGTCGACTTCGCCAAGCCGTTCCGCCTGGTCGAGGTGATCGTGACGCCCGGGGTGTCCGCGGAGCAGAAGGCGTTCGTGACCGGTGGCCGCCCGGCGGTCCTGACGGTCGAGGTCACCGACGGGACCGGTGGGGTGACCCGCCTGACGTGGCAGCTCCGCGACGCGCCGGGCGGGCAGACGTTCCCGGCGCACGTCAGTGACGTACGCCGGGTGCGGCTCACGATCGGGGCGGTCTACGGAGCCCCCGACCGGCCCGCCGCCGTCGCCGAGCTGGAGTTCTACGGCCGATGAACCCCACCAGCGCGATAACGCCGACCTGGCCGATGTGCTCAGCCCAGGGTCGCGAGGATCTCCGCGTACCGCTGCCGGGCCTGCCCCGCCGCCGCCAGATCCCCGACCCGCGTGCACGCGTCGATGAGGAGCCGCCACCCGGCGTCGCAGTACCGGTCGATCTCCGTGCATTGGTGGGCCGCCGACACGGCCTCGTCGTGGTCGTCGCGGAGCACGGCCGAGCGGGCCAGGTCCACGGCGGCGGTGGCCGCGCGGCGGCGCAGGGATTCGCGGGTGCCGACGACCCATTCCTCGGGACCGTCCTCGGGGAGCAGGTCGCCGTGGTAGACGTCGAGCGCCGTGCGGAGCGCGACGGTGAGGGTGTCGAAGTCCCCGGCGAGCCGGGCGTCGTGCGCGGTGTCGATGGCGGCCCCGAAGGTCGCCACGTCGCAGTATCCCCCGGTGGGGAGGACGAGTTGGTAGGCGTCCCCGGAGCGCTGGAGCTGGCAGGATTCGCCGGTCGCGGTGTCGAGGAACTTGCGCAGGCTGGAGAGGGTGACGTGCAGGTTGTGCGTGGCCGGCACGGCGTCGGTGTCCGGCCACAGGGCGTCGAGCAGCGTCTCGCGGTGCACCGGGTGCCCGGTCCGCATGGCGAGCAGCCGCAGGGCGGTGCGGGTCCGGGGTCTGATCCCGGCGTAGTCGATGGGACGCCCGTGCACCCGGAGCCGGAATCCGCCGAAGCACCGGATCTCGACGCGTGAGGTGTGGACGGTTCTGAACGGGCTGCGCTGTGCGAGTGTGGACACATGCCCTCCCGTGAAGTTACAGCAGGTCAGGGCAGAATCCCACGGTAAAGATCGAGTGTGGCGATTGAGCCCGGTATCCGACAGTAGTTTCCATCGATCGCAGCGTAGTTCCGGGAACCGGCTGGCCGTCGGCCGTCGCCTGGCGTAGTTTCCGCTGGTGGGCAGCACAGTGCGGGGCCGGTACCGGTGGCGGACGAGACTCCGGCGCCGGCTGCCGTGGGTGCTGGTCGACCGGGGCTGGGCCGACAAGGGAGCCTCGGACTGCGGCGCCCACGAGTGGTACAACGCCGACGGAGTGGTCGAGCGCTGCTACCACTGCGCGCCGGGCGAGCGCCCCCGTTCCCCGCGCGCCTGACACCCGGGACGGGTGCGACTACCTGGGCAGCTCGCGGATCAGCACCTTGCCGGTCGCGTTGCGCGGCAGCACGTCGAGGAACACCACGTCCCGGGGCACCGAGAACCGCGCCAGATGCTCCCGCACATGCGCCCGCACCGCGTCGGCGTCCAGTTCGGCTCCCGGGTGCAGCACCACCCAGGCCGCCAGCCGCTGCCCCCACTCGGGATCGGCGACCCCGGCCACGCAACACTCCAGTACGGCGTCGAGACGGCTGAGCAGGTCCTCGACCTCGCGCGGGTACACGTTCTCCCCGCCCGAGATGATCATGTCGTCCTCGCGGCCGTCGACGAACAGCCGGCCCTCGGCGTCGAGGTGCCCGACGTCGCCGGTGCGGAGCATGCCGTCGCGGATCTCCTTGCTGTCCCCGTGGGTGTACCCGTCGAACAGCATGTCGTTGGCGACGAAGATGTGCCCGGTCTCGCCGGGAGGGGTGGCCGCACCGTCCCCGGTGAGGATCGCCAGCCGGGTGCCGAGCGGGGGCCGGCCGGCGGTGCCGGGGGCGGCGCGCAGGTCGGCGGGCTGGGCGACGGCCACCCAGGAGGCCTCGGTGGAGCCGTAGAGGTTGTAGAGCACGTCGCCGTAGGCGTCCATGAACTCGGTGGCCAGGTCGCCGGGCAGGGGCGAGCCGCTGGCGGCGACGACCCGCAGGGAGGGCAGGCGGGGCACGTCGCCGTGGTCGAGGAGGCGTTGCAGCATCACGGGCACGACCCACAGCGCGGTGCAGGCGTGTTCGGCGAGCAGCTTGTTGACGGCCGCCGGCTCGAACTTTCGGCGCAGCACGAGGGTCGCGCGCAGCGCGGTGGAGAACTGCAGCCCGCCGAAGCCCCAGGTGTGGAACACGGGCGCGGCGATCAGGACCGTGTCGCCGACCTTGAGCGGGATCTTGGAAAGCATCGCGGCGACGGGGGCCAGGCTGTGCGCGGCGGGCCGCCGGGCGCCCTTGGGCGCGCCGGTGGTGCCGGAGGTGAGGATGATGGTCCGGCCGGGCCGGGCCGGTGGAGACAGGGGGTCGGCGGTGCCGTCGGAGCAGATCCGTTCGAGGTCGCCGAGGCCGTCGTCGGACCAGGCCAGGTAGCGGGGCAGGTCGACCCCGTCGAGCACGGGTGCGAACTCCTCGTCGGCGACGAGCACGTCGACCTTCTGCTGTTCGAGCACGGTGCGCATCTGGCCGGCCGACAGTCCGGTGTTCAACAGCACGACATCCGCGCCGATCTTGCTTGCCGCGATCATGGTCTCGATCGCGCCCCGGTGGTTGCGGCACAACAACCCGATCCGGGGGGTACCGAACCGGGCGAGGTCCCGCGCCAGCCGGTTCGTCCGCAGGTCCACCTGCGCGAACGTCAGGCTGCCCGCGTCGTCGATGATGGCCGTGCGGTGGGGATCGCGCCGGGCGGCCGACGTGTACTCCCCGGCCAGGCTCAGCCCCCACCGGGCGAGCGCGCCGACCTGGCGCACGATCCGGTCGGGTCGCCCCGGGTTCAGCAGTCCACTGCGGACGAAGGTGGTGGCCAGGCGGGTGAGTGCGCCGATCGAGTACACCTGCGGGCTCCCGGGGTCGAGGGTCGGGCCGGCATCCCCCTGGGGGAGCCAGGGGGATGCCGATGACTGCTCAGGGCAGCGGTTGACTGCTCAGCGCAGCGACGCGCCGGAGATCTGGCGGGCGATGACCAGCCGCTGGATCTCGGACGTACCCTCGAAGATAGTGAAGATCTTCGAATCGCGGTACCACCGCTCGACCGGGTGTTCCCGGCTGTAGCCGTAGCCGCCGAGGATCTGCACCGCCTGCTCGGTGGTGCGCACCGCGACCTCGCCAGCCTTGAGCTTGGACATCGAGCCCTCGCCCATCGTGAACTTCTTGCCGTTGCGACCCATCCACGCGGCCCGCCAGACCAGCAGCCGGGCGGCCTCGATGTCCATGGCCATGTCGGCGAGCATGAACGCGATCGCCTGGTTCTCCACGATCGGCTTGCCGAACTGGACCCGGGTCTTGGCGTACTCCAGCGAGTACTCGTACGCCGCGCGGGCGATGCCCACGGCCATCGCGCCGACCGACGGCCGGGTCAGCTCGAAGGTCTGCATCGACTTGTTGCTGGCCTTCTTGCCCTCCCGGGCCCTGGCGAGGCGCTCGTCGAGGGCCTCCTTGCCGCCGAGCAGGCACGAGCCGGGCACCCGCACGTCGTCGAGGTAGACGTCGGCGGTGTGCGAGGCGCGCAGGCCCAGCTTCTTCATCTTGGTCGGGCTGGTCAGCCCCGGCGTGCCGGGCGGCACGATGAAGCCGGCCTGGCCGCGCGAGCCCAGCGACGGGTCGACGGAGGCCATCACGACGTGCACGCCGGCGATGCCGCCGTTGGTCGCGAAGCACTTGTTTCCGTTGAGGACCCACTCGTCGGTGGCCTCGTCGTACACCGCGCGGGTGCGCATCGCGCCCACGTCGGAGCCGGCCTCGGGCTCGGTGGAGCAGAACGCGGCGACGGCCGGCTTGTCCACGTCGCCGTAGCACTGCGGGATCCACTCGACCAGCTGCTCGGGGTCGCCAGCGGAGTAGATCGAGGCCACGGCGAGGTTCGTGCCGTAGATGGCCAGCCCGATGCCGGCGTCACCCCAGAAAAGCTCCTCCAGGGCGATCGGCAGGGACAGGCCCGTGCCGTCGGCCCAGAACTCGGCGACGGTCTCGAACCCGTACAGCCCGATCTTCGCGGCCTCCTGGATGATCGGCCAGGGGGTCTCCTCCCGCTCGTCCCACTCGTGGGCTGCGGGGCGGATCACGGACTCCGCGAAGCCGTGGATCCAGGTCCGCAGCTCCTCGTGGTCGTCGGTGAGCTCGAAGTCGACCACGTCGTTACGCCTTGGGGATGTTGAAGAGGCTGGCCAGGCCGGCCGCGAACCCGAGGTCGCCCTTGATCTTGATCTTGCCGGTCATGAACTGCACCGGCGGGGAGGCGTTGCCCGAGGCGAGCTTGAGGAACTCGGTGCCGTTCAGGCTGATGGTCGCGCGGGGCTCGCCCTCGCCGTCCTTGTTCACGGTGCACTCGGTGCCGTTGAGCACCGTCTCGTACAGGTCGTAGCCGCCGCCCGGCTTGTCCAGGATCTTCCAGTGCAGGATGGCGTTGGTGGACTTGCCGCCCTTGTATACCTGCTGCATCCGGCTGAACACCTCGTCGAGGACCGTGGTCCGGGCGTCGGCGTCCTCCAGGATCTGCGCGAACACCTCCTTCGGCGCGGTCTTCACGAGCTTGGCGAAGTCGCTCGGGCTGATCTCGCTCAGATTCCCGAAGCCGTCGATCTCGGCCATGGTGGTTCCTCCGTTTGTCCTAACCTACTTGCGAGTAAGGTTACGTCGCGGTAGGTAGACTGGCAAGTATGACGACGACAAAATCGCGGCGACTTCCCCGGGCGGTCCGGGAACGGCAGATGCTCGACGCCGCGGTGGCCGTGTTCGCCGAACACGGGTACCACGCCGCTTCCATGGACGAGATCGCCGAGCGAGCCGGCATCTCCAAGCCCATGGTGTACGCCTACCTCGGCACCAAGGAGGAGCTGTTCGTCGCGTGCATCAACCGCGAGTCCGAGCTGCTCATGACGGCAGTGGCCGAGGAGATCGTGGGCGAGATGGAGCCCGACGAGCGGCTCTGGCGGGGGCTGCGGGCGTTTCTCGGCTTCGTCGCCGCGCACCGCGACGCGTGGATCGTGCTGTACCGCCAGGCCCGCTCCCAGGGCGTGCCCTTCGCCAGTGAGGTGGAGGCCAGCCGGACCCGGGTCGTCGACGCGGTCGCCGCGCTGCTCGGCGGCGCGGCGGAGCGCATGGAGCCCGGGCCGGTGAAGGGCGACCTGGCGGCGATGGCCACGGCGCTGGTCGGCGCGGGGGAGGCCCTCGCCGACTGGATCGCCGACCATCCCGACGCCGACCCGGAGGCCGCCGCCGCCCGGCTGATGAACCTGGTCTGGCTGGGCTTCGGCACCCTGCTCACCGGCGCGAGGTGGACCCCGCCGGCCGCCTGAGCGACGCCAGGGGAGGTCGCCACCCGGCGACCTCCCCTGGCGCTACGACACCGTTCCGCTCAGGTGCGGCTTGCCTGTGCGCACGTCGTGCACCGCGAACGCCCCGCCGTCCGAGGAGAAGCCCACCGTGGCGGGCAGCAGTACCGGCAGCTTGAACCGGACGTCCACCGTGTACGCCGCCGGCAGCCGCCCCTCCAGCGCCGCCAGGCACCGCGCCTTCGTCCACATCCCGTGCGCGATGGCCCGGGGGAACCCGAAGGCGCGGGCGGTCAGCGCGTACAGGTGGATCGGGTTGGCGTCCCCGGAGACCGCGGCGTAGCGCCGACCGGCGTCGCCGGGCACCCGCCACACCGCGCTGGGTCTCGGCGCCTCGGGCCGGTCCGCCCCGCCGGCCCTGTCACCGGCGACCGGTTCGTCACCGGACGCCGCCTCGCCCCCGGAGCCCCCGGTCGCCGCGCCTTTGCGCAGATACGTCGACCAGTCCTGCCACACGAGCTCCCCGTCGACCCGCGCCTCGCTCACCACGTCGAACTGCCGCCCCTTGTCGTGCGGCCGCAGGTCGGCCGCCCGCACGGTCAGCGCCAACGTCTCAGACGCCAGCACCGGCCGGTGCACCGTGATCCGGTTGGCGACGTGCACGAGTCCCAGTACCGGAAAGGGGAAGTCCGACCGGGTGAGCAGGTCCATCTGGAGCGGGAAGGACAGCACGTGCGGATAGGTCGCCGGCAGCGCGTCGGACACCCGGAAACCGCACACCTTCGCGTACCCGGCCAGCGCCCGCCGGTCGACGGACACCTCCCGGCTCAGCTCGGCCGTGGGCAGCGCGTCCCCGCGATGGGTGACCGTGGCCAGCGCCCGCAGAACGCTGACCACCTCAGGCCCCCAGCAGGCTCTGGCCGCAGACCCGCACGACGTTGCCGGTGACCCCGCCGGAGCCCGGGTGGGCGAACCAGGCGACGGTCTCGGCGATGTCGACGGGCAGGCCGCCCTGGGACAGCGAGTTCATCCGCCGGCCGGCCTCGCGGATGAACAGCGGCACAGACGCCGTCATCTGGGTCTCGATGAAGCCGGGCGCGATGGCGTTGATCGTGACGTCGCGGGTGGCCAGCTCCGGGGCCCAGGACTGTACGAACCCGATCACGCCGGCCTTGGAGGTGGCGTAGTTGGTCTGCCCGACGTTGCCGGCGATGCCCGCGATGGAAGACAGGGACACGATCCGGCCACCCGGCCGTAGCACCCCGAGCAGACCCTCGGTGATCCGTTCCTGCGCGGTGAGGTTGACGGCGAGCACCGCGTCCCACAGCTCGGGCTTCATCCGGCCGAGGGTCTTGTCGCGGATGATGCCGGCGTTGTGCACGACGATGTCGACGCCACCGTGCCGTTCGCGCAAGTGCTCGGCGAGGGTGCCGGGCGCGTCGTCGCGGGTGATGTCGAGTTGCAGGGCGGTGCCGCCGATCGCGTTGGCCACGGCCGACAGCGCGTCGCCCATCGCCGGCACGTCGAGGCACACGACGTGCGCGCCGTCGCGGGCCAGCACCTGGGCGATGGACTCGCCGATGCCCCGGGACGCACCGGTGACCAGGGCGACCTTGCCCTCAAGCGGCTTGTCCTCGGGGGCGGCGCCGACCGTGCCGGATCCGATCCGGATGACCTGGGCGTCCACGTAGGCCGACTTGGCCGACAGCAGGAAGCGCACCGTCGAGTCGGTGGCCTCTTCCGCGCCGGGGGCCACGTACACCAGGTGGGCGGTCGCGCCGCGCTTGAGTTCCTTGCCCACGGAGCGGACGAAGCCCTCCAGGGCGCGCTGCGCGGTGCGTGTCTGCCGGCCGGACGTGTCCTCCGGCGGGGTGCCGAGCACGATGACCCGGCCGGAGGCGGCGACCCGGCGGATCGTCGGGTGGAAGAAGTCGAAGAGGTGGCGCAGCTCGGCGCTCGACGTGATGCCGGTGGCGTCGAAGACGAGCGCGTGGTAGCGGGCGTCGGGGGCCTCGCTCGGCTCGGTGTGCACGGTGGCGTCCACGGCCGACAGGGTCTTGGTCAGTGCCGCGTCGAGCCGTCCACCGGGGGCGGAGCCCAGCAGCACCGGGCCGGCGACGACGGGCTGGCCCGGCCGGTACCGGCGGAGTTTCGCGGGGTCGGGCAGCCCCAGCTTGGGGACGAGAAAGCGCCCTGCCCCGGACGCGGCGAACTTCTGGTACCGATCGGTCATGGAAAAATGCCTCCCTACTCCGGCGTAATCTTACTCGCCAGTAGGTTAGAGTGGAAGCATGACCCAGAAAATTCGCCGGGTCGCCGTGATCGGCGGCAACCGGATCCCGTTCGCCCGGTCCAACGGGCCGTACTCGCACGCCGCGAACCAGGACATGCTCACCGCCGCACTCGACGGCCTGGTCAGCAGGTACGGCCTGGCCGGCGAGCTGCTCGGCGAGGTCGCAGCGGGCGCGGTGCTCAAGCACAGTCGCGACTTCAACCTGACCCGCGAGGCGGTGCTGGGCAGCCGGCTGGACCCGAGGACGCCCGCCTACGACGTGCAGCAGGCGTGCGGCACCGGCCTGGAGGCCGCGATCCTCGTCGCGAACAAGATCGCGCTCGGCCAGATCGAGGCGGGCATCGCCGGCGGGGTGGACACCACCTCCGACGCGCCGCTCGGGGTCAACGAGGACCTGCGGCAGATCATGCTCGACGCCAACCGGGCGAGGTCCCTGGGCGGCAAGCTCAAGCTGATCACCCGGCTGCGGCCCGGCCAACTCGTGCCGGACATGCCGCGCAACGCCGAGCCCCGCACCGGGAAGTCGATGGGCGAGCACGCGGCGATCACAGCGGCCGAGTGGGGCGTCACCCGCGAGGACCAGGACGAGCTGACCGCCGCGAGTCACCACCACCTGGCCGCCGCGTACGAGGCCGGCTTCTTCGACGACCTGGTCACCCCCTACCTGGGGCTGAACCGGGACCAGAACCTGCGGCCTGACTCCTCTGTGGAGAAGTTGGCGAAGCTCAAGCCGGTGTTCGGCCGGGGCGAGGGCGCGACGATGACGGCCGGCAACTCGACCCCGCTGTCCGACGGCGCGGCCGTGGTGCTGCTGGCCAGCGAGGAGTGGGCGAAGACGCACCGGCTGCCGGTCCGGGCGTACCTGACGTTCAGCGAGACCGCCGCCGTCGACTACGTGCACGGCGGGGAGGGCCTCCTGATGGCCCCCGCGTACGCCGTCCCGCGGATGCTCCAGCGCGCCGGCCTCACGTTGCAGGACTTCGACTTCTACGAGATCCACGAGGCGTTCGCGTCCCAGGTGCTCGCGACCCTCAAGGCCTGGGAGAGCCCCGAGTTCTGCAAGGAGAAGCTGGGCCTGGACGCGCCGCTCGGCTCGATAGACCGCGCGAAGCTCAACGTCAACGGCTCCTCACTGGCCGCCGGCCACCCCTTCGCGGCCACCGGCGGCCGGATCGTCGCCACCCTGGCCAAGCTGCTGGAACGCAACGGCAAGGGCCGCGGCCTGATCTCGATCTGTGCGGCCGGCGGCCAGGGCGTGACCGCGATCCTCGAACGCTAGAAACGCCGCCCCAGCTATCCGGCATCACGTCGGGTAACTGGGGCGCTTCGTGGGGTGTTCGGGGGCGGACATTCCGTCTACTGTGTCGGGAAAGCCACCCCGACACGGAGGTAACCCGAAGATGGCCGACGCCCGGCAACTCCTCGAGGACTACGTTTCGACCGGGAAGGTCATGCAGGTCGCGACCCTGAACGACGAGGGAGCGCCGGTGGTGTGCAACGTCTGGTTCGCCAGCACCCTGGCCCCGGACCGGCTGTACTTCATATCCCGCCCGACCCGGTTCCACAGCGCCAACATCCGCCGCGATTCCCGGGTCGCCGGCAGCGTGCTGGCCATCGACCTGACGGAGCTCGGCCAGGACGTCCGCGGCGCGACGTTCACCGGCTCGGCCGTCGAGCTGCCGACCACCGGGGTGGACGAGGAGATCGCCGTGTTCGCCGGCCGCTGGCCCCGGGCGGCACGGGCGATCGACGCCCGGCGGATGGCCGATGGCGAGAACCACCACCGGATCTACCGGATCGACGTGGACGGCTGGATCCTCTTCGACGAGGAGAACTTCCCCGACGAGCCCCGCCAGCCGGTCCCGGCCCACACGGACTGAAACCTTTTCAGACGGTTACGGCGGGGCCCGACCCGGCATTGTCGGCCCCAGGTGTCCAGCCCAGCGCGCGAGCCAGCAGCGTCCGGCGGTTGCGGGCGCCGGTCCTGGCGAACACCGACTTCAGGTGGTCCTGCACGGTGTTCTCCGCCAGGAACATCCGCCGCGCGACCTCCCGGGTGTCCGCCCCGGCGGCCAGATGGCCGAGCAGCTCGGTCTCCCGGGCGCTGAGCCCGTACGCCCGGCAGAACAGCGCCACCCGTTCCCCCGGCGGGGTCTCCTCGATGGTGACCGCGATGTCCCGGCCGCCGATCCGGGCCGCGCGCAGGGTCAGCCACAGCCCGTCGCCGAGGTGCACCCTGGCCGAGGGCTGGTTCCCGTCCACCCCGGCCTCGACGGCCAGCAACTGGGCGGCCACGTTGTAGGCGCTAGCCGGGATCGGCTGGCGGTCGGGGGCCGGCGGGATGAGCGCCGTGAGAAAGTCGTGGGTCTCCGGCGTCTGGCCGAGTACCGCCAGCTCCGGGGACAGCAGCAGCACCAGCGGCCCGAGCCGCCGCGCCCCGGGCGGCCGGGTGACGAACGTGTCGGCCTGCGCGCGGCGCAGCGCGGCGGTGACCGGCCCGGCGACCTCCGCGAGGAACGCCGCCTCGCCCGGGTCGAACACCCCGCCCGTCCGCCACAGGTCCAGGAAGCCCCAGCAGCCGAACCGGTCCCGGAAGACGACGGAGGCGACGTCGCGGACGCCGTAGCCGGCCAGCAGTTCCCGCCACAGCGGACCGCGCGCCGGATCGCCCACGCTGAGCAGCGCCACCGGCGGCTCGGCCAGGCCCGTCCACCGGTTGACCTCCGTGAGGTACTTCAACCGGATCAGCCGGGGCAGGTCCCGCACGTGCGGCACGGCCGCGACCGGCGCGGAACCGACGGACGTCTCCGGATCGGTGAGCACGAACGCGTGGAAGTCGAAGTCGACGGCCCGGCGCAGCGCGTCGAGCAGGCGCAGCCGCAGCTCCCGCGCGTCGCCGCCCGCCTCGCACACCCGGAGGACCGGCCCCACGGACCGGGTAGCCCTGACCACGCCCCGAGCCTAGGCCACCCCGGCCCCCGGCCGGCCCGCGACGCCGGTCGCGGACCCCAGGTTTCTGGGATGGGCCGGCGGCGCGGCCGGGACGACGATGGAGAGGACACCGAGGAGGACGCCATGACCACCCTGCATATCGAGCACGCGATCACCGGCTACGACGCCTGGAAGGCGGTGTTCGACCAGTTCGCCGAGGTCCGCCGCCAGTCAGGGGTCCGCGGCCACCGGATCAGCCGCCCGGTCGACGACGAGCGCTACGTCCTGATCGACCTGGACTTCGCGACCGTCGCCGAGGCGGAGAACTTCCGCACCTTCCTGGTGACGAAGGTCTGGTCCTCACCGGCCAGTTCCCCGGCGCTGATCGGCGCACCGCTGGCCAGGATCCTGGAGTCGGTGGAGGAGTCAGCCGAGGAGTTTGCCGAGGCGGGCCAGGCCCTCGGCGAGCACGTCGGCTGACGGCCCGTAGGAGAACCGGACGAACTCCGTGTGCCGCCGCCCGCCGCGCCGTCGCCGCCCCGGGTCCACGTCGAACAGGTGCCCCGGCACGGTGATCACCCGCTGGCGCAGGGCGGCCTCGAAGAACCCGTCCGCGTCGTTGAGGGGCGCGGGCAGGTCCGCGACGTCGCCCCACACGTAGAAGGCGCCGGCCGGCGGGGTGTCGACCCGGATCCCGAGCGCGCGCAGCCCGTCGACCATCAGGTCGCGCTTGCCGGCGAACGCCGCCCGGGTCGCCGCCGTCTCCCGATCGGCGTAGGAAGGGTCGAGGGCGGCGAGGGCCGCGCGCTGGGTGACCCTGGACGGGCCGCCGTCCAGGCCGCCGCCGGACCGGTCGAGCACCTCGATCGCCGCGCGCGGCCCGAGCACCCAGCCGAGCCGCCAGCCCGGGTACCGGAAGCCCTTGGTCAGGCCGTCGATGATCAGGACGTCGTCGGCGTCCACGTCCGCCACGTGCGCCGCGGCGCTGACCGGCCCGCCGTCGTAGACGAACTGGCTGTAGAACTCGTCCACGACCAGCGCGCACCCGCCGGCGCGGGCCCGGTCGACCAGGTCGGCGAGGTGGGCCCCGGCGAGCACGGAGCCGGTCGGGTTGCACGGGTTGGACAGCAGGAACGCGCCGATCCCGGCCCGGTCGACCAGCTCCGTGAGCGCCGCCGGCGTGAACGGCACCCCGGCCGGCACCGGGCTCAGTCGGGACAGGTGCGCGCCGATCAGGTCCTCGTAGAACGAGTAGTCCAGGTCGCGGTAGCCGATGGCGAGGTCGCCGAGGGCGGTGAACACCCGGTTCAGGGCGAGCCGGCCGCCGGGGGTGACGGAGACGTTCGCGGCCGTGTAGGGGGACTTCCCCTTCCGGTACAACCGGTTGTAGTGCTCGGCGATGGCGGTGCGTAGTTCGGGGACGCCGTTCACGGGCCCGTAGCCGTGGTCGTCCGGCGCGAGCTCCACCGTCGTGATCCGCTCCGGCGCGCCGGGGAGGGGCCCGGTCTCCGGCTGGCCCTGGCCCAGGTTGACCCAGTCGGGGTCGCCGGGCGTGAAGCCGCGCCGGAGGGCCTCGTGGACGACGTACAGGACGCCGGCGGGGGGGACGTCGCGCAGATAGTGGGGCACACGACCATCCTCCCGGGGCCGCGTGCCCATCGACAAGAACGACAGTCCTTTGCGGACCCCAAAGCCACGGTTATGGTTGGGCTGTGATCGATACCCGTCAACTGGAGATGTTCGCGGCCGTGGTGCGGGCCGGATCCTTCTCCGCCGCCGCCCGCGAGCTGAACTGCAGCCAACCGGCGATCAGCCAACAGATGCGCGCCCTGGAGCGGCACGTCGGCGGCCCGCTGTTCCTCCGGGTCGGCCGGGGCCTGCGGCTCACCGAGGCCGGCCGGATCCTCGCCGAGCGCGGCAAGGCGGTCCTCGACGAGCTGGCGGTCACCCACCAGCAGGTCAGGGCGGTGGCGGCCCTGGACTTCGGCACGGTGCGGATCTGCGCGTTCCCGAGCGCCAACGCCTCGATCGTGCCGGGCGCCGCCGCGGCACTGTCGAAGGAACGGCCCCGGCTGCGCCTCGAACTGATCGAGAAGGAGCCGCCCGACTCGTTCGACCTGCTCCGGCACGCCGAGTGCGAGCTGGTGATCGGCTTCTCCTACGCCGACGAGGACGAGGAGGAGGCCACCGCGGGGATGCTGCGGGTGCCGCTGCTGGAGGACCGGCTCGCGCTGCTGCTGCCGGCCGGGCACCCGTTCGCCGGCCGCGACCGGGTGGACCTGGCCGAGATGGCGGGGGAGCGGTGGATCGCCGGCTGCCCGCGGTGCTGCGGCGCGTTCGTCCGGGCCTGCGAGCGGGCCGGGTTCACGCCCGACATCGCGTGCGCCACGGACGACAACATGGCGATCCAGAGCCTGGTGGCGGCGGGACTCGGGGTGGCGTTGGTGCCGATGCTGGTGCTGTCGTTCCTGCGGCACGGGAGCGTGGTGGCGGTGCCGGTGGAGTCGACGATCCGACGGCGGACGGCCGTGTACACCTGGCCTGATCTGATCCGGGTGCCGGTGGTGCGGGCCACGATCGACGCCCTGGTCACGGTCGCCCACCAGGCGTGAAACCGCCGACCCTCAATCCGGGTACGGGAACCCCGCCGTCGCCGCTGACGAGATCACCCCGGTGGGAAGGGTCGCGTCGACGGATACCAGTTTGTCCAGTGCTCGGTAGTGGTCGAGCGCCGGTGCCATGGCGGCTCGGTAGGTCCGCAGCCCAAGGGCGACGCGTGCGGGACTGTCATCGTGGCGCTGGAACAACTCCCCGCGGCAGTTGTCGCAGGTGTCTGAGCGCGCCGGGGGCGCGAACCGGAGGTGCCAGACCTTGCCGCAGGCGCGACAGAGACGCCGGCCGGAGAGGCGGCGCAGGACCTCGGCGTCGGACAGAGTCAGGTCGACCGCCCGGTCGATGGGTGTGCCCCGTCCAGCGAGCATGACGTCGATCGCCGTTGCCCGGGCCGCGTGGTCGGGAGGCCCCTCGAGGACGAAGCCGGTGGCGTCGAGCCGGGTGAGGTGGTCGTGAGCCATGGACGCGAGCAACTGTTCGGGCAGGGGTTCGCCCACGTTCATGTGGTGCCGCGCCCGCACGGAGAGCGGAGTGCCCGCCCGGACGGCGACCTTGATGATGTCGCTCCAGGTGATCGCGGGGACGCTCCGACGTGCGGCGATGAAGCTGGCGATGGCCTTCCGTTCGCTGCCGGGTGGTCCGAAGATGACAAGGCGCATCGACCCAGCCTATGCACTCCGCGCTCGACGCGCGCCGGTGTCAGGGCGTCGCGCCGCGGTATCCATAACCGCCGCTTATCTGGCCCCAGGAAAGCACCGTCTACTCCGGACAGCTCGCCGCTGACATCGTGACGGCATGGCCACCGACAGCATCGAGACCCCCACCCGTACCCCCGTCTCGGTCCTGCCCGGTCTGGCCGTCGTCGCCTGCGGGGTGACCCTCGCGGTCATCGCGAACAAGCTGCTGCCGGCGGTCAGCGCGCTCACCGTCGCCGTCCTGCTCGGCGCGGTCGCGGCCAACGCGCACCTGCTGCGGCCGTCGTTCGCGCCGGGCCTGAAGCTCGCCAGCCGGCGGCTGCTGCGGATCGGGGTCGCGCTCCTCGGGCTGAAGCTGGTGTTCGGCGAGGTGCTCGCCCTCGGGCCCGGGGTGCTGGCCCTCGTCGTCGTCGCCGTGGGCGTCACGTTCGTCGGCACCCGGTGGCTGGGCCGGCTGCTCGGGGTCGGCGAGGGGTTGTCCCTGCTGGTGGCCACCGGCTTCTCCATCTGCGGGGCCTCGGCGGTCGTCGCGATGAACGGGGTCCGCGAGCAGGACGAGGAGGACGTCGCCAAGGCGCTCGGCCTCGTCACCCTGTGCGGGACGATCGCGATGTTCACGCTGCCGGCCCTGTTCCACCCGACCGGACTGTCGGCGGCCGGGTACGGCATCTGGGCCGGCGGCAGCGTGCACGAGGTCGCCCAGGTCGTCGCGGCGGCCGCCCCGGTGAGCGGTGCGCTCGCCGTGGCGGTGGCCGTGAAGCTCACCCGGGTGGTGCTGCTGGCCCCGATGCTCGCGGTGGTCAGCGTGGCCGAACGCCGCCGGCACGCCGCGGCCCCGGTCGGCGAACGGCCCCCGGTGGTGCCGCTGTTCGTCGTCGGCTTCCTGCTGATGGCGGTGCTGCGCAGCGTGCACGTGCTGCCGGCCCCCGTGCTCGACGCGGCGACGTTCGTGGACGGCCTGCTGCTCGCGGCCGGGATGTTCGCCCTGGGCACGGCGGTGCGGCTGCGGTCGTTGCTGCGGTCCGGTCTGCCGGTGCTCGCCCTGGGTCTGTTGTCCTCCGCCCTGATCGCCGGCCTGGTGCTGGCCGGGGCGACCCTGCTCACCTGAGTCCGGGGCGGACGCGGACCACCGCCCGACGCGCCACCAACCCGCGGCCCACCACCAGCCCGGGTCCACCACCGGCCCGGCCCGCAACCCCGGCCCGGCCCGCAACCCCGGCCTGGGCGGCTGTCCGGACGTGCCCGATCCGGCGCATACCGGGCCGTGCCACCCGCCCAGCCTCTCGTCTCAGCGAAGGAGTCCCGTGATCTCGTCACAGCGAAGGAGTTCCGCCATGCCGACCCATCTGCTCTCCCCAGTGGCGGCCCGCCTGGTCGCGGACATCCGCGCGGCCCTGCGGGGCGACCCCGGCGCGATTCCGGTCCCGAGGGAGCCGCACGAGGCGGCCCCGGCCCGGATCACCCGCGCCCTGGCCGGCTACCTGTTCGACGACACCCTCCTCGGCCCCGAACACCGGGTGCCCGACCCGGATCCGACGTCCTACCGCCAGCACGTCCTGCACGTCGAGGACGACGGCAGCTTCTCCCTCGTCGCGCTCGTCTGGCTGCCGGGCCAGGCCACCTGCGTGCACGACCACGTGTCGTGGTGCGTGGTGGGCACGTACCTCGGCGAGGAGGAGGAGACCAGCTACCGCGTCGTGCGGGGCCATCTGGTGCCGGTCCGCACCACGCGCACCCCGCGCGGCGCCGCGTCGTTCCTCGTTCCGCCGGGGGACATCCACACGGTGCGTAACGCCTCGGACGGACTCGCCATCTCGCTGCACGTGTACGGCGCGGACATCGCAGTCCTCGGCACCAGCGTCCGCCGCCGCTACGACCTGCCCATTCGTCCCGCGTGAGTTCCGGCTGTCCGCCCGGTCGGCCGCGCGGCGAATAGCCGGGATTGGCAAATGGCGCAAAGGCCGTCACCTCGGTACGTCACACCCCGTTGACCCGGGTGCGTGACGCGAGGAGGACTGAATGGCAGTGCGCTGGGAGACCGTGTTCGTCCAGAACTACGGTCGGCTCGTCCGGGCGGCCTATGTGGTCGATGCCGGGCAGGACGGCCGGTCCCGCCGGTGGTGGCGGGCGCACCGGCTGGTGCGCCGGGCGCTGCCGTTGCGGTCGGGACGGAAGGTGGCCGACGACCTCGACGCCGGGTACCGCACGCTGCTCGCCCGGGTGCTGACCCGTTCGCTGGGCCGGCGTCTCCCGTGGCCGGGGCCGTTGCGGCGCGGCGCGGTGTCCGTCCCCGACGGCGGGCCGGGGCACGAGGCGCTCGACCGGGCGCTGGCGGCCGTCGCGCCGCCGGTCCGCGCGGCGTACCTGCTGCTGCTCGGCGAGGGCATGAACCGCAAGAGCGCGACCGGGGCGTTGCAGCTGGTGGGGGTCGCCGACCCGTACGCCGCCGTGAACCGTGCGCTGAAGGTCCGCGACGAGCTCGACGCCGACCACGGGCTCGACCCGGAGCGGCAGGCCGAGCTGCTCGACGAGCCGGCGATGAACCCGGCGGCCGCCGAGGTCCGGGCCCCGGCGCCCGCGATGCTGCGCACCGCCCGGGTCGGCCGGGGCGCGCTCGCCACGGCCGCCGGGGTGTCGGCCCTGATCGGGGTCGCGACCCTGGCCACCGGCGCGTGGAGCGGCCCGGAGCCGCAGAAGGTCGAGCCCGTGCGGCCGGTCACGGACACGGAGTGGCGCAACAATCCCAATCCGGTACTGGCCGCCTGGCCGTCGAGGGGCGACGCCCGCACCGACACGAAGCTGACCAGCGCGGCCGTCACCGCGTGGCGGACCGGCAAGAGGCTCGTCATCGGGCGCGGCGCGGAGGGCTCCCCGCCGGTGGGCGTGCCGCAGCTGTTGTTCGCCGGGCACGTCGACGGCAAGCCGGTCGTGGTGTTGGCGGACCGGTCGCGGCTGGCCCGGTACACGGAAAAGGGTCTTGAACTGTCGCCGATGCCGGTCCTCGGCACCGCCGGGGCGAGCGGCATCCGGCTCGCCGGCACCCGCTACCTGCTCGCCCCGTGGGTGGCGAAGGCCCAGGTGTCCACCCTGGGCGGCGCGTGGCAGGACCTGGCGGCCGTCGACGGGGTCACCGACCCGGTCCGCCCGGTGCCCGGGTCCTGCTACACGGGGCCACTGCTGCGGCTGACCACGAAGGACGTCGCGGCCCCGAGCCCGCTGACCCTGGCGGACCTCGGCCAGATCAGCCTCGCGCACATCACGGTCGGCGACCCGCACGCCGCGCGGTACCTGGACTCGCAGGGCGCGTGGGACCGCCTCGGCTGCCAGGTCACCGAATGGGCCGGCTCGGCCGTGGTGGCCGTGCACGCGTGGGAGTTCGCGGCCGGCCCGCTGCCCGGCAAGGCCGGCACCGGCACGTGGGTGTGCCTGCGCGGCGATCTCGTCGGCGGCGACAACCTGGTCCGCGCCGTCCTGCTCGGACCGGGCGGCACCGCGACCCCGGTGGCGCACGGCACCCGGATGTGCAGCGCCCGGGGCGGCCCGGTTGCGGCGACCGCGTGGTGGAAGGCCCCTGCGGGCTCGTGGTACCTGCTGGCTGCCGGCTCGCCCGGCATCGACCGGATCGACGCCGCGGCGGGCGTCCTCAAGGGCTCGGGCAAGAGCTTCGTGACCCTCGGCCCGGTGCCGAACCAGACCCCGACCATGACCGTGAAGGCACGCGACGCGGCCGGCACGGACGTCCCGGTGCTAGGCGTGATCGGAGGATGACCATGACATCGATGCGGTGGGCGGTGGCCCCGGAGGACATTCCGAAGCCCCGGCGCGGGGTGGAACTGTGGGCCGTCATCTCGCGCAAGCTCCCGGCCGGGCGGCGCAACGACCAACCGGTCCGCTACACCAGGACCCGGACCCGCAACGGGGCCCGGCACCGCTACTAGGCCGGGCCGGATCGCGGCCGGCGGGGCGGCCGCGATCCGGCGACGCGACATCGCCCGCCCGGGCGCGGGGCGGGCCCGGTGATGCGGGGTCGATCCGGCCCGGGATCGGCCCGCCGGTGCCCGGGCACTACTCGGCCAGGATGCCGTAGAGCTTGCGGCGGGCCTCGTTGAGGATCTCCAGCGCCCGCTGCCGCTGCTCCTCGGTGCCGACCTGCCCCACCTGGCCCAGGGCCTGCATGATGCCCATCGCCGCGGTGCGCAGCTCGTGCGCGTTGCTCCCGGCCTCCTCCGCGAACTGGGTCCACGGCGCGGCGTCGGCCTTGCCCGCCGCCTCGCGGCCGGCGTCGGTGAGGGTGAACCGCTTGCGGCCCTCGGACTCCTCGCCCGTGATCAGGCCCTCGTCCTCCAGGAGCTGGAGGGTGGGGTAGACCGAGCCGGGGCTGGGCCGCCACGCGCCGCCGGTGCGCTGGTCGAGCTCGGAGATCATCTCGTAGCCGTGCATGGGGCGCTCGAGGAGCAGCCCGATGATGGCGGCCCGGACGTCGCCGCGCCGCGCGCCGCGCCCCCGGGAGTGCGGCCCGCGCATCCCGCCGCCGCGTCCGCCGCCGAAGCCGCCGCGCCCGCCGAAGGGGCCGAAGGCGTACAGCCGGTCGTGGCCGGGGTGCTCGCCACGGTGGCCGTGGTCGTGCCGGTGTTCGGGGCCATGCTCGCGGCCGGCCCGCTCGAAGTGTCGTCGCATCTGTCGCTACCTCTTCGTTCGTCATCCGACAGCCCGTGTGGCTATCGCGATAGTGAAACGATATATCGGAACCGCTCGCGAGGCAACGTTATTGACGTCATGGATTTGCTTCACACGCATAGGGTTCGACGTCGTACGGTTCATAGGGGTACGACCAGGCGTCGGGAGGTCGATGTGCGGCAGATCGTGCGAAGGGCGGCCAGGGCTGTCCTGTACGACGATGAGGGTAGGTTGCTGCTCATTCGACGGACAAAGGCCAACAGGCCGGTATATTTCACCACGCCCGGGGGTGGGATCGAGCCGGGCGACTCCTCGCCGGTCGACGCGCTGCGCCGGGAACTGCGGGAGGAGCTCGGGGCCACGGCCGACCGGTACCAGCAGGTGCTGGTCAACACGTTCCCGTACGGGGAGGGCGTGGTCGTGCAGTACTTCTTCGTGTGCCGGCTCGTCGCCCTGGACATGTCGGCCCGGCACGGCCCGGAGTTCGACGACCCGTCGCGGGGCCGGTACGACCTGGCGAGGGTCACTCCGCCCGCCGGCCTGACGGGGCTGCGGCTGCGGCCCGAGGGCCTGACGGACTTTCTCACGAACAACCACGAGGCGCTGATGCTCGCGGTGGACCTGGCCCCACCGGACCTGGTCCTGGCGGAGCATCCCCCGGCCGCCGCAGGGGAGCAGCCCCCGGGCCCGGAGCAGCCGCGCGCGGAAGGCGCGGCACAGGCTCCAGGCCCGGAGGGAACGGCTCAGGTCGCCGGGTAACGCGAGTAGTCGGCGAAGTTGCCGTACAGCCGCTCGGCCGCCGGCCCCACCGTCACCGCGTGCACGAGCAGCTCGCCGCCGACGAACGCCCCCTTCCAGGACGCCCCCCGCCCGCCGAACGGCTCCGCGCGGTCCCCCCGGGACCGCGGCTTGTTGATTCCCACCTTGAACGCCTGCACGTCCATCGCGAGCTTCTCGGCCAGTTCCTCGTCGTCGCACGCGAGGCTGGCCACGAGGGACCCGTTGGACGCGTTCATGGCGGCGAGCAGCTCGTCCTTGGTGTCGACCACGATGATGGTGTCGACCGGCCCGAACGGTTCGGCGTGCGCGAGCCGGGACCGGCCGGGCGGCGCGAGCAGGGCCACGGGCGCGACGTAGGCGGAGGTGTCCTGGCCGGGCAGGAAGTGGTCGCCGAGGGTCCCGCGGTGCAGCGGCACGGCCCCGCCCCGCAGCGCCTCGTCCACCTTCCGCCGCAGCTCGTCGGCCTTCGCCGCGCTGATCAGCGGCCCGAAGTCCAGCTCCGGCAGCACGCCGTCGGCACTCGCGAGGGGATGCCCGAGCCGGATCGAGGACACCACGGGCAGGTACATCGCGAGGAACTTGTCCACGAGTTCGCGCTGCACGACGTAGCGGGGGTACGCGGTGCACCGCTGCTTGCCGTACTCGAAACCCTTGCGCAGGTGCCCGGCGAGCAGGTCCCACTGGGAGAAGTCCCAGATGCCCCACGCGTTGAGGCCCTCCTGCTCGATGAAGTGCGGCTTGTCGGAGTCCAGGAGCGCCGCAGCCACCTTGCCGCCGTTGGACCGGCCGCCGACGAAGGCGACGGCGCCGATCTCGGGCGCGCGGACCAGTACCTCGGAAAGCTCCTCACCGCCGCCCGACAGCAGCGTGACGGGCAGCCCGGCCCGGCGCATCAGGGCGTGCGCGACGGTGAGGCACACGGCCCCGCCCTGGGTGGGGGTCTTGGCGATCACGGCGTTGCCGGCGAGCAGTTGGACGAGCTCGGCGTGCACGAGCACGCTCATCGGGTAGTTCCAGGAGGCGATGTTCGACACCGGGCCGGGCAACGGCTCACGGCCGTGCACCATGGGCCCGATCTCGTCGAGATACCACCGGACGCCGTCGAGGGCCCGGTCCACGTCCGCGCAGGCCAGCCGCCACGGCTTGCCGATCTCCCAGCACAGCAGCAACGCGAGCAGGTCCCGCTCGGCCTGCAACGCCTCGACCGCGGCGGTGACCCGCGCGTGCCGCTCGGCGAGGGGGACGCGCGCCCAGGTCCGGTGCTCGGCGGCGGAGAAGGCCAGGGCCCGGCCGGCGGTCGCGGCGTCCAGGCGCGGCAGCCAGCCGATCAGGGTGCCGTCGACGGGGGTGTGCAGCGCGGCGGGCGTCCCGACATCGGACCACACACCCTCGACCAGGTTGAGCAGCCGGTCGTCGGAGAACGCCTCGGGGGTCGCGGCGACGGCACGGGCGTGCACGTCGGCCCAGGCCGCGCCGGATACAACACTCAACGCCATGACGGCTCCTTCACGGGCAGTGGGAAGAAGCGGCGGCGGCGTTGGCGTCGCTGTGGTGGGCTTCACCCTGCCGTGCGCACGGGCCGTGCGCAATAGCGTGTGACATGCGTCAAACCCAAATCAAGATCATGATTTTGTTACGGAGGTTCCTCCTCCGGCGCGCGTCGGCCCTCGGCCTCGGACGGCCCGGCCACCGGTCCAGGAGAGGTCGCTGACCCGGCTCGGAGGGGGCGACCACGGCCCCGGCAGCGGTGGTCGGGGGATCCGGCTGACCCAGGCTGGCACCTTGGTGCCAGGCACCTTGAGGCCAGCCCGCAGCTAGTGACAGCCCCACGGGGTGTCCGGCAGGCTTATCCACATCGGAAGCGCCAGCCCGAACCGGGTTGGAATACCGATAAGCCAATTAATCAGTCCATTACGCACACAGGTGGAGTCTGTCCATGTCCAGGATCGTCGCACTGTTCCGCCCCGCCGCGAGGTCCCTGGCCCCGACCGCCATGGGACGACGCACCGTGCTGGCCCTCGCCAGCCTCACGTCGGCCCTGGCGCTGGCCGCCTGCGGCTCTCCGAGCACCGATCAGGCGACGGAGCCCACCACCACGCACAGCGCTCCGACCACCGGCGCGGTACAGCCCAGCCGGTCCGCCGCACCGTCGGCGACGCGGTCCGCCGCACCCTCCGCGACCCGGGCCGCCGGAGCCGCCGCGACACCGGGTGCCGCCGCCTGTCCGGTGCGGGCGGAGGACCTGGTCTCGGCGTTGAAGACCGGTTCGGGGGACCTCTACACCCGGGCCGGCAGGCCGGCGGCGGTGGAGGCGGTCGTCTGCGTCGGCGACTTCTCCGTGGCCCGCACGGTCTCAGACGGCACCACCCAACCCTCCCGGGTGCTGTTCCACCACGTCGACGGGACGTGGCGCCCGATCAGCCTCGGTTCCGCGCACTACTGCACGGCGGAAGTACCCGCCGACATCGCAGCGCAGCTACCCGGCTGCGCCTGACCTCCCTCCCGCCTCCTTCGTCATCTCTTCCTCATCCATCTCTCATCCATCCCTCACCACACAGAAGGACACCTCTCCCATGAACACGTACGTTCGCCGTGCCCTCGCGGGCCTCGTCGCCGCCACCGCCCTGACCGGTAGCCTGCTCGCCGCCGTCACTCCGGCCCACGCCTCGTTCACCTCCAGCCTCGGCGGCTCGATCAGCCGCTCCGAGGTGATCGAACGCGCCCAGTACTGGGTCGACCACCAGCCCGGCGACTACAACCAGGGCGCGAGCTCACCCGGCCCGACCGGGGACCGCAACTACCGTCGCGACTGCTCCGGATTCGTCGACATGGCCTGGCACCTCAACTCCGACCCCAACACCCAGGGCCTGCCCGGCGTCTCCACCGAGATCGCCCGCACCGACCTACAGGCCGGCGACATCCTCGACAGCTACTACGACCACGTGATCCTGTTCAACGCCTGGGAGGCCGACCACGTCCACTACTCCTACTACGCCTTCGGCGCGACCCCGGTGCACTTCGTGCCCCGAGCCTCCATCAACGACGCCCAGATCGACGGCCACCCCAACGGCGACTACAAGGCGTACCGGTACCGGAACATCACCGGCAGCCAGACCGCAGCCTCGGCGTCGCCGATGTTCGCCGACCTGGACGGCGACGGCCGGGCCGAGATGATCGTCGCCTCCCCCAACGGGAACGTGACCGCCTACCGCAACGTCAGCACCAGCGGGCTGTGGGCGGCGGGCTTCTACACGGGCAGCGACTACATGGTCGTCGCCGGGGTCGGCAGCAACTACGACAAGCTGCGCTTCGCCGACCTGGACAAGGACGGCCGCGCTGAGATGATCATCGCTCAGGCCGACGGCTCCGTGGTCGCCTACCGCAACATCAACACGAGTGGGCTGTGGGCTGCGGGCTTCTTCACAGGCGTCGACTACATGACGGTCGCCGGCGTGGGGAGCAACTATGACAAGGTGCGGTTCGCCGACCTGGACAAGGACGGCCGCGCTGAGATGATCATCGCTCAGGCCGACGGCTCCGTGGTCGCCTACCGCAACATCAACACGACCGGCCTGTGGGCTGCGGGCTTCTTCACCGGCGTCGACTACATGAACGTCGCCGGGGTCGGCAGCAACTACGACAAGGTGCGCTTCGCCGACCTGGACAAGGACGGCCGCGCTGAGATGATCATCGCCCAGGCCGACGGTTCCCTGATCGCGTACCGCAACATCAACACCACTGGCCTGTGGGCTGCGGGCTTCTTCACCGGCGTCGACTACATGAACGTCGCCGGGGTGGGCAGCAACTACGACCGGGTGCGGTTCGCTGACCTGGACAAGGACGGCCGCGCCGAGATGATCATCGCGGCGGCCGACGGCAACGTGACCGCGTACCGCAACATCAACACCACCGGCCTGTGGGCTGCGGGCTTCTACACCGGCGCCGACTACATGGTGGTCGCCACGGGCGTGCACTAACACCCGGCAGCCAGCCGGTATCGGGTGACACGTCACGCACAGCGAACGAACGGGGCGCGGACCACACGGTCCGCGCCCCGACCGTGTACCGGCCGGAACACCCGGCAGTGCCCGGAACCCATGGCCGGCCGCGCTGAGCTGGCCGTGCTGAACCGGCCGCGCCGGGCAGCGGTTACCGGGCGGGTCACCCGGCCCGAAGGGCGAGCCGCGACAACTGGTCGGCGGCCCGGGTGGTCTCGGGCAGCCGGTACCTCGGCGTCAGAGCGAGAGTCAGCTCCGTCGCGCTGTCCAGGTCGAACCGGTGCCCCACGGACACGAACACCGGCTTGACCCCCGCCCTCGTCCGCAGCACCCGGCCGATCACCTCACCGCCGTCCGTGAGCGGCGACCAGTCGCCCCGTTGGTCCCCGGGCTCCTCGTACTCCCCGATGAACAAGGTCTTGGCCACCCCGATCGTCGGCAGCCCGGTCTCCAGCCCGACGTGGCACGCGAGCCCGAACCGCTCCGGATGCGCGAGCCCCTGCCCGTCACACACCAGCACGTCCGGGGTGACGGTCAGCTGGGCGAGCGCCTCGAGCAGCGTCGGCAACTCCCGGAACGCGAACAGCCCCGGCACGTAGGGGAACGTCGCCAGCCCGGTGGCGGTGGCCTGCTGAACGGGCAGCAGGTTGCCGGCGTCGAGCACCACGACAGCGGCGGCGACCCGGTCGGACCCGTCGGCGTAGGCGACGTCGAGTCCCGCGACCGTCCGGGGGTTGGTCGGGCCGGGGGAGACCTCGACCTGATGTCGCAGCGCGCGCTGGAGGGCGACGGCCTCCTCGGCCGTCGTGGGGAGCGCGGGCACTACAGCGCGCCGGCCTTGAGCGCGACGGTGAACGTGACCCAGTCGGTGGTGGAGAAGATGAGCACCGGCCCGCCCTGGTCCTTGCTGTCCCGCACCCCGGTCACCTGGGGAAGCAGCGCGACCTCGACGCACGCCGCGTCATTGCCGCTACGGTTACTTTTCCGCCACGGTGCCCCGTTCAGGTGTGTGGTCACGCAGATCCCTACTCGCCGCTTCGATCAGCGCGGCTGACGCCTCGGGGTCGAGGGCAGCCCGGTCGATGTCATCGTACGTCGACAGGATCTTGTTGACCTTCGGGGATTCCACGTAGAGGCAGCCGGCCAGGTTCTCGAAATATCCGAACGGGAGGAAGGGCTCGCCGAGGTGGAGGAGTGTGAAGCCGCCGCCCAGGGCGCGATGCATCTCCGTGTCACGGGGCAGGACGCGAATGGAGACACCGGGCCGGTCTCCCAGGACGAGGAGATGACGGAGCTGGTCGGCCATAGTGGCCGGACCGCCGATGGGCCTGAGCAGGATCGACTCATCCAGGATCACGGAGATCTCGGGGTGGTGCAGTTGGTCGAGGAGTTCCTGCCGTTTCGCGCGAAGTTGGATGCCCCGCTCGCGCTGTTCGGCGTCGAATGACGGATCCTCGTCGAACAACGCCTGCATGTAGCCGCGCGACTGAACGAGGCCCGGCACGTAGCCGAGGGTGAAGATCTGGATGCGCGTGGCCCGCGACTCCAGCCACACCAGGTCGAGAAACTGTCCCGGCAGCACGTCGCCGTATTCGTCCCACCAGCCGCGCTTCCAGGCATCCTTCGCCAGCTGGATCAGACCGGCCCGGTGTGCCGCGTCGTGCACGCCGTAGAGGCTGAGCAGTGCGTCGACGTCGGGCCAGTTGATCGGGACGTGCGCGTTCTCGTAGCGGCTGACCGTGCCGCCGCTCTTGTTGATGTGTTCGGCGACCGCGTCCAACGTGAACCCGGCAGCCTCCCGGAGTTCCCTCAGTTGCTTGCCGAGCATGAGACTCCGGAGCGTGCCGGTTTCATTAGCCACCAGCTTATCCTATGCGAAATGTCGTGTTAGGCAAGTCGACAGCATATGGAAATCAACATTACATGCAATCTTGCATGGATGGGTCATCGGGCGTAACGTCCCTGACGCACCGGTCACCGGATGGGGACTGACGGTCACTGTCGTGGGGTCCGGTGCGCCAGCAGGGCGCTCCCGGCCCGTCGAATTCCCGCCCTCTCCCCAGCGCGGCGGACGTCGAGTAGGCAGGCCGGGAGTGCCCCCACCCACAGTGGCCGATGGCCCTCCGCGCGCACCTCGGGCGGGCCGCGGCCGCCCACCCAGGGAGGTCACCATGCAGCACACGCCAGCGCACGCGGTCGGGATCAGGACCGACGAGGACGCCCGGGCGGTCGCGGCCGCCCACACCGAGGACGACGACGGCTACTGCGTGGCCTGCCGGGAGTCCGGCGTCCGGGTGCACGTGCCGTGCTTCGCGCGGATCGAGGCCGCCCGCCACCTCGACCGGCTGGGTGTCCTGCCGTGCTGAAGGTGCTGCCGTGCACGGCCCCGGAGTGCGCTGACCGCCGGCTATCGCTCGCGAGGTTCACCGCGCGTGAGGTGGAGAACTTCACGCCCCTCGCCAAGGCCCGGGTCAAACCGGTCCCGTGCGCCAGCTTCCCGGGCTTCTTCCACACGATGCGCCGGGTCGGGACCACGAGCACCGGGTACTGAGGCGTCAGTACCCGGAAAGTCGCTCAGCTGATCGTGACCTTGGCTCCGGTGGAGGACATCGTCTCGTGCAGGGTCAGGTACGCCAGGCCTGCGCCCTTCGGGATGTCGAACGCCAGTGTCCCGCTCGACTCCACGCCAGGGTTGACGCTGTCCAGGCCGAAGGTCACGTGGCCGGGGTTGAGGTACAGGGAGGCGCCGGAGTCCGTGCCGTACTTGGTGCCGTCCTGGCCGAACGCGCTCTGACTGAACTCCTGGAACTGGCCCTGCTTCTGTCCGACGTTCTTCACGCTCAGACTGACCAGGCAGAACTGGCCCTGCGCCTTGCGGGTGAGTACGTCGCGCCTGATCTCCGGCACCCCGCATTCCACCTTGCTCACGGTGAACTCGAACAGCCCGTCGCGGACCGGGGTGTTCAGGCCGACCACGGGCGCGGACGGCGAGGGGGCGGCGGTCTGAGGGGCCTCCCACGGGAACCATGAGCGGGTGGCTTCCGGTGTGGGGCGGGAGCTTCCCCGCGCCTCCGGATGCGTCCCGTCCCGGAGGATCTGGAAGCCGACGACGCAGCCCACGCAGATCAGCAGCAGTATCGCGCCGGCCGCGCCGAGGGCGATGAACAGCGTCTTGTTGCTCTTGGCTGGCGGCCGGGGGTAGCCCGGTGCCGGAGCGCCGCCCGCCGCGTGGTGCGCGCCCCACAGCGGAGCCCCGGCAGTCGTCTGGGACCCACCCCAGGTCGCAGACCCGTCCACGGCCGGAACCGGGCCTGTCGGCTGCGACCCGCCCCACGCCGGAACCGAGGCAGCCGTCTCGGGACCGCTCCATGCCGGAGGTCCGCTCGCCGTGAGCGGTTCGCTGAAAGCCGCAGAGCCACTCGCCGTGAGCGGTCCGCTGGGCGTCGGAGAACCGTCCGGGGTCGGGGGCCCGCCCAGGATCGGCGGCGAGTCCGGGGCGGCCCACGGACTCGCGGGGGACGGCGACGAACCCTCAGGGGCTGCCCCGTGACTCTCCGACGGGGTCGGCTCGGGACCGGGCTCACTGGGCGCTGACATGACGTCCCTTCGGTGGATCTTGGCGTGGCGCCCAGAGAGGCTACCCCTGATCAAGGCCGCCGTCAGGCCCGCTCGGGAGGGAATGTGACCCGACCGACCCACGAAAACCAGACCGCGGATCCGACCGGATGGTCTGTGCGCGGTGGACCCGAGTTCTGTACAGACTTCGCGCCACTTTTGGCGTACCCTGGGTGTATGACGATTCTGCCGTTCACTGACGTCCGCAACCGGCTGTCGGAGTTGATCGACGAAGTGGGTCGCACGCACGAGCGCGTGACGATCACCCGGCATGGCCAAGACGTCGCGGTCCTGCTGTCCCCGGCCGATCTGGAAGCGCTCGAGGAGACTCTCGAGGTGCTCTCCAGCCCGGAAGCCATGCGTCAGCTCGCGGAGTCGCGCGAAGCGATCGAGGCTGGCGACGTGCTCGACGCTGAGGAACTTGCGGCGTTGATGGCCAAGCGCGCCAAGAAGGTCGCGTGACCCACCAGGGCCAGGGCGGTTACCAGCTGCGGGTCGCTGGCCCGGCCGCGCGTGCGCTCGCGGGTCGGCTTCCGGAGAAGGTGGCGGCGGCGGTCTACGAGTTCATCACGACGACGCTACTCGACAACCCCCGCAGGGTCGGAAAGCCGTTGGCGCTCCCGCCATACCAGGGCACGTGGTCCGCACGGCGAGGTAGCTACCGGGTCCTTTACGAGATCGATGACCAGGCCCGAACCGTGACCGTGACCGTGATCGAGCACCGAGGTGACGTCTACCGGTCGCGCGGCTAGCACCACGGGGGCCGACGCTGTCGGGTCGGGCCCCGCCGTAACCGTCTGAAAGGTCTTTAAGAGGCCCAGATGGTGCGCACGTGGTTGATGTGCACCGTCATGATCTTCTCGGACGCCTCGGTGTCGCCCTTCGCGAGGGCGTCCAGGAGCGTGTGGTGCTCGCGGGCCGAGTCGACCAGGCCGCCGCGCTCGTGCAGCTCGGCGAGGCCGTAGAGCCGGGAGCGGGTGCGCAGCTCGTTGACGACGCTGACCAGGTGCTGGTTGCCGGCGAGGGCGAGCAGGCCCAGGTGGAAGCGCAGGTCGGCGTCGATGTAGGCGATCAGGTCGCCGCGCTCGGCCGCCGCGACGATCTCGTCGGCGATCGGACGCAGGGCGGTGAGGGCTGGCTGGCTGGCCTGCTCGATGACCCGGCGCATCATGGGGACCTCGATCAGGGCCCGGATCTCCAGGAACTCGTCGAGGTCGCGGTCCGACAGGGCGGTGACCCGGAAGCCCCGGTTGCGGACGACCTCGAACATGCCCTCCTTGACCAGGTCGAGGAGAGCCTCGCGGACCGGCGTGACCGAGACGCCGAACGTGCTGGCGAGGGTGGCGGCCGAGTAGACCACCGCCGGGCGCAGCTCGCCGGAGATCAGGGCGGCCCGCAGCGCGGCCGTGACCTCCTCGCGGAGGGTGCGCCGGGCTGCGGACGGCAGCCGGAGCGTGGGGAGGTCGTGTTCACTCACCACAGGAGTACTCCGTTCGCCAAGGTGACCAGACGTTACCACCTAGAACCAACGACCCCGTTGTCGTCAAGGTCCCATTCTATGTAGTACGTCATATGCTAGGTCACCGGCCGAACGGCTACCAGGCCGCCCACGATCATGAGATGGTTCGGAACACCTCCACGACCTGGCCGACGATCGCCGCCTCGGTGCGCTCGAACTCCGGTCCGGTCACCAGCGTGTCGTCGTCGGGCAGACCGGTCAAGACCGGTGTGTGCAGGTGACCGCCCGGGATGGCACTGCCCAGGGCGACCCGCAGCCGGTTGCTCCGGTAGGCGACCTCATTGGACAGGTACCCGCCACCGCCGCCCTGCACCGCGCGCGACCCCTGCGTCGGACCATTCTCCCGGTACACCGGGGACGTGCCCCCGGCCGGGATCTCCACGACGACATTGTTGACCCTGACCGGGTACGGGCCGGCCGCCGTCACCATCGCGGCCGTCGGCAGCGTGCCCGGGATGAACTCGGCCCCCGGCCCCATGCCCGGCGCGACCACCGGTGAGCTGTAGGTGCCCCCGGACAGGGCGCCCTCGTTGTCCGGGAACGGGTCGGCCGACCGGGCCCGGCCGTTGAAGCCCTCCAGGGTGAACTCGCCCGGGTAGCCCTGGCTGACGCTGGAGATCAGGGCCGCCTGCGCGATCCGGGGGCCGAAGGCGCGCTCGACGATGTCGGCGTCGAAGTCGGCGTAGCGGACCGGCAGCACCACGGCCCGCACCTCCGCCTGGCCGCCGCCGCGCAGGGTGATCCGCCGGCCGTTGAGCGCCAGGGCCGCCGCGCCCGACGGGTTCGCGGTGCGGGGGTCGTGGTCCAGGCCGAACGGGTCGAAGCCGCTGACGAAGATCTTCGGGATCCCGGTACTGGAGAAGGCGTTGTCGACGAGGCCCCTGCTGGCGTCCTCGAACGCGCTGACCGTACCGGCGGTCGCGTGGAACTGTCGGAGCTGGCGGGCCATGGTGAGCCGGGTCCAGTACAGCGGGCGGTCGTCCAGGGCGGCCAGCGGGGCAGGGTCGGTGGTGGGGCGGCGGCCCTGGGAGCGGTTCACCGCCGCCGACCAGAGCGCCGTGCCCCAGTCGGTGACCAGGGCGGTCAGCTCGGCGGGGCTTCTCGTGCCGCACAGGGCCGCCGGGAACCGGTCGCCGAAGCTGGTCAGCCCGGCCCGCCGGATGATCTCGGCGGGCTGCGGGCCCAGGCGGGACTGCTCGGTGGTCGGGGCCACGGAGGTGTCCAGGCAGGACGGGGCGGCGGCGGTGGCGGGGACCGGGGCGGCGAGGAGGGCGACGGCCGTGACGGCGCCGAGCAGGATGCGCATGGGTAATACATTACACACCACTTAGGAGGGTGGGGTGTGAGCCCGGAACGCTTGCGGGGAAGTCGTCGAGCGCCGGGGGTGGCGGTCGACAACTTCCCCGAGGGGTGTCGCGTCCCCGAAGGGGGTGGGGGCGCGACCGTGGGGCCGGGACCGCCGTGGGAGGCGGCCCCGGACCCTCGTCCTACTGGATGGCCCACTTCTGGCCGGTGGCACCGGAGCATGTCGCCAGCTCCAGCTTCGTGCTGTTCGCGGTCCCGTTGCCCACCGTGCCCAGGCAATTGCCGCCCAGCCCGGTCACGGACCCGTCGCTCTGCTGCGCCCACTGCTGCCCGGCCGCGCCGGAGCAGGTCTGGATCGCGACCACCGCCGCCGAACCGTCCAGGCAGACGCCGTTCTTGCCGGTCAGCGTGCCGTTGGCGTTGAACGACCACTGCTGGTGCAGGGCGCCGTTGCAGGAGTACAACGTCGGCTGCGAGCCCGGCGTCGTCGTGCCGTAGGGGATGTCCACGCACTTCGAGGACGCCTGGTGCACGAGGGCCCCGGAGGTCGCCGGCGCGGTCCCCGCGGTGCCGGTCGCGGACAGCTCCGCCACCGACGTCCACGGGCCCCGGTTGCCGGCCTCGGTGAGGGCCCGGAACCGGATGTACCGGCCGGTCTTCGCCGCGAAGCTCACGGTTTTCTCCGTGGCGTCGTCCGCGAAGGTGCCCGTGGCCACGGCCGTGCCCCAGCTGCTCGTGGAGTTGGACACGTAGACCTCATACTGGCCGGGCCTGCCGTTGGCGCCGCCGTCCTGGCGGGGGAGCACCTTCAGCGAGTCCACGTTGTACGTGCCGCCCAGGTCCACCTGGATCTCGTGCGGGAGCGTCCCGCCCGACCAGGCGGTGTGCCACATGGTGGCGGTGTTCCCGTCGAAGGCGTTGGTGGCCGCGTCGTTCTCGGCCGCCGTCTCCTGGCTGTCGGCGGACACCAGCGACCAGGCCGTCTTCGGGATCGGCTGCGAACCGGTCGGCGGGGTGGTGGTCGCCGGCAGCGTGGCCCCGGTCAGCGTGACCGAGAACGCGCCGGACTGCGAGCCGACCTTGGTCCACAGCACCTTGCCGTCGAAGAACCAACCCGTCGCGGCGCTGTCGTACGCCGCCTTGGAGGCCTGCTGGGTCAGGGTGGTCGAGCCCAGCTTCACCGTGGTCGGCGCGCCGCCCAGGTGGGTGCTGAACTCGTAGCCGCGTGCGGACGGCTTGCCGGTGTAGGAACCGACCGACGCGCCGACGTTGACCGTGATGTCACCGGTGCCGGTGGCCGGCGCCGTCATCGTGACGGCCTGGGTGGCCGACGAGCCGGTCTGGTAGGCGCGGGTGATGCCGTCGTCCTCGTAGAGGGTGAAGTTCGAGGTGCCGCGCGGGTAGAGGTCGTAGGTGAGGGTGTCCACCGGCTTCTCGCCGGTGTAGTTCATCTGCGGCCACATCGGCACGATGGCGCCGCCCTTGACGAACAGCGGCAGCGTGTCCAGGGGCGCGCTGTAACCGTTGAGCGTGGCCGGGCCCTGGTAGACGGTCCCGGTCCAGTAATCGGTCCAGGTGCCGGCCGGCAGGTAGATGCCGTCGCGGGTGCTGGTGTTGGTGACGACCGGGGCGACGAGGAAGGAGTCGCCGGACAGGAACTCGCCGGACGTCTGGTTGCCGCGCGCGACCGGGTCGTTGGGGTAGTCGAGGACCATGGCCCGGACGGCCGGGGTGCCGGTGGCGGTGGCGTTGGCGCTCATCGTGTACATGTACGGCATCAGCCGCATCTTCAGCTGCAGGTACTTGCGGTTGATGCTCAGCGTCGGCTCGGCCCACCGCCACGGCTGCTTGTCGTTGTAGCCGGTCGACGGGTTCGTCGGGCCCCAGCCGGACATGGTCATGAACGCCGGGGTGAACGCCTTCCACTGCAGGTCACGCGCGTAGGTCGCGGGCGAGCCCTCGAAGATGCCGTCGACGTCGCCGGACGCGTAGTTCAGCGCCGACAGGCCGGCCCCGGCGATGGCCGGCACGTGCCAGCGCATGTTCGCCCAGTTGCCCTCGGTGTCGCCGGTCCAGACGATCGCGTTGCGCTGGGTGCCGGCCCAGCCGTCCACGGTCCACACGTAGCGGCGGGCGTCGGAGTTGGACTCGATCCCGCTGACGGCCTGGTTCACGCCGTCGAACGCCGTCTTGTAGCCGCCGCCGATCCACGCCACGTCGGTCTTGACGCCGCGCGAGCCGGCCGCGATCTCACCGGGCATGCCGGTGAGGCCGGTGGACGTCCACAGGCCGGTCTTGAAGCCCTTCGCGGCCAGCCCGGAGACGGACTGCGACAGATTGGTGTAGCCGCAGCCGTAGCCGTCGTTCGGGAGGAACCAGCCCGAGGGCATGTCCTTGGCCCGCGCGTCGTTGGCGTACGCGACGACGTCCGGGGTGGTCTGGTGGCCGAGGCGGTCGTGGGCGCCCTGGTAGGACGGGTTGGAGGCGTTGAAACAGTCGGCGTTGCCCAGCTCGAAGCCCCACAGCGGGGCCAGGAACGGCTTGCCGGTGACGTCGGTGTAGGCGTTCAGGACGCCCTTGAGGTCGCCCGGGCCGTTGCCCGCGAAGTAGTACGCGTCGAACCGGTTCTCGTCGTGGGTGAACGACGAGGGGCCCGTGAACGCGTAGGAGCCGGGCTTCCAGGTGTTGCGCAGGACGCCGTACCCGTTGGTGGACATGTAGAACGGCGCCGGGGAGGCGTTGTTGTTCTCGTTCCACTGGTTGTCGACCTTGATGGGTACCGTCTTGCCGCGCAGTGCCCAGTCGCCGAGCCGCAGCCCGGTGCCGTAGTACTGCTCGTCGGTGCCCTGGCTCAGGGTCTGGGTGGTCTGGGTCCCGGTCCAGCTCAGCGCGGCCGACTCCGACCACAGCAGCGTCGTGTTGTCCGCCTTGTAGGCGGAGAACTTCAGCGGCGACTTGTTCACCCGGACGGTGACCGAGCTGGTGGTGACCTTGTAGTACGTGCCGGCGTCGGTGAAGGCCGGTGCCGTGTAGCCGAAGTCCGTCTTGATGGTGATGTCGGTGCCGGCCGGGTCGTCGTACGTCCCGGTCGGGGCGAGCTGCACCCGGAAGATGTCGGCGCGGGCGAAGACCACTCTGGCCTTCGCCGCGCCGGACGTCGTGATGTTGTAGGTGTTGCCGGACTGGCTGAACCCGGTCACGTCCCCGGCCGTGGCGGCGGCGGCGGGGGAGATCGGACACACGCTGAGCGCGGTGCCGACCAGGAGGGCTCCGAGTAGCAGGCGGAGTCTACGAGGAGGTGAAGTCATGGCGTCATTGGACGAACGCTTGAGCATTCATGTCAATACTTGACTGGAAACGAGCAACTGCGTGCATCAATGCGCGCCGGCTATGCGTGTACACGCAGATTCCGCGCACCGATCGGCCGTGTCCTGTCATATATTGCACGTTCGCCATGTCGCCGTCAGGCGGTCGCGTGGACCCGCGTCCCGGGCTCCGCGGGAGCCTCGTGCTCCACCGGCGCGGCGGTCGGTGCGGCCCCGGATCCGGCGAGCCGGGAGACGACGCCGGCCACGACCTCCGGGGCCCGCAGGATCCGCCGGTGCCCCAGGCCCTCCGTGGACCACAGATCCGCCCCCGGCCACGCCGCGACCACGGCCCCGGCGTCGGAATGGCGCACCTCCTTGTCGCCCGCGTCGTGCACGACCAGGGCCTTCGGCAGCGCCGACACGGCGGCCCTGGCCCGGGCCGGGATGTCGAAGTCGCTCATCCGGCGCTTGACCCGCCGCTCCAGCTTCGTCAGGAACCCGGTCCGCACCGCCTCGCTGATGCCGAACGCCGCGGCGAAGTCCCGGGTGTACGGGATCGGGTCCGCCGCCGCCGCGACCAGCACCAGGTGCTCGGTGCGCAACCCGTCGAGGACGGCGATCGCCGCGGCAGACCCGCCGAGGGAGTGCCCGATGACCGCGTGCGCGGGGCCGACCGCCTCCACGACCCGGGTCAGCGCGACCGACAGCTCGGGCAGCAGCCCGCGCCCCTTGCCGAACGCGCCCGGGGCGGAGTCGCCGTGGCCGGGCGCGTCGAGCGCCACCACCCGGAACCCGGCGTCCAGCAGTGGCCCGAGGAACCCGCCGAACTGTCCGCGCCAGCCGCCCCAGCCGTGCAGCAGGTACACGATCGGGCCCTCGCCCCAGGACTCGACGACGACGGCCCGCCCGTCGACCGGGACGACGAACTGTTCGCCGGGGGTGTCGAACGGCCGGACCGGGCCCTTCGGGATGGTGCACCACAGCCGTTCGGCGAGGGCGACGGCCGCGGCCGGGGCGACCGTGTCGAGGGTGCGGAAGGTCACTCGAAGAGAACGAACGATCGTGCTTTTTACGAACGAGGAAGCGGCCATGGCGGAGTACTCCTAAAAAATCAGGGTCTGGCGTTGTCGAGGAGAGTGTCGAAGGCTCGCCGGGTCCTGGCCTCCGCGCGTGGATCGCGCATCAGCCGGTGCGAGTGGTAGAAGCCGAGCATCATGCTGTTCAGGTCGTGCGCGAACTGCTCGGCGTCGGCGTCGGCGCGGAAATGGCCCTCGGAGATCCCGGCCCGGACCATCTGCGCGACCGAGTCCAGCATGTCCTGGTGGTCGTGCACGAGCTGGTCGCGGACCAGGCCGTCGCGGTCGTCGAACTCGGTCGCCGCCGACACGAACAGGCAGCCGGCCGCGAAGCTGCGGCCCAACTCCAGCCAGCGGTCGAACATCACCCGCAGCCGGGGCTCGCCGCGCGGGGCCGCCAGGGCCGGGCGGATCACCAGGTCGGTGAAGTTCTCCCTGGCGAAGGCCAGGACCTGTAGTTGCAGGGCCTCCTTGGACCGGAAGTGGCCGAACAGCCCGCTCTTGGACATGTTCGTCGCGGTCGCCAGGGAGCCGATCGTGAGCCCCTCGAGGCCGAGCCGGGCGGCGATCGTCGTCGCCTCCTCCAGCACGGCCTGCTTGGTCAGCTCGCCCTTGCTCATGTCAGCCATTCTGCGCACGGTCGTGCGGAAGTGTCAACCGCCGGACGATCTCCAGCGCGTCCTCGACGCTCCCGGTGACGTCCGGGATGGGGTAGAGCACCCCGCGCACGGTCCGGCCGGCGTCGACCACCAGGGTCAGCCGCTTGAGCCGGGCGGTGCCGGCCGCGCGGAAGGTCGGCAGCCGCAGCGCCGTGGCCAGTTCCAGGTCGCCGTCGGACAGCAGCGGGAACCGGATCCGCTCGGCGCTGGCGAACGCCGCCTGCTCGGCCGGGGTCTGGGTGCTCACCCCGTGCACGGTCGCACCGAGGGCCGCGAACTCGCCGAGCCGGTCGCGGTAGGTGCACGACTCCAGGGTGCAGCCGGCCGCGCCCGGCACGCCCGCCGCGCCCAGGCCGGTGCCGGGGTAGCAGTACAGCACCGTCCATGGTGTCGCGGCGACCGGATCAAGACCTTCCAGGACCGGGATCCGGGAACCGACGAGAGCGCGCACCCTGGCCGCCTCGGTCGAGTCCGCGCTCGCCGTCGCCGTCGCCGTGCCGTCGCCCATCAGCCACCGGTCCCCCCAGTCCTGGAGCGCGACCAGCACGGGCAGCAGCCCCCGGCCGAGATCCGTCAGCACGTACTCCGAGCGCGGCGGCCGGTCGGTGTACGGCCGGCGCTCCAGCACCCGGTGCCCGACGAGGTCGCCGAGCCGCTCGGTGAGCACCTTGCGGGACACGCCCAGCGACGCCCGCAACTCCTCGAACCGGTGCAGCCCCCGGGCCACGTCGCGCAGCACGAGCAGGCTCCACCAGTCGCCGACCACGTCGAGGGCCTGGGCGATGGCGCAGGCCGGGTCCTGCAACCGGGTTGTGCGGTCCATGCGCCCCAGTCTAGGGTCAGTTCCGAAAAGAGACTTACTCGGAGGCACTCTCATGCGCGACATCCCCCGACTGGTCTGGGTCCTGGCCGGCGGCCGGTTCGTCAACGCGATCGGCTCGTTCGTGTCGATCTACCTGTTCCTGTACCTGACCGGCCCCCGGCACCTGACCCTCGGCCACGCGGCGGCCGTCAGTGCGGCGCTCGGGGTCGGCGTGCTCGCCGGCAACTTCACCGGCGGCGGGTTCGGGGACCGGTTCGGGCACCGGCGGACCCTGGTGGTCACCTCCGCCGTCGTCGGGGTCGGCATGATCGCGGTGCCGTGGCTGCCGTCGGCCGTGCTCGCCGCGCACATGGCCCTCGTCGGCTACGCGGGGGCCACCCTCGGGGTGTCGCAGGGCGCGCTCGTGGCGCTCGCCGTGCCCGAGGGGGACCGGCGCCGGTCCGTGGCGGTCACCCGGGCGGCGTTCAACGCGGGGTGCGTGCTCGGGCCGCCGCTGGGCGCGGTGCTCGCGGCGTACTCGTACACGTGGATGTTCGTGATCGACGGGGTCGTGACCCTGCTGGTGCGGGCGGTGACCACCCGGTTGCTGCCCCGGGAGGATCCCGTCGCCCGGAGTGCGGGGGGCTCCGGGCGACGGGCCCAGGGTCCGACCGGGCGCGGTGGACCCAGGGCGAGCCTGTGGCGGAGTCTGCGCGCCGACCGGCGGCTGCTCACCTTCCTGCCCGCCATCGTCGTCGTCGACCTCGTCTACCGGCAGCTCTACTCGACCCTGCCCGTGCACCTCCGCGACACCGGCCACCCCGTCGGGCTGTACGCGGCGCTGATCGCGATCGGCTCCGGCCTGATCCTGGTGTGCGAGATCCCGGTGACCCTGGCGCTGCGCCGGCTGCCGTCGCTGGGCATCGTGGGCGCCGGGTACCTCCTGGTGGGGGCGGGGTTCGGGCTCTTCGGGGTCAGCTCGGCGGCCTGGGTGGTGATCGGCGGCATGGTGGTGCTCACCGCCGGGGAGATCCTGTACAAGACCACCGCCAACGCGCACGTCGTCGACGCCGCGGCCCCGGAACTCGTCGGCCGCTACCAGGGCCTCTACGTCGGACTCGCCACCAGCGGCACCCTGCTGTCCGCCCCGCTCGGCGCCGCCGTCTACGCCCGGGCCCCCGGTGCGCTCTGGGGACTGTGCGCGGCGCTCGCCGCCGGGGCCGCTGCGCTCGCCTGGTGGTCGGGACGGCCTCCCACCAGGGGCGAACCGCGCGATCCGGTCCCGGCGGCCACCGGTGTCGCGTCCGGCTGACGATCACCCCTTGCCGGTCCCTTGCCTACTCCCTTGTGCCGTTGTTATCGAGGTAACAGCCGTCTTAACGTCCGTTCACCGGGTCAGACATTGATCGTTTTCTCCCCTCTCACGTGACCCGGTGAAGGGATCGACATGTCCAGCAGGAAGATGACGGTCGCCATCGGCGTGGCCGTGGTCGCCGTCGCGGTGACCGGGGTGGGCCTCGCGCAGGCCGGCACCGGCGCCAGTGGCGAAGCCCTGGTGACCGCCAGGAAGCTCAGCCCTCAGGACCGGGCGGCGGCACTCCAGGTGGGGCAGAGCGAGGCCGTGGCCGCCGCGAAGGCGCTCGGCCTCGGCGCGCAGGAGAAGCTCGTCGTCAAGGACGTCGTGGTGGACTCCGACGGCTCCCGGCACGTCCGCTACGACCGCACGTACGCGGGCCTGCCCGTCGTCGGTGGCGACCTGATCGTGCACCGCGCCCCCGGCGGGGCCGTCCGCACCACCCAGAAGGCCGTCGAGGCGAAGGTCACGGTGCCCAGCACCACGCCGAAGATCAGCGGCTCCCAGGCCGCCGCGTCGGCCGCCGCCGGGTTCGCGGCCGGCAAGGCGAGCCCCGAGCTGGTCGTCTACGCCGTTGACGGCACCCCGACGCTGGCCTACCGCAGCACTGTGGAGGGTACTGACGCCGCCGGCCAATACACCAAGTCGGCCGTCGTCACCGACGCGCAGAGCGGCGCGGTGATCACCTCCTACGAGCTGATCCACGACGTCGTCGGCACCGGCAAGGGCCAGCACTCCGGCACGGTCAGCCTCGACACCACCCAAGCCGGCTCGTCGTACTCCATGACCGACCCGGTGCGCGGCAACACCAGGATCTACGACGCGCACGGCGCGTCGGAGAACTCCCCGTCGCAGGGCGCGACCCTGTTCACCGACGCCGACAACACCTGGGGCTCCGGCACGAGCAGCGACCGGGCCACCGCCGGCGTCGACGCCAACTACGGGCTGGCCAAGACGTGGGACTTCTACAAGAACACGTTCGGCCGCAGCGGGATCCGGGGCGACGGCGTGGGGGCCTCGGCCTACGTGCACGTCGGCTCGAACCTGCTCAACGCGTACTGGCAGGACGACTGCTTCTGCATGGTGTTCGGCGACGGCAACTCGCAGAACAACTACACCCCGCTCACCGCGCTCGACGTGGACGGCCACGAGCTGACCCACGGCGTGACGTCGGCGACGGCGGGGCTGCAGTACCAGGGCGAGTCCGGCGGCCTGAACGAGGCCACCTCGGACATCTTCGGCACCACGGTGGAGTTCTACGCGAACAACGCCAGCGATCCCGGTGACTACTACATCGGCGAGAAGATCGGCTGGAACGTCGGCAACGCCGGCGGTCTGCGGCGAATGGACGATCCGACCCTGGACGGCCAGAGCAAGGGTTGCTGGTACTCCGGCGTCGGCAACCTCGACGTGCACCTGTCCTCGGGCGTCGGCAACCACTTCTTCTACCTGCTGTCCGAGGGCAGCGGCGCGAAGACGATCGGCGGCCGGGCGCACAACGGAGTCACCTGCAACAGCTCCACCGTGGCCGGCATCGGCCGGGACAAGGCCATCGCCATCTACTACCGGGCGCTGACCACCTACATGGGCTCGACCACCAACTACTCGCAGGCCCGCACCGCGACCCTCAACGCCGCCAAGGACCTCTACGGCGCGTCGTCGGTCGAGTACTGGCAGACGTCGGTCGCGTGGGCGGCCGTCTCGGTCGGCACCGCCGTGCCGTCGCCGACGACCAGCCCGACCGGCAACCCGACGACCAGTCCCACCGCGTCGCCGACCGCCTCCCCGACCGTCAGCCCGACGGCCGGCCCCGGCGGCAACCTGATCGCGAACCCGGGCTTCGAGTCGGGCGTCACCGGCTGGACCCAGTCCGCGCAGGACATCACCAACAGCACGCAGCAGGCCGCGCACGGCGGCAGCTGGTACGCCTGGATGAACGGCGTGGGCTCGGCCAACACCGAGACCGTGTCCCAGAGCGTCACCATCCCGGCCACCGCCTCGGGCACCCTGACCTTCTGGCTCAAGGTGACCACGGCCGAGAGCGGCTCCACCGTGTACGACACCCTCAAGGTGCAGGCGGGGTCCACGACCCTGGCGACGTACTCCAACGCGAATGCCAGCGCCGGCTATGTACAGAAGAGCGTGAATCTGGCTGCGTACCGTGGTCAGACGATCACGTTGAAGTTCCTGGGCGCGGAGGACGCCTACCTGCAGACGACCTTCCTCGTCGACGACGTGTCGCTGACGTAGACGGCACCCGGCCGGCAGGTCTCCACCCGGGACCTGCCGGCCTTTCGCGTACCCGGGGAGGAAGCGCACACTGTCCCGCATGAGCGATCAACCGACCCTGTTGGGGCGCGAGGACGTTCTCGAACGGTGCCGGGCACAGCTGGACGCGGGTGCCGGCGTGCTGCTGTACGGACCGGCCGGCATCGGCAAGTCCGCGGTCGTGGAGGTCCTGGGCGCCGAAGCCGCCGCCCAGGGGCAGCTCGTCCTGCGCAGCACGCCCTCGGCCGTCGAGGCCGGACTCCCGCACCTGACCCTGTGCGACCTGTTCAGCGGCGTGCTCGACGTGGACCCGCCAGCCCTGCCCGGCCACCTGCGCGCGGCGCTGGAGACCGCGCTGCTGCGCGGGGCGCCCCTCGCCGGGGCCGCCACCGACCAGCTCGCCATCCGGCTCGGCGTCCTGGAACTGCTGCGCGGCCTCGCCCTGCGCGGCACCGTCCTGCTCGTCCTCGACGACGCGCACTGGATCGACCCGGCCAGCGCCGAGGTGCTCGCGTTCGCCGCCCGCAGGCTCGGCGGCCTGCCCGTCCGGATGCTCGTCACCGAACGCGTCGAGCCCGGCGCCGAACCGCTCGCGATCGAGCTGCTCCCGCCACAGGTGACGGAGATCGCGCTCGACGGCCTGCCCGAGACCCTCCTCGGCGAACTGCTGCGCAACCGCCTGGACATGCCGCTCACCGGCGACACCCTCGGCCGGGTCCGCGCGTCCAGCGGCGGCAACCCGCTCTACGCCCTCGAACTCGGCCGGGCCCTGCGCCGCCGGGGCGAGCCGGTCCGCCCGGACGAGCCGCTGCCCGTCCCCGACCGGCTCCGGCCACTGCTGTCCGCCCGGCTCGCCGAACTGCCGGTCGCGGCCATGCCCGCGCTGCTCCTCGTCGCCGCGGCGGCCCGGCCCGGGCGCGAACTGCTGCCCACCGACGACCCCGGGCTCGCCGTCGGGCTGGCCACCGGGGTGCTGGGCCTGTCCCCGGGCGGCGAACTGCGGTTCAGCCACCCGCTGCTCGGCGAGCTGGTCTACGCCGACGCGACCCCGGCACAGCGCCAGGCGGCCCACACCCGGCTCGCCGACCTCGTCCCCGACCCGGTCGAAAGGGTCCGGCACCGGGCACTGGCCACGCCGGGACCCGACCGGGCGCTCGCCGAGGCCCTGGAGGCCGCGGCGGAGGTGGCCCTGGCCCGGGGCGCGCCGGGCACGGCCGCCGAACTGTGCCGGCTCGCCGCCGAACACACCCCAGGGGTCGTCGACGAGGAGCCCGCCGGAGCACCCGCCGACGGGCCGGCGCTCGTGTCGCACCGGCTGCTCGCCGCCGCCCGGCACGCGCACGCCGCCGGCCTGCCCGACCAGGTCCGCTCGGCGTGCCTGGCCGTCATCCGGGGCCCGGACCCTGCCGACCGGGTGGGCGCCCGGCTGCTGCACGCCCGGCTCCCCGGCCAGGATCCGGCCGACGTCAAGGCCCTGCTCGACGCCGCGGCCCTCGACGCCGGGGGCGACCCGCGCCTCACCGGCTGGGTGCTGCTGGCCCGCGCCTACCAGGCCTTCCACGAGACCGGCGTCCGCGCCGGGCCGCCCGGCCTCGACCGGATCGAGGAACTGGCCCGCGACGCCGGCGACGAGGAACTGGAGGTCGAGGCCATCGCCACCCGGCTCGCCCACCAGCTGCACCGCGACCCGCAGGGCTCCCTGGCGGTCCTGGAACGCGGCTGCGCCCTGGCCGCCGGCCAGCCGCTCACCGAGGCGTCGATCTTCATGCGGCAGATCCAGGCCGTGGCGCTGGTCCGGTCCGGGGACGTGCCCGGGGCGCTCGGCGCGCACGAACGCCTCCGGGCCGACACCGAACGCGCCGGCCGCACCCTGGACCTGTGCGACCTGTTGTTCACCGCCACCGGCCTGTACGAGCGGGCCGGCCGGTGCTCGGAGGCGCACGCCACGGGCCAGTACGGGGGCCGGCTGCGCGCGGAACTCGAGTCCGACCGGCTCGGCGAGCTGCTGCAACGGGGCGCGGCCGAACTCAACGGCGGCACGGCCGAACGCGCGTTCGAGCTGCTGGACGCCGCTGCGTCGGCCTGGGCGCGCACCGACGCCGTGGAGTGGCTGGCCTACGCCCTCGGGCTGCGCGGCCGGGCCGAATGGCTCCTCGGCCGGTACGAGGCGTCCGCGCGCAGCCAGCGCCGCAGCCGTTCCCTGCTGCACCGCCAGGGTTACACCGACCCGGCGATGTTCCTGATCGACGCCGACCTCGCCGAGAGCCTGATCCTGACCGGGGCCACGGCCGAGGCCGCCGGCCTGCTCGGCGAGGCGCGCGCCGAGGCCGCCCGGCTGGGCCGCGACGTGGTGACCCTGGGCCTGACCAGGTCCCGGATCCTGCTCGCCGGGGTGACCGGCGACCCCCGGGCCGCGGCCGACGAGCTGCGGGCGCTCCTGCCCGGGGATCACCCGTACCCGTTGGAGGTGGCCCGCGCGCTGCTCACCCTCGCCGCGTTGGAGCGCAGGGCGCGGCGGCGGGCGGCGGCCAGGGCGGCGTTGCAGGAGGCTGCCGAGCGGTACACCCTGGCCGGCTGCGTGCCGTACCTGCGGCACGCCGAGGCGGAGCTGGCCCGGCTCGACGCGCCCGAGGGTCCGCTGTCCGACCTGGAGCTGCGGATTGCGGAGCTGGTCCGGGCCGGGGCCACGAACCGGGAGATCGCCGGGGTGCTGCACCTGTCGGTCAAGGCGGTGGAGGCCAACCTGACCCGGCTGTTCCGCCGGCTGGGCGTGCGCAACCGGGCCGAACTGATCAGCCGGGCCCCGGCTGGATAGTCCGGAGAGCGGGCCGCGCACCGGCGCGGCACGCCCCGGGATCAGCCGCCGTTCGAGCGCGTCGACACCGCCACCCAGTCGACGAGCATCGGCTTCCCGGAAACGGTCGCGGCGTTCGGCCCGCCCGGCATCGTGCCGCCGACCGCCACGTTCAGGATCAGGAAGAATCCGTGCTCGGTGGCCGCCCGCCACGTCGCGGCGTCCACACTGTCCGCCCGGACCGTCTGGGTCAGCGCGCCGTCGAGGTACCAGCGCACCTCGGCGGCCTCCAGCTCCACCCGGTAGGTGTGGAACCCCGTGACACAGGCCGCGCACGGCCGCTCGCCCTTGCCCAGCCCCCGGGGCTCGTCGCACGGCCCGGCGACGTAGACCCCGCAGTGCATCGTGGCGAGCACCCCTGGCCGGCCGTTGAGCTGTTCGACGACGTCCAGCTCGCCGACGCCCGGCCAGCCGGTGTACCCGTCGCGGAGCGCCCCGCCGAGCATCCAGAACGCCGGCCAGTACCCGGCCCCGGTGCCGGGGTCGACCTGGGGCAGCTGGATCGACGCCTCGACCCGCAGCGTGCCGGACCTCGGGGCGGCGAAGTCGGCGCGCCGGGACTCGATCCGCCCGGACGTCCACGTCCCGTCCCGCAGGGTCGGGGTGATCGCCAGCCGGCCGCCGGCCACGGCCACCGCGTCGGCGGTCATGGTCTCGACCTCGCCGGTGCCCCAGTTCGGGGCGGGGCAGCCGGGGTAGCAGGTGCCGAGGTCGTACAGCCAGTCGCGGGTGGACAAGGTCGTGCCGTCGAAGTCGTCCCGCCAGACCTGCTGCCAACCGGTGCCGGCGAGCAGGCCGCGCTGTTCGAGCAGCGCCTCGACCCGGGGCGCGAGCAGCGAGGTCAGGGTGGCCGTGAGGTGGCTGTCGTCGCGGTAGAGCAGCACGCCGCCGATCACAGCCGGACACGCGTCACCGGGGCAGAGCAGGTCGTCCACGTCGACGACCCGCACGCCGGTCGGGGGCCGGTCGGCGACCGGGTCGGGGCGCAGCGCCGCCGACCGGGGGAACTGGCAGGCCCGCCAGTCGTCCAGGGCCCCGGACACGCAGGTGGGCACGTCCCGGCCGGGCAGGGGAGTGGCCCGCAGATAGCCGACCGGGAGCCCGGCGAGCCCGGCGAGGGTGGCGTCCCAGCCGGCCCTCGGGTCGGCCACGTAGGCGTTCAGGGAGGCGGCCAGGACGAGCTTGGGCTGCGGCCAGGCGTTCACCCGGTTGAGCGCGTACCTGCGCCACTCGGTGCACTCGCGGTACTCCCGACCCAGTTGCGGGTTCACCACGGTCAGGGTCGCCAGCGGGCAGCCCTGTTTGGTCAGCACCTCGACGCCGAGGCCGCGCCGGGCGGCGATCTGCGACACGGCCGGGAACCACTGTGCGGCCTGCGAGTCCCCGAGCAGCACGACCCGGTCCCCGGAAGCGGGGCCGAACCGGCACGGCGGGCTGACCACGGCGGCCGGGGCCACGAGGCACTCGCCCGGCAGCGGCCCGTAGTCGACCCGCGCGGCGGCCGGCGCCGGCACCACGGGCCCGCCGGTGGCCGGGCTGGCCGACAGGGCGGCGGCCGTGAACTCGGCGAGCCCCGGCAGCCGGCCGCCGCCGTCCCCGAGCCCGCGCACGGCGGCGGTCCCGAGGACGAGTCCGGCGGCGAGGGGCAGCACGACGGCCGTCGCGCCGATCGCCAGTCCCCGGCGGGGGAACGCCGAGATGGCGGCGGAGAACCGGATCGGCCGCTCCACGAGCCACAGGGTCGCGGCGGCGGGCATCCCGGCGGCCAGCACCAGGGCGAGCTTCACCGGCCACTCCACGGGCCCGTAACGGGCCTCGGCGAGCACCAGAACGGGCCAGTGCCACAGGTACCAGGCGAAGGACAGCCGGCCGACGAGGCGCACCGGGGCCCAGGACAACAGGGTCCGGGCCGGCCCCGCCCCGGACAGCAGCACGGCGACCGCGCCGAGCGTGGGCACCAGGGCGGCGGTACCCGGAAAAGGAGTCTGGCTTGTGAACGCCACGGTCGAGAAACCGATGGCGGCCAGCCCGGCCGCCCCGAGGACCCCGCGCAGCCAGAGCGGCACCCGGGCGGCCCACGGCGCAGCCAGCGCGGCGAGCCCGCCGACCCCGAACTGCCACGCCCGCGACGGCGAGGAGAGATAGGCCAGCGGCCCCGACGTCGCGGTCCAGCGCAGCGACAGCGCGAACGACGCCGCCGTGCCGAGCACCAGCACGGCCGCCACCACGGCGACCGGCCGCCGCCGGGCCAGGAACGCCACGAGGGCCAGCACCGGCGCCCAGAGCAGGTAGAACTGCTCCTCCACGCCGAGCGACCAGTAGTGCAGCAGCGGGCTGGGGTCCCCGGCGTGCAGGTAGTCGGTCCGGATGGCGATGAACCGCCAGTTGCCGACGTGTGCCGCCGCCGCGAGCACGTCGGTGGCCACGTCGCGCTGCCGGAGCGGCGGCAGCAGCACCCGGCCCGCGACGGCCGTGGCCAGCAGCACGAGCCCGGCGGCCGGCAGGATCCGCCGGGCCCGGCGGGCGTAGAACTCCGGCAGCGACACCCGGCCGGTCCGGCGCAGCTCGGCGACGAGCAGGCCGGTGATCAGGAAGCCGGAGATCGCGAAGAAGACGTCCACGCCGATGTAGCCGCCCCCGAGATGCGGCACGGCGGCGTGGAAGCCCAGCACGGTGAGGACCGCGACGGCGCGCAGGCCCTCGATGTCGGGCCGCCAGCCCGGACCCGCCGGCCCGGTCGGGCCGCCGACAGGCCTCATCGCGTCCACGGCAGCATCGGGTCGACGAGGCCGGAGGCGACCAGCGCCAGTACGGCCAACACGAGCGTGGCGGCCAGGCCCTCGGGCCAGCCGTAGCCGGAGGTCGTGCGGCGGCCGGCGGAAACCGTGGTCATGACTTCTCCTTGAGCAGTGGTCGGAGCAGAGCGAAGATCAAGGGCACGCTGAGATACGAGGTGAGCGCGACGTAACCGCCCATCGCCCAGTGGTCGCGCGGGCCGAACCGGACGAGGTCGTAGCCGAGGCCGACCCAGGACAGCAGGGTGGTCAGGGTGAGCCAGCCGATCGCGACCCGGGCCACGGTGGTGGACAGCTTCGACCTCCCGGTCCCGGTGCCGGTCGGCACCCAGGTGGCGCTGCGCCGGCGCAGGGTGTGCACGAGGGCCGCCCCGGCGGCGAAGCTGACCAGCAGGTGCGAGCGGATCACCTCGACCCGCCAGTGCGTGGTCGACACCATCGGCAGCAGCACGAACCACATCCACACCGGCAGGATGATCGGCAGCACGTGCCAGGGCCGGATGTCGCCCGGGTAGCACAGCATCATGATGATCGGCGGCAGTGGGGCGGCGAACGCGTTCACCGCCGTCAGGACATAACTGAGAATGCCGTTCCAGTAGGACACCTTGAACCGCCACGGCGCCGACATCCGGTGGAACGCACGGTCGTGAATGAGGTGGAGATTGCCCATCGCCCACCGGTACTGCTGGTTGATGTAGGCGGGCAATGCGTCGGGCGACAATCCCTTCGCGAGTACGATCGGGACATACTGCGTGCGGTATCCGTGTTTCAGCAGTTCCAGCCCGGTGTACATGTCCTCGCTGTGTTCGAGTTTCGCGAATCCGTCGATCTCCTCGATGGCCGACCGGCGGTAGAGCGCGTTGCTCCCGCAACAGATCGCCGCATTGTCGGCGTCCCGGGACGGTTGCAGCCAGCGGAAGAACCATTCCTGCGCGGAACCCGCCGAACGCTGGATCCAGTTCATCGCCGGATCGGTGTCGAAGAACTGCGGACTCTGCACGATGCCCACCGCCGGGTCGGCCAGGTACGGCGCGAGGTGCCGGAGGAAGTCGGGCCGGGGGCAGAAGTCCGCGTCGAGGATCGCGATCAGGTCGCCGGCGCTGACGGTCAGCGCGTGGTTGAGGTTGCCGGCCTTCTTCAGCACCCCTCGGTCGGGGCGCACCACGTACTCATAGCCGTGGCGGAAAGCGAGTTCGCGCACCTCAGGGCGGTCGCCGTCGTCGAGGACCCAGACCGTGAGCGGCCCGTCCCAGTCGAGGGCGGCCACGGCGCGGTAGGCGTTGGCGAGCACGTCGAGCGGCTCGCCGCAGGTGGGCAGGAAGACGTCCACGTCAGGGACCAGCGCCGGGGTCCACGACCGGACCAGCAGCTCGTGCGAGGCGCGGGTCAGCCGGCGCTGGCGTTGACCGTCCACGAGGGACAGGGCCCAGCCGGCGACATTGACCGCGAGTACGGCGAGGAATGCCCATAACGCGGGATGCCGGAGCGCGAACAGGAATAGGGTGACGGCCGTGAATATGTAGGAGAAGAGTACCGACAGGAGCACCCATCGGCGTTGCGGGCCGAAGTACGAGTAGAGCTCGTCGTCGTCGGGTGGAGCGGGGAGGAGCGTTGTCGCGGACATGCTGAAGGAAGCCCCCTGGATACGGGCCTGAATAAGTGGGATTCGATGGATGGGCCGGCCGGACTGCCACACTGCCGGCCGGTCGACAGCATTTAGTAAACACGTCTCACAGTTAGTGTGGGAAGCGTAAAGGCGACGCTGTGATCGGGCTCACCGGATACCCATTCCATACTGGACGGTAATCTCCCGGCGCGCCATTCCCTGGTCATCCGTTGTTTAATGGCGGCATGGAAGACGCCAGCATCCGCACCCGCGCCGTGTACGACCACGTGGCCGACCGCTACGCCCAACTGCACGGCACGGTGCCGCCGGCCGTCGTGGACCTCGCCGACGACTTCGCCCGGGTCGGCGGGGCGGCGGGGGCGGTTCTCGACCTCGGGTGCGGCGCCGGGCGCGACATGGCGTTCTGGGAGGCCCGCGGCGCCCGGGTGGTCGGTCTCGACCTGTCCACCGGGATGCTCGACCACGCGGCCGGGCTGGTGGCGGGGCCGCTGGTCCAGGGCGACATGCTCCGGCTGCCGTTCGCGGACGGGGCGTTCACCGGGGTGTGGTCGATCGCGTCGATCCTGCACCTGCCGCACGCGGTCGCGCCCGCCGCCGTCGCCGAGATCGCCCGGGTGCTGAAGCCCGGCGGGGTGCTCGCGCTCAGTCTCCAGGCGGGCAGGGGCGAGTCCTGGGAGGTGGGGCCGTACCAGGAGGAGCGGTTCTTCGCCCGCTACGACCTGGCCGGCGCCCGGGCCCTGGTCTCCGGCGCGGGGCTGGCGGTCGGGGACTCCCGGAGCATCCGGCACGGGGACGGGCGCGGCTGGCTGCAGGTGCTGGCCGTGCGGCCGGTCGCGCGATCCCCGAAGCCTTCGCACTAATATCAGCCGAATGCGCATTCTCGTCACCGGTGGCGCCGGGTACGTCGGCTCGACCCTCGTCCCGATGCTGCTCGCCGACGGGCACGCCGTCCGGGTCCTCGACACCCTGCGGTTCGGCGGCCAGGGGCTGCTCGGCTGCGCGCGGTACCCGGCGTTCGAGCTGGTCAAGGGCGACGTGCGCGACTTCGCGGCCGTGGACGACGCGGCCGACGACGTGGACGTGATCGTGCACCTGGCCGCGATCGTCGGCTACCCGGCGTGCAAGAAGGAGCCGGACGTCGCCGTGGCCACCAACGTCGACGGCACCCGCAACGTGGTCCGCGCCCGCCGCCCCGGCCAGCGCCTCGTGTTCGCCTCCACCGGCAGCGTGTACGGCGCGGTGCCCGACTACCTGTGCCACGAGGACACCCCGCGCGCCCCGATCACGCTGTACGGCGAGACGAAGGCCGAGGCCGAGCAACTCGTCCTCGCCGCGGGCGACGCGGTGGCGCTGCGCTACGCCACGGCCTTCGGCGCGAGCCCCCGGATGCGGCTGGACCTGATGCCGAACACGTTCGCCTACCAGGCCGTCCACGACCGGAGCCTCATCGTGTACGAGGGCGGCTTCAAGCGCACCTTCGTCCACGTCCACGACATGGCCCGCTCGATCGTGTTCGCCCTGGACAACTGGGCGGCCATGCGCGACGACGTGTACAACGTCGGCCACGAGCGGATGAACTTCACGAAGGCCGAGGTGGCCCGCAAGATCCTGGAGCACGTGGACTACTACCTGTACTTCGCCGAGACCGGGTCCGACGAGGACAAGCGCGACTACGAGGTGTCCTACGCGAAGATCCGCTCCCGGGGTTTCGAGACCGAGATCGACCTGGACGCCGGCGTGGCGGAGCTGGTCAAGGCGGTGTCGCTGATTAACGTTGTGAACCCGTACGGCAACGTTTAACCCTTTCCATACCGGTGGGGGCCGGACCGCCTGAGATCATATTGGGCATCTTCAATATCTAGGGAGATGTCCATGCGACTCCGTCGACCCCTCGTCATCCTCCTCCTCGCCGCCGGCACCCTGCTGGCCACGGCGCTGCCCGCCCAGGCCGCCGGGCCGGGCTACGCGGCACTCGGGGACTCCTACTCCTCCGGCGTCGGCACCCGCGACTACTACGCCGACTCGGGCAACTGCCAGCGCTCGCAGTACGCCTACCCGACCCTGGACTCCGGCCGGCTCGGCGCGTCGCTCACCTTCGTCGCGTGCAGCGGGGCCCGGGTCGCCGACGTGCAGAACAACCAGCTCGGCGCGCTGAACGCCGCCACGAGCTACGTCACCGTCTCGGTCGGCGGCAACGACGCAGGGTTCGCCGACGTGATCACCCAGTGCGCGAAGCCGTGGCCGTGGACCTGCACCTCGGAGATCAACAACGCCAACGCCTTCATCCGCAACACGCTGCCGGGCCGGCTCGACGGGCTCTACGCGCAGATCAGGTCCCGCGCGCCCGGGGCCCGGGTCGTGGTCGTCGGCTACCCACGGCTGTTCCAGGGCGAGTCCTGCAACGTGCTGGCCCGGATCTCCGCCGCCGAGGCGTCCGCGCTCAACGGCACGGCCGACCTGCTCGCGACCACGACCGCCGGCCGGGCGTCGGCCGCCGGGTTCTCCTTCGTCGACTCACGGGCGGCGTTCACCGGCCACGCCGTGTGCTCCAACAGCGAATGGCTCAACGGCCTGTCCAACCCGATCAGCGAGTCCTACCACCCCAACCGGAGCGGACACGTCGGGTACGCCAACATCGTCGAGCCCGTCCTGCGCGGCGCGGCAGCCCCGGTGTTCCTCTCGCTGGAGCCCTCCCTCACGGACCCGGCCGAGGTAACGGCAACCCTGGCGGCCTCCTACCGTCAGGAGGCAGCGGAAGCCCACCGCTCCCGCGACTAGCCCCGTCTCTCGGTGATCAACTACACGTTGTTGCGACTTTTCCGGGCCGAAGAGGAGCAGGAGCGTGTAGTTGATCGAGGGCTTGGGGGCCGGCTCAGGGCGGGCGAGCACCCCGCCGGGGGCGGCAGATAGCATTTCGGGCAGGTCTCCGCACGCGGCGGGGACACCGTCGCAAAGGAGCTCACAGTGTCCGCACCGAACCCAGCCGTCAAGGCCGACGCCCCAGCGCGCGTTCTGGTCCCGGCCGGGACGACGGCGGCGGAGGCTGTCGAGGTCGCGGGGCTGCCGATGACCGGCCCCAAGGCGATCGTCGTGCTGCGTACCGATGAAGGGGTTCTCAAGGATCTGTCCTGGGTCCCCGACACCGACACCGGAGCCGAGGCCGTCGCCCTGGACAGCAAGGACGGCCTCAACGTCCTGCGGCACTCGACCGCGCACGTGCTCGCCCAGGCCGTCCAGGACGTGTTCCCCGACGCCAAGCTCGGCATCGGCCCGCCGGTCCTCAACGGCTTCTACTACGACTTCTCGGTGACCACCCCGTTCACGCCCGAGGACCTCTCCAAGCTCGACAAGCGCATGCAGGAGATCATCAAGTCGGGGCAGAAGTTCTCCCGGCGGGTCTTCGGCACCCTCGACGAGGCGAAGGCCGAGCTCAAGGACGAGCCGTTCAAGCTCGAGCTGGTCGACATCAAGGGCGACGTCGACGAGGACGTCATGGAGGTGGGCGGCGGCGAGCTGACCATCTACGACAACGTCGACGCCAAGACCGGCGAGCGCTGCTGGGGCGACCTGTGCCGCGGCCCGCACCTGCCGACCACCCGGCACATCCCGGCGTTCAAGCTGATGCGCACCGCCGCAGCCTACTGGCGCGGCAGTGAGAAGAACCCGCAGCTCCAGCGCATCTACGGCACCGCGTGGCCGACCCGCGACGCCCTCAAGGAGCACCTGCGCCTGCTGGAGGAGGCGGCCAAGCGCGACCACCGCAAGCTCGGCGCGGAGCTGGACCTGTTCAGCTTCCCCGACGAGATCGGCTCCGGGCTGGCCGTGTTCCACCCGAAGGGCGGCATCATCCGCCGCGAGATGGAGAACTACTCGCGGCTGCGGCACGAGCAGGCCGGCTACGAGTTCGTGAACACCCCGCACATCGCGAAGGGTTCGCTGTTCGAGATCTCCGGGCACCTGCAGTGGTACAAGGACGGCATGTACCCGCCCATGCAGCTCGACGGCGCGGACTACTACGCCAAGCCGATGAACTGCCCGTTCCACAACCTGATCTTCCGGTCCCGGGGCCGCTCGTACCGCGAGCTGCCGCTGCGGATGTTCGAGTTCGGCACCGTCTACCGGTTCGAGAAGTCCGGCGTGGTGCACGGCCTGACCCGGGTGCGCGGCATGACGCAGGACGACGCGCACATCTACTGCACCCGCGAGCAGATGGCCGGCGAGCTCAAGAGCCTGCTGGACTTCGTCCTCAACCTGCTCCGCGACTACGGCCTCGACGACTTCTACCTGGAGCTGTCGACCCGCGACGACTCGCCGAAGTTCGTCGGCGAGCAGGCCGACTGGGACGAGGCGACGGCGGCCCTGCAGGCCGCTGCCGACGAGTCAGGCCTGGAGCTCGTGCCGGACCCGGGTGGCGCGGCGTTCTACGGCCCGAAGATCTCCGTGCAGTGCCGCGACGCGATCGGCCGGACCTGGCAGATGTCCACGATCCAGGTGGACTTCCAGCTCCCGCAGCGCTTCGAGCTGGAGTTCAACGGCCCCGACGGCACCCGGCCGCGCCCCGTCATGATCCACCGGGCGCTGTTCGGCTCGATCGAGCGGTTCTTCGGCGTCCTCACCGAGCACTACGCTGGCGCGTTCCCGGCCTGGCTGGCCCCGGTGCAGGTCGTCGGCATCCCGGTCCGCGACGAGAACGTGGCGTACCTCGAGGAGTTCGTGGCGCTGCTCAAGAAGGAGGGCATCCGGGCCGAGGTGGACGCCTCCGACGACCGGATGCAGAAGAAGATCCGCACCGCCCAGCAGCAGAAGATCCCGTTCATGGCGATCGTGGGCGACGACGACGCGAACGGCGGGACGGTGTCCTTCCGGTACCGCGACGGCTCGCAGCGCAACGCCGTCCCGCTCGCCGAGGCGGTGGCGCACGTGGCCGAGGTGGTCCGCTCCCGGACGAACGTCGGACCGTCGGCGCCGGCCGAGGCCGCGGCACACGAGTAGACCCGGCGCGCCCACCGCCGGCGTCGACAGCGCACCACGGCGGAAGGCGCGCGGGCCGTCCGCGCAATAGGATCTGCTGCATGACGGACGATCGGCTGCAACGCCTCTGGACTCCCCACCGGCTCGCGTACGTGGCCGGTGGGGAGAACAACCCCGTCGGCGACGGCCCCGACGGCTGCCCGTTCTGCCTGTCCCAGGCCCGTCCGGACGAAGAGGTCAACATCATCGTCCGGGGCGAGCACGTGTTCGCGCTGCTCAACCTGTATCCGTACAACTCCGGGCACCTGATGGTCTGCCCGCGGCGGCACGTGGCCGACTACACGGACCTGACGCCGGAGGAGGCCGTGGAGCTCGCGGAGTTCACCCAGAAGGCGATGCGCGCGCTGCGGCTGGCCCAGAGCCCGCACGGTTTCAACATCGGGATGAACCAGGGCTCGGCGGCCGGGGCCGGGATCGCCGCCCACCTGCACCAGCACGTGGTGCCCCGGTGGAGCGGCGACGCGAACTTCATGCCGATCGTCGGCCAGACGAAGGTCATCCCGCAGCTGCTGCCCGAAACACGCAAACTTCTCGTGGAGGCATGGAACTCCCTAGGGTAAAACCCGGATGTCGCCTCCCGTTCACCCATGAAACCATTTCGGGGGTACGGGAGGGGACAACGTGGGGATCTCAAGGCGGGGCCTGCTGAGGGGCACACTGCTCGCGGCAGGCGGCGCGCTGGCCGGGGCCGGCACGGTGGCGGCGGCCGAGCGGCTGCCCCGGTGGTTCGGCCCGGACCGCCAACCGATCGGCGGGGGCTACGCGCCGGGCAGCGACCGCAACATCTGGGCCGACGACGGCCAGCAGACCGTGACGTGGCACGTGACCACCGACCAGCCGCTGGTCGCGCTGACCTTCGACGACGGGCCGGGGCCGAACTACACCCCGAAGGTCCTCGACGCCCTCGACGCGCACGAATGCCCGGCGACGTTCTTCATGGTCGGCGAGCGGGTGCAGCAGTACCACCAGCTCATCGACGGGCGGCTCGACCGGCACGAGGTCGGCAACCACACCTGGAACCACGTGGACCTCGCCGAGCAGGACTTCGACGGGGTCACCTCGCAGCTGCGCCGGACGCACGCCGCGATCGTGAAGTACACCGGGAAGACGCCCAGGCTGATGCGCCCGCCGTGGGGGCACCTCGGCGGCAGCACCCTGCTCGCGGCCAACGCGATGAACTACAACGTTGCCCTGTGGTCGCACCAGATGCGGGAGAAGTTCTACCAGAAGGACCCAGCGGGCAACGTCCGCTACATCGTCGAGGGCGTGCGGCCCGGCGCGGTGATCCTGGCCCACGACTACGGCGACCCGTTGCGCCTGGTCACGATCGACCACCTCGGCGAGATGATCGAGGGCATCCGGGCCAGAGGCCTGAAGCTGGTCACCCTGTCGGAGCTGCTCGCGGTCGGGGACCAGCCCATTCGCCACTGAATTCCATGCTTGTGGTTGTACCGTGCGTTTTATGGCCAAAGGCATGATTCTCGGTCTGGTGCTCGTGCTGGGCGGCTGCACGGCCCCGCAGGCCCACTACGTCGCCGCGCCCAGCCCCGCCCCGCCGGCAGCCCCGGTCACCGCCGCCGTCACGAGCCCGGCGCCGGGCGAGACCGGGGTGTCCACGGCGCTGGAGATCCGCACGACGGTCACCGGCACGTCGGCGGCCGTGGTGACCCTGACCGGCCCGGGCGGCCCGGTGGCCGGCGAGCCCTACCCGGACGGCGCGAGCTGGATCCCGGCCGCGCAGCTGGCGTACGCGACGTCGTACACGGCGACGGTCACCGCGACCGGGGCCGACGGTCGGCGGACGGCGGCCAGCAGCACGTTCACGACGATGGCCGCGCCCGGTCGCACCGCCGGCTCGGGGCTCTACCCGCCCGACGGGGAGACGGTCGGCGTGGGGATGCCCGTCGTCGTCGAGCTGGGCCGGGACGTGGCCGACGACCGCCGCGAGGCCGTGCAGCGCCGGCTGTCGGTGCGCTCCGACCCGCCGCAGGTCGGCGGCTGGCACTGGTTCAGCGCGCACGAGGTGCACTACCGGCCGCAGGCGCCGTGGCGGACCGGCACCCGGATCGACGTCCGGCTCGGGATCGGCGGCCTGGACATGGGCGGCTGGTACGGCGAGGCCGACCGGTCCGGCACCGTGACCGTCGGCCCCGACCAGCGCCTCGTCGTCGACAACGGGACCAAGCAGATGACCGTCACCCGCGACGGGGCCGTGCTGCGGACCATCCCGGTGAGCCTGGGCAAGCCGAGCATGCCCTCGTCCAGCGGGAACCTGGTGGTGATGGAGAAGGCCGAGTCGATGGTGTTCGACTCCAGCACGTTCGGCGTGCCGGTGAACTCCCCGGACGGCTACCGCACCACCGTGTACTGGGACCTGCGGCTCACCTGGGGCGGCGAGTTCGTGCACGCCGCCCCGTGGTCGGTGGGCGACCAGGGGGAGCGCAACGTGTCGCACGGCTGCGTGAACATGTCCACGGAGAACGCGACGTGGCTGTTCCACCTGGCCCAGCGCGGCGACATGGTGACCGTCGCCGGTACCGAGGCGCACGTGGGCACCGGCGACGGGTGGACCGACTGGGAGCTGGGCTTCGACCAGTACCAGCAGGTCGGGCCGTCGCCCCGCCCCGGGCTCGCCGACGCGGTCCAGGAAGCCCGCCAGCGCTGACGGGCCCGTCGGCGCTGGCGTGACCGCGAACGAACCGCCGCGCGCCGTGAAAGGAACGCGGCGTAACCGCCAAAAGATCTTGGTCTTGGATCTTGATCCAAGGCGAGGTGGCCCGCTGAGGGCGGCGCTGGCAAGCGACGGAGGGAGCCGCTAGGGCAGCGCCCTGCGGCTCCCTCCGTCGCGCAGTCCAGCGTCGCCCTCAGCGGGTCGGCACTACCCGTGCTCCTTGCGGACCTGCTCGGCCACGTTGGCGGGCATCGGGTCGTAGCGGGCGAAGGTCCGCTGGAACGTGCCCGTGCCCGAGGTCATGGCCCGCAGCTCGACCGCGTAACGCAGCAGCTCCGTCGCCGGCACCTCCGCGCGGACCACGGTGCGCTCGGCCGCGCCGGTCAGCTCCGGCTCGCTGCCCAGCACCCGGGCCCGCCGGGGGGACAGGTCGCTGAGCACGGCGCCCACGAACGCGTCGGGCACCACGATCCGGATCTCGTCGACGGGCTCCAACAGCGAGATCTGGGTCTTGTCCGCCGCGTCCTTCAGGGCGAGGGACCCGGCGGTCTGGAACGCGGCGTCGGAGGAGTCCACGCTGTGCGCCTTGCCGTCGACGAGCGTGACCCGCAGGTCCACGACCTCGTTGCCGGTGACCAGGCCCTTGGCGAGCTGGTGCCGGATGCCCTTCTCCACGCTCGGGATGTACGACTTGGGCACCGCCCCGCCGACCACCTTGTCCACGAACTCGAAGCCCGAACCCTGCGGCAGCGGCTCGACCTCGATGTCGCACACCGCGTACTGCCCGTGCCCGCCCGACTGCTTCACGTGCCGGCCGTGCCCCTTGGCGGGCGCGGCGAACGTCTCGCGGAACGCCACCCTCACCGGCTCGGTCTCCAGCTCCACCCCGCCGGTGCGCAGCCGGTCGAGCACCACGTCGGCGTGCGCCTCGCCCATGCACCACAGCACGAGCTGGTGGGTCTCCGCGCTGCGTTCCAGGCGCAGCGTCGGGTCGCCGGCGACCAGCCGGGCCAGGTTCTTGGCCAGGTTGTCCTCGTCGGCGCGGCTGCGGGCGACGATCGCGATCGGCAGCAGCGGCTCCGGCATCTCCCACGGCGCGACGAGCAGCGGGTTGTCCTTCGCCGAGATCGTGTCCCCGGTCTCGGCCGTCGTGGACTTGGTGATCGCGCACAGGTCGCCGGCCACGCAGTACGGCACCTCGCGCAGGGTCGAGCCCAGCGGGCTGAACAGGTGCGCGACCCGCTCGTCGGCGTCGTGGTCGGGGTGCCCGCGCTCGGCCAGGCCGTGCCCGGAGATGTGCAGCGCCGTGTCGGGGCGCAGTGTGCCGGAGAACACCCGGACCAGGGAGACCCGGCCCACGTACGGGTCGATGGTCGTCTTGACCACCTCGGCGACCAGCGGCCCGTCCGGGTCGCAGGTCAGCTCGCGCGGATCGCCGTCCAGGGTGGTGACCGGCGGCAGGTCGTGCTCCAGCGGCGACGGGAACGCGCTGGTCAGCACCTCCAGCAGCACGTCGAGGCCCAGGCCGGTGGGCGCGCAGACCGGGACCACGGGATAGAACGTGCCCCGGGCCACGGCCGTCTCCAGGTCGTCGACCAGGGTCTCGACCGGGATCTCCTCGCCGGCGAGGTACCGGTCCATCAGGGTCTCGTCCTCGCTCTCGGCGATGATGCCCTCGATCAGCTCGGCGCGGGCCTCCTCGATCGCCGCGACGTGCTGCGGGTCTGGCTCCTTCACCACCGCCGGGTGCCCGTTCGTGTAGTCGAACACCCGCTGGGTGATCAGGCTGAGCAACCCGACCACGCTGTCGTCGTCGCCGTGCATCGGCAGGTACAGCGGCAGCAGCCCGTCGCCGAAAACCCGCTGGCACAGCGCCACCATCTCGTCGAAGTCGGCGCGGTGGTGGTCCATCCGGGCCACGGCCACGGCGCGCGGCATCCCGACGGCGGCGCACTCCTCCCACAGGGCCACGGTCGCCGCGTCCATGCCGTCGACGGCGGACACGACGAAGAGGGCGGCGTCGGCGGCGCGCAGACCGGCGCGCAGCTCACCGACGAAGTCGGCGTACCCCGGGGTGTCCAGGAGGTTGATCTTCACGTCCTGGTACGTGAGTGGCGCGCAGGACAGGCTCACGGACCGCTGCTGTTTGACGGCGGACGGGTCGTTGTCGGTGACCGTGGTGCCCTCGGTCACGCTGCCGGCGCGGGCGATCGTGCCGGTCGCGGCGAGCAACGCCTCGACCAGCGTGGTCTTCCCCGCGCCGGAGTGACCGACGAGCACGACACTGCGGACCACGTCGGGCCGCTCCGCCACCGGCGCGGCGCCGGTCACCCCACGTTCCGGGCTCTTCTGGGCCATACAATCCTCCCTGCCTCACGGGTACTCAACCGCTCGGCCGGTCGCGCGCCTCGCGTTTCGCGCCCTAGATCCACGGAGTGTGACCGCTGTCACTACTCTGTGTCCGATTCCATACCCGAAGTGCCGGGTAGCGCAACCCTTGACACTAGCCGGCCCGTATCGTGTCACCCGACATGGCAAAGCTTCTCAGTGTGTTCGGCCGAGCCCGGCTCGCGCGCGTCCTCGACCCGGTGGGTTCAGCCCTCGTGCGCGCCGGCATCTCCCCGAACACGGTCACCGTCGCCGGCACGTTGGGCGTGGTCATCGGGTGCGTCGGTTTCGTCACCCGTGGTCACCTTCTCACAGGCCTGGTCATCGTGACCCTCAGTTGTCTCACCGACCTCATCGACGGGGCGATGGCCCGGGCGAGGGGGACCGCCAGCAGCTTCGGCGCGTTCCTCGACTCGACCATGGACCGGGTGGCCGACGGTGCCATCTTCGGCGCCCTGGCCTTCTGGCTGGGCACCACGGGCCACCCGTGGCCGGCCGCCGCCGCGCTGCTGGCCCTGGTCCTCGGCCAGGTCGTCTCCTACGCCAAGGCCCGCGCCGAGGGCCTGGGCATGACCTGCAACGTGGGCATCGCCGAGCGGCCCGAGCGCCTGATCCTGATCGGGATCGGCGGCCTGCTCGCCGGCCTGGGCGTGCCCTACGGCCTCGACGCGGTCCTGTGGCTGCTCGTCGCGCTGTCCGCCGTCACGGTATGGCAGCGGGTCGCGCACGTGCACAAGCAGGCGTCATGACTCTCCAGGAGTGGGGCTACACCGCCGGCTGGCGGATCGTCCGCGCCCTGCCGGGGCCGGTGGCGACCGGCGTCTTCCGGGCCGGGGCCGACCGGGCCGCCCGCCGCCGGGGCCCCGGGGTGCAGCGGCTGGAGGCCAACCTCCGCCGGGTGGCCGCCCCTGACGCCGACATCGACGCGCTGGTCCGCGCCGGCATGCGCTCCTACGCCCGGTACTGGATGGAGGCCTTCCGCCTGCCGTCGCGCAGCCGGGCCCAGATCCTCGACGGTTTCCGCCTCGAGGGCGGCGAGACGCTGATCCAGCACGGCAAGGCCGGCGAGGGCGCCGTCGTGGCATTGCCGCACGGCGGCAACTGGGACGCCGCCGGGGCCTGGGCCGCGGCCAGCGGCATCCCGCTCACCACCGTCGCCGAACGCCTCAAGCCCGAGGCTCTCTACCAGCGGTTCCTCGACTTCCGCGAGAGCCTGGGCATGAGCATCATCCCCGAGCGCGGCGGCGACCGGCCGCCGATCGACGTGCTGGTCGAACGGGTCCAGGCGGGGCACCTGGTGCCGCTGCTCGCCGACCGGGACCTGTCCCGACGCGGCGTCGAGGTCACCTTCTTCGGCGGCCGGACCCGGATGCCCGCAGGCCCGGCGCTGCTGGCCCTGCGGACCGGCGCACCCCTGTACACGGTCTCCATGTGGTACGAACCGGACGCCGCCTGCGGCCGGCTCGTCGGCCCGCTGCCGGTCCCCGCGTCGGGCACCCTGGCGGAGCGGGTCGCGGCGCTGACCCAGTCGGTGGCCGATTCCCTCGCCCTGGGCATCGCCGAGCACCCCGAGGACTGGCACATGCTCCAGAAGCTGTGGCTGGACCCGTCGTGAGGATCGGCATCGTCTGCCCGTACTCCTTCGACGTGCCCGGCGGGGTGCAGTTTCACATCCGCGACCTCGCCGAGGCGCTGATGGACCTCGGACACCAGGTCAGCGTGCTGGCCCCGGCCGAGGACGAGGACGCGCTGCCGGAGTACGCGGTGTCGGCGGGGCGGGCGGTGGCCGTCAAGTACAACGGATCGGTCGCGCGGTTGACCTTCGGGCCGATCTCCGCCGCCCGGGTCCGGCGCTGGCTGGCCCGGGGGAAGTTCGACGTCCTGCACGTGCACGAGCCGGTCACCCCGAGCCTGTCGATGCTGGCCACCCTGGCCGCCCGGGGCCCGGTGGTGGCCACGTTCCACACCGCGATGACCCGGTCGCGGACCATGGCCGCCAGCGCCCCCGTCCTGCAACTGGTCCTGGAGAAGATCACGGCCCGGATCGCCGTCAGCGCGCTGGCCCGCAAGGTGCAGGTCGAACACCTCGGCGGGGGAGCGGTCGAGATCCCCAACGGGGTGTCGATGGCGGCCTTCACCGGCGCGGAACCCCTGCCCGGCTGGCCCGGCACCGGCGGGGCCATCGGCTTCCTCGGCCGGTTCACCGAGCCCCGCAAGGGCTTCGACGTGCTGGTGGACGCGTTCGCCCGGCTGGCCCCCGACCGCCCGGGACTGCGGCTGCTGCTCGCCGGCCCGGGCGACCTGTCGGAGATCGACCTGCCCGACGTGGTCCGCGACCGGATCACCTTCCTCGGCAAGGTCTCCGAGGAGGACAAGCCCCGGATGCTCCGCAGCGTGGACGTCTACGTCGCCCCCAACACCGGCGGCGAGTCCTTCGGCATGATCCTCACCGAGGCGATGGCGGCCGGGGCCCCCGTGCTGGCCAGCGACATCGACGCCTTCCGGCGGGTTCTCGACGACGGCCGCGCCGGCGCCCTGTTTCCCGTGGCGGATCCCGCGGCCCTGGCCGCAGAACTCGCCGACCTGCTGGACGACCCGGCGCGGCGGCGGGCGCTGTCGGAGGCCGCGACCCGGGCCGTCGAGAACTACGACTGGCCGGTCGTGGCCCGCCGGATCGTGGAGGTGTACGCCACCGCGATCGCCGCCACGACCGGGGTGGTGACCGGGGACGACCCGGAGCTCGACGCACGGCTGGCCGGCCTGCCGTAACGGGGCTGCCCCAGCCGTCGTGCCGTGCCGGAGCCCGCCTGTCAGGCGAGTCGTCGCGCGGCCTCCTTGCGCCCGGGGGATAGGATCCGGCCTCATGTGGTGGGTGGTGGTCGTCGTCCTCGCCGTGGTGCTGGTGGCGTCCTACGTGACCTGGCTCGCCGCGCGCGTCGAGCGCCTGCACGACCGCGCGGCCGCCGCCGCCGCGGCCCTCGACGCCCACCTCGTCCGGCGCGCGGTCGCCGCGACGAGCCTCGCCAACGGCGGCCTGCCGGAGCTGCGCGACGCCGCCCGCACCGCCCTGGCCGCCGGCCCGGAGGACCGGTCCGGCGCGGAGAACGACCTGACCCGCCAGCTGCGGGCGCTGGAGTGGGACCCCGACGCCATGGCTGACGTTGTCACCACGAGTCGCCGGGTGGCCCTGGCCCGCCAGGTGCACGACGATCTGGTCCGCGACGCCCTCGCGGCCCGACGTCGGAACATCGTGCGGATGCTCCGTCTGGCCCGTAAATACCCCAAGCCCACCTATTTCGATATCGAAGAGCCGACGCTGGGCACGTGAGGCCCCTCACACCGCCGGGCGGGTTCCCGGGTGGTGGGACGTACCATGAGGTGACGATCCCTATTCCCCTCAGCAAGGAGCACGAACGTGACTGAGACCGCCGTCACCGGTACCGCCCGCGTCAAGCGCGGCATGGCCGAGATGCTCAAGGGCGGCGTGATCATGGATGTGGTCAACGCTGAGCAGGCCAAGATCGCCGAGGATGCCGGCGCCGTCGCCGTCATGGCGCTCGAGCGCGTTCCCGCCGACATCCGCGCCCAGGGTGGCGTCTCCCGGATGAGCGACCCCGACATGATCGACGGCATCATCAACGCCGTGTCGATCCCGGTGATGGCCAAGGCCCGCATCGGTCACTTCGTCGAGGCCCAGATCCTCCAGTCGCTCGGCGTCGACTACATCGACGAGTCCGAGGTCCTCACCCCGGCCGACTACGCCAACCACATCGACAAGTGGGCCTTCACGGTCCCGTTCGTCTGCGGCGCGACGAACCTGGGCGAGGCGCTCCGCCGGATCACCGAGGGCGCGGCCATGATCCGCTCCAAGGGCGAGGCCGGCACGGGCGACGTCTCCAACGCCACCACCCACATGCGCAAGATCCGTGGCGAGCTGCGCCGCCTGAGCACCCTGGCCGAGGACGAGCTGTACGTGGCGGCCAAGGAGCTCCAGGCGCCGTACGAGCTGGTCAAGGAGGTCGCCGAGTCCGGCAAGCTCCCGGTGGTGCTGTTCACCGCCGGCGGCATCGCCACCCCGGCCGACGCGGCGATGATGATGCAGCTCGGCGCCGAGGGCGTGTTCGTCGGCTCCGGCATCTTCAAGTCGGGCAACCCGGCCGAGCGTGCCGCCGCCATCGTCAAGGCCACCACGTTCTTCGACGACCCGGACGTCCTCGCGAAGGTCTCCCGCGGCCTCGGCGAGGCCATGGTCGGCATCAATGTCGACGAGATCCCGCAGCCCCACCGCCTGGCCGAGCGCGGCTGGTAGCCACTCACCCGAAGAAGCCCTCCCAGCCGGGGGGGCTTCTTCGCGTTCACGATCAAACCCCTGTTTCCCGGTACGCCGTGCGCCCGACACGACCCCGGCGGATGTCAGGGCACTCCCTCGGCGACGATCGCTCGTCCAGGGGCCGCCCGCGGCGTCACCAGATGACGACGCCGCCACCCTCGACGCCCCGTGCACGCTCGATCGCCGCGACGATGTTGCCTATCCGGTCGGCCACGTACTCCTCGCCGTAGCCGGTCGTCGGGGCGACCGCCGCGATGTCGCCCCGGATCGCCGCGCACTCCACCGCCAGCCCGTCGAGCTCCTCTGGGCCGACCCACGGATCGGCCCGGGCGAGGGTGGGCAGGAGCCGAAGGTCGAGGCCGAGCTCGGCGACCCCCGGCGACCACCGGAGCGTGTGCCTGGTCATCTCGGATCCGGCGGAGTCACTGACGCCTGGCACCCCGTCGAGGACGGTCGAGCTTCCGTCGGACAGTCGGACGAACACATCGACGCAGAGGCTCATGCGTTCACCCCATCACTCCGCGACGTCGCGGCCACGCGATTTCCGGCTCGGCGAGCCGGGTGCGCGCGCTGGGCGTCGCTCGCACCGTCGGTGGGGCGCCCCGTGACCACCGCCGTAGCCGGAGACAGTGATCACCGCATGCTGTGACTACCCCAGCGCCAGCAGATCCGCCACGAGCGCCAGCACGAGGAGTACCCCCATCGACGCCGCCGCGACGAGTGCCCGGCGAGGTTCGCCGCCCCGCCCGCGCACCGACCGGTAGTAGACGACCGTGCCGGCCACGATCAGCGTCCCCTCGACGACGGCGCTGAGCCAGCCGATCCGCCACAGCCCGAACCCGAGCGTCGGCATGCCGCCGACGTTCCCGGGCAGGATCGGCAGGTCGGCCCGGTGCACGACCAGGTCAAGGATCCAGTGGCTGAACACGAGGCCGCCGAACAGCAGCCCGCCGCGCCGCCCCCACCGCCACCCGGCCAGGGCCCCGCCGACCGCCGCGATGGCCAGCGCCCCGACTAGGGAGTGGGTGTAGTCGGCGTGGATGACCGCTCCGCCGTAGCCGGGGTGCACCTCGTCGAAGTACTCGATCTTGCCGGACAGGTACAGGATGACGAAGAAGACGTCGAGCAGCTGGGTGGCGAGCATCAGCGCCCACAGCGGGGTGGTGCGGTCTGCGGTCTTGCTCGCGGCGGCGACCGCGAAGTGTCCGGCGAACATCAGCGGCTGCCTTTCGGGGTACGGGTCGCCCAGCGGTCGAGCCAGCCGCCGAGCAGGATGAACAGCAGGGTGAAGACTATGAAGCTCATGCCTCGCCTCTCTCACTAACGCACTTAGCTAAGGAATTTAGCTACGGCCATTAGCTACGTCAACCCCACGGTCGCGCACCATGATCAATTACGGAACATAGATCTAGTTGATCACCGTGAACAGGGGGGATCGAGCCGGCCACGCGCCGGGACACTAAGCTCGCACCGTGAGTGAAGACTTGATCATTGGTGTGTTCGCCCTCCAGGGGGACGTCCGTGAGCACTTGGCCGCCCTGGCCGAGTGCGACGTGGTGGCCCGGCCCGTCCGCCGCCCCGAGGAGCTGGCCTCGGTGCACGCCCTCGTGATCCCCGGGGGTGAGTCCACGACCATGAGCAAACTGGTCGAGATCTTCGGGATGCTGGAGCCGATCCGGGAGCGGATTCGCGGCGGCATGCCCGTGTACGGCTCCTGCGCCGGCATGATCATGCTGGCTGACCACGTACTCGACGGCCGCAGCGACCAGGTCTTCTTCGGCGGGATCGACATGGTCGTCCGGCGCAACGCGTTCGGCCGCCAGGTCGACTCCTTCGAGGCGAATGTCGACCTCGCGGGGGTTGAGGGCGACCCGTTCCACGCCGTGTTCATCCGCGCGCCGAGGGTCGAATCGGTCGGCGAGGGCGTCGAGGTGCTCTCGCGGATCAGCGGCGGGGACGCTGACGGTACGATCGTGGCGGTGCGGCAGGGCCCCCTGCTGGCGACGGCGTTCCACCCGGAGTTGACGGGGGACCTGCGCGTACACGCTCTCTTCGTCGAGATGGTGCGCGCCGCCGCGCGTTAGTCGAGACGACGGAGGAAAGCGACAGATGAGCGGCCACTCAAAATGGGCGACGACGAAGCACAAGAAGGCCGTCGTCGATGCCAAGCGTGGAAAGATGTTCGCCAAGCTCATCAAGAACATCGAGGTCGCCGCGCGCACCGGCGGCGGTGACCCCACGGGCAACCCGACCCTGTTCGACGCCATCCAGAAGGCGAAGAAGAGCTCGGTCCCCAACAACAACATCGACGGCGCGGTCAAGCGCGGCTCGGGCGCCGAGGTCGGCGGGGCCGACTGGCAGACGATCATGTACGAGGGCTACGGCCCCAACGGCGTCGCGGTCCTGATCGAGTGCCTCACCGACAACCGCAACCGCGCGGCCGCCGAGGTGCGCACCGCGCTGTCCCGCAACGGCGGCAGCCTCGCGGACCCGGGCAGCGTCGCGTACATGTTCAACCGCAAGGGCATCGTGATCATCGGCAAGCAGGGTCGCTCCGAGGACGACATCCTGGAGATCGTGCTCGACGCGGGCGCGGAGGAGGTCAACGACCTCGGCGACGAGTTCGAGGTGGTCTCCGAGCCGACCGATCTGGTCGCCGTGCGCACCGCGCTCCAGGGCGCCGGCGTGGACTACGAGTCGGCCGAGTCGAGTTTCGTGCCGACCATGAACGTCCCCCTCGAGGAGGAGGGCGCGCGCAAGATCTTCAAGCTGATCGACGCCCTCGAGGACAGCGACGACGTGCAGAACGTGTACGCCAACTTCGACGTGTCCGACGAGGTCATGGAGAAGCTGGACGCCTGAGTGCCCGACGCGCCCCGGGTCACCGGGGCGCGTTGAACTCGGCGGCCACCGCCTCGAGCACGCGCATGTCGGCCCGGAAGTGTCCGTCGGCCCGCGGCCAGTGCAGGACAAAAGCACCAAAACCCATTTCCGTGTACCGGCCCACACAGTCCCGGAACGCCGCCACCGAGGCGAGCGGCCGGCTGTCCCCGGTGCCGAGCAGCATCAGCCGGTCCACGTGCCGTCCCGTGGCCGCGCACGCCGCGTCCAGCGCCTCGACCTGGGCCTTCGGGTCCCCGACGTCCTGGGTGACCCAGGTCTGCGCGTAGCGGGCCGCCAGCCGGATCCCGCGCGGACCGGTGCCGGCGATGGTCAGCGGGATCCGGGGCAGCGCGCCGCCGGTCCAGGCGTTCTCCGCCGACCACGTGGGGCCGTGGTGCGTGGTCTCCTCGGCGCTCAGCAGGGTGTCCACCAGCGTGACCCACTCGGCGAACCGGTCGGCCTTCTCCTTCGGCGGCCACGGGCCCTCGCCGGTCACCCGCACGTCGCTGGAGTTCCCGCCGGCCCCGACCCCGAGGCTGAACCGGCCGCCGGAGATGTCGTCGATCGCCAGCGCCGCCTTCGCCGTCGTCACCGGGTGCCGGAAGCCTGGGGCCGTGACCAGGGTGCCGAGCCCGATCCTGGACGTCACGGCGGCCGCGGCGGCCAGGGTGGCGTACGCGTCGAACCACGGCCGCAGGTCCCGCCAGGCCACGTGGTCGAACAGCCACGCCCGGCCGAAGCCCAACTCCTCGGCACGCAGCCAGTCGGCCTTCGCTTCCCTCCACGGGGCGGTGGGCCACATCATCACGTCGACCCGGGGCGCCGCGTCCGCGCGGGCGGGCGGGGCGTCCGCCAGGGGCGGCGTCGGCTCGCGCGGGTCAGAGGTCATGCCGCCGATCCGCTGTAGGGCGGGGCGAACACCACCAGGAGGGCCAGATCCTCGGTCACGTCGGTGAACCGGTGCTCCTCGCCCGCCGGTACGAACACCACGGAACCGGGGCCCAGGTCAGCCTCGCCGTTGGAGGTCACGATCCGCGCCCGGCCGGCCGTCACCACGTAGATCTCGTCCTCGCGGTGCGGCGACTGGTCGTCGTGCCCGCCGGCCCGGATCGAGTACGTCCCGACGGTCATGTCCGTCGTGCGCAGTGTCTCCACATAGTGGTTCGGCGCGTCGCCCGGCGTGCTGAAGGCGTGTTCGATGAGGCGCATGTCAGTACCCTACGGTAGGTTTTGCCGAACAGGTGTTCGTCGGAGAGGGCTGAGCGTGCGGGTTCTAGGAGTCGACCCGGGGCTGACCCGGTGCGGCGTCGGCGTCGTCGAGGGGCTGCCCGGCCGCCCCTGCCGGCTCCTGCACGTCGAGGTCATCCGCACCGATCCCGACGCGGACCTGGCGACGCGGCTGCTCGCCGTCTCCGACGGGATCACGGCGGCCCTGACGGCGTGGCGGCCGGAGCAGGTCGCCGTCGAGCGCGTCTTCAGCCAGAACAACGTGGGCACCGTGATCGGCACGGCCCAGGCCAGCGGGGTGGCCCTGCTGACGGCGGCGCGCGCGGGGCTGCCCGTGGTGACGTACACGCCGAGTGAGGTCAAGGCCGCCGTCACCGGCTCCGGAACGGCCGACAAGGCCCAGGTCACGGCGATGGTGACCAAGCTCCTCCAGTTGAAGGTCGCCCCGAGGCCGGCGGACGCCGCCGACGCCCTCGCGCTGGCCATCTGCCACGTCTGGAAGGGTGGCACCCAGGCCCGGATCGCAGCGGCGATCCAGGCCGCCAAGACCGCGCAGACGGCCGCGAGGCAGGCGCAGACAGGAGTCCGACGGTGATAGCGAGCGTGCGCGGTCAGGTGACGGCCATCGGGCCGGACACGGTCGTGGTCGAGGTCGGCGGGGTGGGCCTCGCGCTGCACTGTTCGCCGGGCACCCTCGCGGACCTGCGGGTGGGCGCGCAGACCCGGCTGGCGGCGAGCCTTGTGGTCCGCGAGGACTCCCTGACGTTGTACGGGTTCGCCGACGACGACGCCAAGAGCCTTTTCGAGCTGCTGCAGACCGCGAGCGGGGTCGGGCCGCGGGTGGCGCAGTCCATTCTCGCGGTGCACAGCCCCGACGCGGTGCGGGTCGCGATCGCCACGGCCGACACCGCGGCGCTGACCCGTGTGCCGGGGATCGGCAAGAAGGGTGCCGAGCGCCTGGTCCTGGAGCTGCGGGACAAGATCGGGGCGGTGGCGGTCCTCGACGACGGCGGGGTGACCACGGTCGGCGGGGCGCACGTCTGGCAGGAGCAGGTCCGCCAGGCCCTGACCGGGCTGGGCTGGACGGCCCGGGACGCGGACTCGGCGGTGTCCGCGGTGCACGAGTCGCTGGACAAGAGCGCGGACCCGCCGCCGGTGCCGGCGCTGCTCAAGCAGGCGATCCGGATGCTCGGGCGGACCCGGTGAACACCCCGGTGGTTTCGTCCGGGGGCCCCCGATGACCGACGAGTTCTTCGACGACGGGTCGATGCTGGTGTCGCCGGACGCGACGGACGCGGATCTGGCCGCCGAGACCAGCGTCCGGCCGAAGCGGCTGGAGGAGTTCATCGCCCAGCACCGGGTGCGCGAGCAGCTCCAGGTCCTGTTGCAGGGCGCGGTCCGCCGGGGTTCGCCGCCCGACCACATCCTGCTGTCCGGGCCGCCGGGGCTGGGCAAGACGACCCTGGCGATGATCGTGGCCGCCGAGCTGGGCACCGGTCTGCGGATGACGTCCGGGCCGGCCATCGAGCGTTCCGGCGACCTGGCGGCGATCCTCACCGGGCTCGGGCCGGGCGACGTGCTGTTCATCGACGAGATCCACCGGATCGCGAAGCCCGCCGAGGAGTTGTTGTACTCGGCGATGGAGGACTTCCGGGTCGACGTGATCGTCGGCAAGGGCCCGGGCGCGACGGCGATCCCGCTGGACGTGGAGCCGTTCACCCTGGTCGGGGCGACCACCCGGGCCGGCCTGCTGACCGGTCCGATGCGCGACCGGTTCGGCTTCGTCGCGCACCTGGACTTCTACGAGCCCGACGCGCTGCGCCACATCCTGCACCGTTCGGCCCGGATCCTCGGCGTGGACGTCTCCGACGACGGGGCCGTCGAGATCGCCGGCCGGTCGCGGGGCACGCCCCGGATCGCCAACCGGCTGCTGCGCCGGGTCCGCGACTACGCCGAGGTGCGGGGCGACGGTCGGGTCACGCTGGACGCCGCGCAGGCCGCGTTGAAGGTGTACGACGTCGACGAGCTCGGGCTCGACCGGCTGGACCGCGCGGTGCTCCGCGCCCTGGTCACCTCGTTCGGCGGCGGTCCGGTGGGCCTGTCCACGCTCGCGGTCGCGGTGGGGGAGCAGCCGGACACGGTCGAGGAGGTCTGCGAACCGTTCCTGGTCAGGGCCGGTCTGCTGGCCCGGACGCCCCGGGGCCGGATGGCCACGCCGGCCGCGTGGCGGCACCTGGGCCTGCAGCCGCCGGACAGTGCGTTCGGGGCGGCGCAGAGCAGGATCGACCTTCCGGATATCTTTGGGACTGATCCGTGACCGGACCGTGACCCACACCACCCCAGGTGTGTTCCGCGGCACCGACTAGACTCCCCGCGATCCAACTCATCGCGCGTGACCGGAAGGCTCTACACAGTGCTTCTCTCAGAAGGCGCCTCGGGCGGCAGCAGCCTCTTCCCGCTCCTGATGTTCGGCGCGCTGATCGTCGGGATGTATTTCCTGCTGATCCGCCCGCAGCAGAAGCGGCGCCGGGAGATGGCGGAGCAGCAGCGCAACATCGGGATCGGCGACGAGATCGTCACGATCGGCGGCCTGTACGGCACCGTGGTCGCGATGGATGACGAGACCATGACTCTGCGTATCGCAGAGGGGGTCAACGCGAGGTACGCGCGGCAGGCCTTCGGTCGCGTCGTCACTCCGCAGGACGGTTCCAACGAGTCGATCGCTGACGAATCCGGCGAGGGCGACTCCGCTAAGTAACGTTTTCCCGTGGATTCCGGGATGAGGACTTCCCGAGCGGACGCGGATACTGAATAGTCATGTCCGGCCAGTATTGGCCGGACATGCGGCCTGGGCCGGCCTGCGCCGGCGACGACATTGCAGGGAGACGGGACAGCCGTGGCAGCACCACAAGGACAGCTGCGGGTGAAGTGGTACTTCATCTCGCTCTTGAGCATCACAGCGGTGCTCTTCGCGTTGGTATTCGGAACCGGCTCCGGTTCGTTCACCGACCGGCTCAAGCCGCGGCTCGGCCTCGACCTGCAGGGTGGCACGAGCATCACGCTGCAGACGAAGACGTCCGACAACAAGCCCCCGGCGAAGGACAAGCTGGACGAGGCGCGCAACATCATCGAGCAGCGGGTCAACGCGACGGGTGTCGCCGAGCCCGAGGTCGTCGTCGAGGGTGACCGCAACATCGTCGTCAACATCGCCGGTGCGCAGACCGGTGACGGCTTCCGCGCTCTGGTCGCCCCGGCGGAGCTCCGGTTCCGCCAGGTCGTGACGTCGACACCGGACATCGACGAGGCCGCCGTGAACGCGACCCCGTCGCCGTCGCCCAGCGCGTCGGGTTCCCCGGCGCCGAGCGCGAGCCCGTCGGCGTCGGCCAGCCCGAACGCCGCGGTGTCCCCGACCCCGGAGGCGACCGCCAAGCCGAGCGCGACCCCGTCGGCGTCGGCCAGCGCCGCCCCGTCGGCCACCCCGGCCCCGTCCGGCAGCGCGGCCCCGAGCCCGAGCCCGACCGTGAACCCGGACGTGGCCAAGCGCAAGGAGGAGGCGCTCGCCTCCGCCAAGGCCGCCGTCGGCGACGCCAACTGGCAGCTCGCCCAGCAGCTGATCGACAACCCGAGCCAGTTCCAGGGCCACGAAAAGGACGTCTACAACCAGCTCAAGCCCTTCGGCAAGCTGACCGGCGCCCAAGTCGACGCGCTGCCGCTGAAGATGCAGTTCGGCGTCTACAACATCTCCTGCAAGCAGCTCGGGGAGCGCCCGCCGGGTGCCGTCGCCGACCCGACCCAGAACGTCGTGGCCTGCGGCAAGGACACCAACACCGACCCGAAGACGAAGAAGAAGACCACCAGCTGGACGAAGTACGTGCTGGACGTCGCCTCGGTGCTGGGCACCGACGTGGCCGACGCCACCGGGTCGTACGACACCGGGTGGAAGGTCAACATGAAGTTCAAGAGCGCCGGTCAGGACAAGTGGACCGAGCTCACGAAGAAGGCCTACAACGGCGGCCAGAACGCCACCCAGCAGAACGGCACCGACCGGGTCGCGATCGTCCTGGACAACGCGGTCGTCTCGGCCCCGGCCATCCAGGGCGTCATCAACGGCGACGCGCAGATCACCGGTTCGTTCAGCCGGGAGGACGTCACCAACCTGGCGGCCCAGCTCCGGTTCGGCTCGCTGCCCCTGACGTTCGAGCAGAGCCAGGCGCAGACGATCTCCCCGACCCTCGGTAGCGCCCAGCTCAAGGCGGGTCTGCTCGCGGCCGGCATCGGCATGCTGCTGGTGATCATCTACTCGTTCTTCTACTACCGGCTGCTCGGCACGGTCATCTTCCTGAGCCTGATCATGTCGGCGATCCTGGTGTTCGGCGCGCTGGTCCTCCTCGGCCGGCAGATCGGCTTCACCCTGACGCTGGCCGGCATCGCCGGATTCATCGTCTCGCTAGGCGTCGCCGCCGACTCGTTCGTCATCTACTTCGAACGACTCAAGGACGAGATCCGCGACGGACGCAGTCCACGGAGCGCGGTGCCGCGCGCCTGGGCCCGCGCCCGGCGGACGATCATCTCGGCCAACGCGATCTCGATCCTCGCGGCCGTGGTGCTCTACATCTTCGCGATCGGCACGGTCCAGGGCTTCGCGTTCGCGCTGGGTCTGGCCACGGTGCTCGACCTCGTGGTCGTGTTCCTCTTCCGGCACCCGATCATGGCGGCGTTCGCCAGCACCAAGGCGTTCCTCTCGCCCCGGGTCAGTGGCCTCGGCCGGGTGCTGAACAAGCCCACCGAGCAGGGCGACACCATCATCAGCACCAACCCGAAGGAGGCGTGACGTGGCTGGTCTCGGTCTCGCAACCCGGCTGTACCGCGGTGACGCCGGCCTCAACATCATCGGCAAGAAGAAGGTCTGGTTCTCCGTCGCGCTGACGGTCCTGCTGATCACGGTGCTCAGCTTCGTGTTCCGGGGTCCGCAGCTGGGCATCGACTTCACCGGTGGCAACAAGTTCCAGGTGCCGGCCAGCGTCGGTGACGCCAAGCAGGTCGAGTCGGCCATCGCCAAGGCGGTGACGGACGTCGACCCGAAGGGCAAGACCCTGGCGGCCGTGAAGATCGGCGGCGGCGAGGCGAGCTACGAGGTCAAGACCACGTCGCTCAACCCGGACCAGTCGTTCAAGGTCAAGACGGCGCTGGCGCAGAAGTTCGGCATCGACGTCACCAAGATCAGCGACACCCAGGTCAGTGGCGCGTGGGGTAGCCAGGTCACGTCGAAGGCCCTGACGGGTCTGGCGGTCTTCCTGGCGATCGTGATCGGGTACCTGGTGATCCGGTTCGAGTGGCGGATGGCGATCGGCGCGGTCGCCTCGCTGATCCTCGACCTGACGCTGACGGCCGGCGTCTATCTGCTGGTCGGCTTCGAGATCACGCCGTCCACGGTGATCGGCTTCCTGACGATCCTCGGCTTCGCGCTGTACGACGTGGTGGTCGTGTTCGACAAGGTCCAGGAGAACACCGGCGGCATCCTGGCCCGCAACACGATGACGTACCCGGAGGCGGCGAACCTGGCCGTCAACCAGACCCTGATGCGTTCGATCAACACCGGTCTGGTCGCGCTGCTGCCCGTCGGTGGTCTGCTGTTCATCGGCGCGGGTCTGCTCGGCGCCGGCACCCTGAAGGACCTCGGCCTCGTGCTGTTCATCGGCATGGGCGCGGCGGTCTACTCCTCGATCTTCTTCGCCACGCCGGTGCTGGTGTGGCTGAAGGAGAAGGAGGGCCGGGTCGCCGCGCACACCCAGCGGGTGTTCGCCCGCCGGGCCAGCCTGGTGGAGAAGGGCGAGGACGGCGTGCCGACCCCGCGCGTGCCGGTGTTCGTCGACGGCGGCACGCTCGCCCCGAAGCCGGGCCAGCGCCCGGTCAGCCGGCCCCGGAAGCGGTAGCTGGTGGTTTTCGCTGGGGACAGCGGTCCCGAGGCCGCCCGGCTGGTCGCCAGCCGGGTGGCCGACGTTCCGGACTTCCCGAAGCCGGGCATCCTGTTCAAGGACCTGAGCCCGCTGTTCGGGGACGGCGCGGTGTTCCGTGCCGTGATCGACGAGATCGTCGGGTTCCACGGCGCGGACAGCTTCGACGTGGTGGCCGGCATGGAGGCCCGTGGCTTCCTGCTGGCCGCCGCGATCGGCTACGCGACGGGCAAGGGCGTCGTGCCGGTCCGCAAGGCCGGCAAGCTGCCCCGCGAGGTGCTGTCGGCGTCGTATGACCTGGAGTACGGCCAGGCGACCCTCGAGGTGCACGCCGACGCGTTCGCGCCCGGTGCCCGGGTGCTCGTCGTGGACGACGTCCTGGCCACGGGCGGCACGGCCGAGGCGACGTTGGGCCTGGTCGAGCGGGCCGGCGGCGTGGTGAGCGGGTTCAGCGTCCTGCTGGAGCTGGGCTTCCTGGCCGGCCGCGAGCGCCTGGCGCCGCGCCCGGTGCATGCCCTCCTGGCGGTTTGACGTAGCTTGGGGTACGACGCGGGGGAGTGAGGGGCGCTCAAGGGCTACGATGAGACGTCCTGAGAGATCTCATGGCGAGGAGCAGGCGGTTGTCGAGCGACGTCACATCCCCAGCGGAGGGTTCAGTGGCGGGTTCCGGCGCGCCGGTTCCGCCGGGCCCCAAGGACACCTCCACCGTTAACGGTCAGAAGTCCGCGCTGAACGCCGTCGTGCCGGCGGATGACCAGGTCCCGGGCGAGGAGTCCAGCGGCGTCCGCCCCGGGCTGGGCAACGTGCCGACCGGCCGGCGGGTCCGGGCCCGGCTGGCCCGGTTCAACGCGCCGTGGCAGAGCACCCAGGTCCGCGAGGTCCTCGAGCCGCTGGTCGCCACGCACCGCGCCAGTCACGCCAAGGCCGACGTCCGCCTCCTCCAGCAGGCGTACGACGTGGCGGCGAGCTACCACACCGGGCAGTACCGCAAGTCCGGCGACCCGTACATCACCCACCCGCTGGCCGTGGCGACGATCCTCGCCGACCTCGGGATGGACACCACCACCCTGGTGGCGGCGCTGCTGCACGACACGATCGAGGACACCCCGTACTCCCTGGAGGAGATGCGCCGCGACTTCGGCGGCGAGGTGGCGCTGCTGGTCGACGGCGTGACGAAGCTCGACAAGGTCAAGCTGGGCGACGCGGCCAAGGCGGAGACGATCCGCAAGATGGTCGTCGCGATGGCCAAGGACCCCCGGGTGCTGGTGATCAAGCTGGCCGACCGGCTGCACAACATGCGTACCCTGACGTTCCTGCCGCAGGCCAAGCAGGAGCAGAAGGCGCGCGAGACGCTGGAGATCCTGGCCCCGCTGGCCCACCGGCTGGGCATGAACACGATCAAGTGGGAGCTGGAGGATCTGTCCTTCGGCACGCTGTACCCGAAGCGGTTCGACGAGATCCGCCGGCTGGTGCAGGACCACTCCGGCCAGCGTGACGCCCTGCTGGCCCAGGTCACCGACCGGGTCAACACCGACCTGCACACCTCGAAGATCAAGGCGAGCGTCACCGGCCGCCCCAAGCACCTGTACTCGATCTACCAGAAGATGATCGTCCGGGGCCGCGACTTCAACGACATCTACGACCTGGTCGGGGTGCGGATCCTGGTGGACACCGTGCGCGACTGCTACGCCGCGCTCGGCGTGGTCCACGCGAACTGGCAGCCCGTCCCGGGCCGGTTCAAGGACTACATCGCGATGCCCAAGTTCAACATGTACCAGTCGCTGCACACGACCGTGATCGGCCCGAACGGCAAGCCGGTCGAGATGCAGATCCGCACGTACGCGATGCACCGCACGGCGGAGTACGGCATCGCGGCGCACTGGAAGTACAAGGAGACCAAGGGCGCCACGATCGTCGGTCCGCCCGCGCACATCGACGAGATGGCGTGGCTGCGCCAGCTGCTGGACTGGCAGCGCGAGGCCGCCGACCCGAGCGAGTTCCTCGACGCGCTGCGCTATGACCTGTCCAGTCAGGAGGTGTACGTCTTCACCCCGAAGGGCGACGTCATCGCCCTGCCGAAGGGGTCCACGCCGGTCGACTTCGCCTACGCCGTGCATACCCAGGTCGGGCACAAGTGCATCGGCGCGCGGGTCAACGGCAAGCTCGTACCCCTCGAATCGTCGTTGAACAACGGCGACGTGATCGAGATCTTCACGTCGAAGTCGGAGACCGCCGGCCCGACCCAGGACTGGCTCGGCTTCGTCAAGAGCCCCCGGGCGCGCACCAAGATCCGGCAGTACTTCAACAAGGAGCGCCGCGAGGAGGCGATCGAGGACGGCAAGGAGCAGATCACGAAGGCCATGCGCAAGCAGGGCCTGCCGCTGCAACGGATGCTCACCCTCGACTCGCTGACCACGATCGCCCGCGACCTGCACCTGCAGGACGTGTCCTCGCTGTACGCGGCGGTCGGCGAGCACCAGGTGTCCGCCCAGTCCGTCGTCCAGAAGCTCGTCGCCGGCTACGGGGGCGAGGAGGGCCTGGTCGAGGACGTCGCCGAGACCGCCCTGCCGACCAGGGTGTCCTCGCGGTCCCGGGGCCAGTACGACCCGGGTGTCGTCGTGCACGGTGTCTCCGATGTCTGGATCAAGCTCGCCCGGTGCTGCACCCCGGTGCCCGGCGACCAGATCATGGGCTTCGTGACCCGCTCCGGCGGGGTCAGCGTGCACCGCCAGGACTGCGTGAACTCCGACGACCTGCGCAGCCAGCCCGAACGGCTCGTCGAGGTGACGTGGAAGCCGAGCGCCGGGTCGACGTTCCTCGTCGCGATCCAGGTCGAGGCCCTCGACCGCCACAAGCTCCTCGCCGACGTGACTCGGGTGCTGTCCGAGGAGAAGGTCAACATCCTGTCGGCGACGGTGACCACGACGCGGGACAGGGTGGCCGTCAGCCGGTTCACGTTCGAGATGGCCGACCCGAAGCACCTGGGGCACCTGCTGAGGGCCGTACGTGGCGTTGACGGGGTCTACGACGCCTACAGAGTCACCTCCGGGGCTTAGGCCGTTTGGACCCGCTGAGGACGACGCTGGACTGCGCACTGGCAAAATGCGCAGGGCGAGCCCTGGCGCCTTTCGCCACTGCTTGCCAGCGCCGCCCTCAGCGGGCCACTGCGCCTTAGATCAAAACCTTTTTGACGGTTACGGTGGTTCCTGCTTTGGCATGCATCGGTTCTTCCTGTTCCGCCCGGGGCGGGTATCAGGGGGCGGTCTCGTCGGCTGTGGTGATGTGCTCCGCGATCGTCAGCAGGTCGTGGCGCTGCCGGAAGGTGAACGATTCGGTGGAATCCGGTCGGCGGAGCGCCCGCACGTGCAGGGCCAGGAGTGACCGGTCGGCCGGGTCGAGCCGGCCCGTGGTCAGGCAGGTGGTGGCGAGTCCGCGCAGGTCGACGGCTGCCGGGTGGCCCGTGGCGGTCAGCGCGGCGAAATGCCGACGCGTCCAGCACCACAGTGCGTGCAGGGCGCCCTCGCGGGGATCGGCGTCCCACCGGAGGCTCCGGTGCGGGTAGGGCTCGTCGGGGCCGGGTACCCGGCGGCCGGCCCGCTTGGCGGCCGTGCGCCGGGCCGCGTAGGCCTCCGACGCGCGGTGGCGGGCGGCGCGGCTGGCCGACAGCAGGTCCAGGGCCGCCAGCAGGGTGGCCTCGTCCCGCGCGTACGGACCGGCCAGCCTGGTCAGCAGGCTCAGAGTGATGTTGAAGCCCAGCGGGCGGTAGATCTGCACGCACGATCCCAGGGCGTTGACCCGCCGGCCCCAGGGCAGGTCGGGATTGCGGACCCGCGCGGCCGAGCTGGCGAAACTCACCGGGCATCTCCTGGGCCGAGTCGGTGCGAGGGGAGGTCCCGGGCTGCCCGGTGAGCGCCGGGGTGCCCGGGGGAGTGGCGTGGCGTACCCGAAAAGGAAGGGCGCCCCGGGAGATCCCGGAGCGCCCCACTCTCGTGCGGTGTGACCTGGTGTTACGGCGCCGGGGTGGGGCTGGTGCCCGCGCTCGTCGACGCCGACGGCGCGGCGGTGACCGGGCCGACCGTGAGCGTCTTGATCTCGAACGGCTGCTTGGGCTCGCCGTCCGTGGCGTCCGCGCCCGTCTTGTCCTTGGCGCCCTTGGCCGCCACGGCCTTCACGATGTCGAGACCCTTGGTGACCTTGCCGACGATGGTGTAGTCGGCACCGAGGTCGGTGTCGGCGTACACGATGAAGAACTGGCTGCCCGTGGTGTTGGGGGCCTGGGTCTTCGCCATCGCCAGGGTGCCAGCCGGGTAGGCGGGCTTCTTGCCGGTCGGCAGGTTCTCCTCGGCGAACTTGTACATCGGGCCGCCCATGCCGGACGCCGACGGGTCGCCGCACTGCAGCACGGAGATGCCGGCCGTGGTCAGGCGGTGGCACTTCGTGTTGTCGAAGAACTTCCGCTCCGCCAGGTACGCGAAGCTGGCCGACGCGCACGGCGCGTGCGCGACGTCGAGCTCGAAGGACACGTCACCGAGGTTCGAGGTGATGTCCATCGTCCGGGTGCCGGTGTGCGGCTCGCCGGCAGGCGGCGTGCCGACGTCCTTGAGGCTCGGGTTGCCGCCCTTGTCCTCCGGCAGCCAGTTGCACGCGCCCGCCGACGGGGTCGCCCCCGGCTTGGCCGTGCTGTCCTTCTTGCCACCGCTGAACACCGCGATGCCCACCCAGATGCCGATGCCGACGACCAGGACGAGGGCGATCGCGGAACCGATCGCGGCCTGCAGCTTGCGGCGCTTCGCCGCGGCCTCGGCCTTGACGGTCATGCCCTGCTGGAGTTTGGCGCGCGCGGCGTCCCGCTGCGCGCGCTCCCGCTGAGAACTCACGTGAACTGCTCCTCTGTCGCTCAGGTGGCCGATTCGGTCGGCTTAGCGACGGTCAGGGACTGGATGATGATGTCGTTCTTGGGCTTGCCGTCCTTCACCTTGGCACCGCTGGCGTCCACGGCGCCCGCCTCGGCGGCCTTCGTGATGAGGTCGAGACCCTTGGTGACCTTGCCGACCACGCTGTACGCGGGGCTCGCCGGCGTGTCCTTGTAGAAGATCATGAACTGGCCGCTGTTGGTGTTCGCACCCTTGGTGACCAGGGCGATCGTACCCGCGGCGTAGGTGACCTTCGGCTCGGTCGGCGTCGCCGACGGGCTGGCGGTCGGGTCCGGCGCCGGCACCTGCGGCAGGTTCTCGCTGGCGTAGGTGTACCCGGGCTCGCCCGTGCCCTCGGCGTTGTGACTGCCGCACTGCAGGACGAACAGGTTCTCCGTGGACAACCGGTGGCACGGGCCGTTGTCGAAGTACTTCTTGCTGGCGAGGAAGCGGAAGCTCTCCGCCGCGCACGGCGACTTCGCCACGTCGAGCTCGGCCGAGATCGCGCCGAGGTTCGTCGTGATCTCCATCGGGGCGACGCCGGACTTGGCCATCCCGGTGGTGGCCGGCGTGCCGACGTCCTTCACGCCGGGAGCCTTGTTGGGCTGCCAGGTGCAGTCGCCGATCGCGGCGGGCGGCGTGGGCTTCTTGTCGAAGACCCCGCCCATCCACAACGCGCCGACGACGATGACGAGCAGCGCGATCCCGCCGGCCACACCGGCGCGGATCTGCCGCTGTCGCCGGGCGCGAGCGGTCCGCCGGGCGGTCTGTCGATCGAGCTTCGCCCGGGCCAGCTGGCGCTGCCGGTCTCTGCTGGAAGCCACGTGTGCTCCCTCCCCAAGGTGGGCACGGTGGATCCGTGCCGTAGGTCACATCCGCCCGAGTGTACGGTCGGGTCGGTTCGCTAGGGTACCGGGTCAACCTGTATCTGTGTGCGGCCGTCCGGCCGGGCTCGGTAGGCTCTATGGCGGAGTCGTCGCCTCGCCTGAGAAGGACCCTTTCGTTGTTTATTGTCGGGTTTCCCGCCGCCGCCCTCGGTACGAATTGTTACGTCGCAGCGGGCGACGGGCCGGGCGGCGCGTGCGTGGTGGTCGACCCGGGCGTCGGCGTGCTGGCCGATCTCGACGCGCTCCTCGCCGAGCACCGGCTCACCCCGGTCGCGGTCCTGCTGACCCACGGCCACTTCGACCACGTCTGGTCGGCGGCCGCGCTGTGCGCGGCCCGCGACATCCCGGCGTACGTGCACGCCGGCGACCTCGGGCTCCTCGCCGACCCGACCATGGGTCTCCCGATCAGCCTCGACCAGCTGGTGGGGCCGGGGCGGGACTACACCGGCCTGGTGGAGCCGCGTCTCGTGGCCGACGGCGACGTGCTGGAGCTGGCCGGGGCCGAGTTCACCGTCGACCACGTGCCCGGCCATACCGGCGGGTCGGTGCTGTACCGGACCCTCGGGGCCGAGCCCGTCTGCTTCACGGGCGACGTCCTGTTCGAGGGCACGATCGGCCGCACCGACCTCCCCGGCGGGGACACCGCGACGATGATGGCCAGCCTGCGCGAGCGGCTGCTGACCCTCGACGACGCGACGGTGTGCCTCCCGGGGCACGGCGCCCGGACCACGATCGGGCGCGAGCGGGTGGCGAACCCGTACCTGACCGGCCTGGCCGCGCCGGAGACCCGGCGGACCGGCTTCTAGATCCCGTCCGCGTCGTTGTCCTCCCGGAGGGCGGCGACCCCCGCACGGCGAAGACTCTGATACGAGAGAGAGCACCCGACATGACCCGTCCGACTCCGCTCAGCGGCTTCCCCGAGTGGCTGCCCGGCCAGCGCATCATCGAGCAGACGGTCCTCGACCGGATCCGGGGCACCTTCGAGCTGCACGGCTTCGCGCCGATCGAGACCCGCGCCGTCGAGCCGATGGACCAGCTGCTCCGCAAGGGCGAGACCTCCAAGGAGGTGTACGTGCTCCGCCGGCTGCAGGCCGAGGGCGCCGACTCCTCCGACTCCGGCCTCGGCCTGCACTTCGACCTGACCGTGCCGTTCGCCCGCTACGTGTTGGAGAACTCCGGCAAGCTGGCGTTCCCGTTCCGCCGGTACCAGATCCAGAAGTGCTGGCGGGGCGAGCGCCCCCAGGAGGGCCGCTACCGCGAGTTCTACCAGGCCGACATCGACATCATCGACCGCGAGACCCTGCCGAACCACTACGAGGCCGAGTTGCCCGTCGTGGTGGCCGACGCCCTGGCGAGCCTGCCGGTCCGGTTCACGATGCACGTGAACAACCGCAAACTGTCCGAGGGCTTCTACCGGGGCCTGGGCCTGTCCGATCCGATGGCGGCGCTTCGGGTGATCGACAAGCTGGACAAGGTCGGCCCGGACAAGGTGGCCGTGATGCTCGCCGAGCAGGCCGGCGCGTCGGAGGCCCAGGCGGCCGCGTGCCTCAAGCTCGCCGACATCTCCACGCCCGACAGTTCCTTCGTGGACGCCGTCCGCGCGCTCGGCGTCACCGACCCGCTGCTCGACGAGGGCCTCGAGGAGCTGGCCGCCGTGCTGGACACCGCAGCCGAGCACGCGCCCGGCCTGCTGGTCGCGGACATGCGGATCGCCCGGGGCCTGGACTACTACACCGGCACCGTGTACGAGACGTTCATCGAGGGCCGGGAGAAGTTCGGCTCGGTCTGCTCCGGCGGCCGGTACGACACCCTGGCCCAGTCCGGCAACGACACCTTCCCGGGCGTGGGCCTGTCGATCGGGGTGAGCCGGATCCTCGGCGTCCTGTTCGGCTCCGGCGCGCTGACCGTGAGCCGGCCGACCCCGACCTGTGTCCTGGTCGCGCTGCCCGCCGAGGAGGACCGGCCGGCGTGCAACCGGATCGCGGCGGCCCTGCGCGGGCGGGGGATCGCGGTGGAGGTCGCCCCGGCGGCGGCGAAGTTCGGCAAGCAGATCAAGTTCGCGGAGAAGCGCGGGATCCCGTTCGTGTGGTTCCCCGGGGACGAGCAGCAGGTGAAGGACATCCGCAGCGGCGAGCAGGCCGTGGCGGACCCGGCGACGTGGACGCCTCCGGTGGCGGATCTGCGGCCGACCGTCGCGTGAGTTCGCGGCGCCGCGGGCCTCCGTCGAGGACCGCGGTGCCGCCGACCCGGCCGCCCTACGCTGCCCCCGCGCAGACCCGACAGCCCTTCGCCGCCCCTCCGCGCCGGCCTGGTGGCCCCCGGGCGCGCGGCCGGCCCGGTGGACGCTCAGTCCCGTCGCGCCGGCGCCGTCGCCACCATCCACGCCGCCTGCACCCCGAGGAACACCAGCGCGCACAACAGCAGCGCCTCCACCTGCAGGTTCGTCAGGTCGCCCCGGATCGCGGCCCCCAGCGGGGGGATCGCGGCGACGGCGGCGACCGCCAGGTACACCGGCACGGCGCACAGCAGCACCCTGCCGGCCGCCCGGCGCCCGGTCGCCTGGCGGAGCGCCGGCACGAGCAGCGCCACGGCGAGTGCCCCGACCAGCCCGGCGAACGTGAACGACGACCGCCACAGCGCTGGCACGTCCGGCGCGACCTGGGACAGCAGCGCCATGGTGCCGGGCACGACGAACTGCAACGAGACGAGGTAGGCGGCCTGGTGCACGGCCGAGCCGGGGTCCGCGAGGTCGGCCCGGTCCTTGGTTGTCACCCACCACAGGCCGAGCAGGGTGAAGTTGACCGCCGCGACGACGCCGTAGAACGCGCTGAGATCCACGAGAGCTCCTAGGGGCGCGTGATTATGCACTGATTGTAGGAGTTTGCCTGGTCTGGGCACGGCGCAACGCCCACGTGGTCCGGCGCCGCCGACCCCGGAGGGCGGCCATCGTCCGGGGCCTGCCGGGACCACGGCCCGCCAGGGCCGGTCCGGACAGCGCCCGCCGCCGGCGAGCCCTGACCGTGGCCCGCCCAGGCCGGCGCCGCCGACCGCCCGGCGACGGTCCGGAGCCCCGACAACGGAGCCGGACCGAGGCTGTCGGCCCGGCCCGCCCACGGCGGGGGTGCCCAGCCCAGCGCCCACCGGGCGCTCTGCGAGAATGTTGCGCGACGAAAACGGACGAAGGAGAAGCTCTGTGATCCGCACCCACGAGGCCGGGGCGCTGCGTTCCACGCACGTCGGCGAGCGCGTGACCCTGGCGGGCTGGGTCGCCCGGCGCCGCGACCACGGCGGCGTGATCTTCATCGACCTGCGCGACGCCTCCGGGTTCGTCCAGGCCGTGTTCCGCGGGGAGGACGACGCCGCCCACGGCCTGCGCAACGAGTACTGCGTGAAGGTCACCGGCACCGTCGAGCTGCGCCCCGCCGGCAACGAGAACCCCGAGCTGCCCACCGGCGAGATCGAGCTGAACGTCACCGAGCTTGTCATCCTGTCGGAGGCGGCCCCGCTGCCGTTGCCGATCGACGACCACGTCGAGGTGGGCGACGAGGCCCGGCTGAAGTACCGCTACCTGGACCTGCGCCGCTCCGGCCCGGCGAAGGCGCTGCGGATGCGCTCGGACGCCAACCGGATCGCCCGCGACCTGCTCAACGAGCGCAAGTTCGTGGAGATCGAGACCCCGACCCTGACCCGGTCCACCCCGGAGGGCGCGCGCGACTTCCTGGTGCCGGTGCGGGTCAAGCCGGGTTCCTGGTACGCGCTGCCGCAGTCCCCGCAGCTGTTCAAGCAGCTTCTGATGGTCGCCGGCATGGAGCGGTACTACCAGATCGCCCGCTGCTACCGCGACGAGGACTCCCGCGCGGACCGGCAGCCGGAGTTCACCCAGCTCGACATCGAGATGTCCTTCGTGACCCAGGAGGACATCATCGAGCTCGGCGAGTCGATCGCCGCCGCCCTGTGGCGCGAGCTGGTCGGCTACGAGATGCCCCGGCCGCTGCCGCAGATCACCTGGCACGACGCGATGGACCGGTACGGCTCCGACAAGCCCGACCTGCGCTACGGCGTGGAGCTGGTCGAGCTGACGACCTACTTCCAGGGCACAGAGTTCCGGGTGTTCCAGGCCCCCTACACCGGCGCGGTCGTCATGCCGGGCGGGGCGGCGCAGACCCGCAAGGAGCTCGACGGCTGGCAGGACTGGGCGAAGTCCCGGGGCGCACGCGGCCTGGCGTACGTGCTGTTCGACGCCGAGACCGGTGAGGCCCGGGGCCCGGTCGCCAAGAACCTGTCCGAGGCGCACCTGGCCGGCCTGGCCGACGCGGCCGGCGCGAAGCCGGGTGACGCGGTGTTCTTCGCCGCCGGCGAGCGCCGCGCGTCCCAGGAGCTGCTGGGCGCGGCCCGGATCGAGATCGCCAGGCGGTCGAACCTGATCGACGAGGCCGCGTGGGCGTTCTGCTGGGTGGTCGACGCCCCGATGTTCGAGAAGAACGACGACGGTTCCTGGACCGCCGTGCACCACCCCTTCACCTCGCCGAACGAGGAGTGGGAGCCGAAGTTCGAGGAGTCCCCGGACGGCGCCCTGGCCTACGCCTACGACATCGTCTGCAACGGCAACGAGATCGGCGGCGGCTCGGTCCGTATCCACAAGGGCGGTGTCCAGCGCCGGGTGTTCGACCTGCTGGGCATCACCGAGGAGGAGGCGGCGGACAAGTTCGGCTTCCTGCTGGAGGCGTTCAACTACGGCCCGCCGCCGCACGCGGGCATCGCGTTCGGCTGGGACCGGGTCTGCATGCTGCTCGCCGGCTCGGACACGATCCGCGACGTGATCGCGTTCCCGAAGTCCGGCGGCGGCTACGACCCGCTGACCGGCGCGCCGACCCCGATCACGGCCCAGCAGCGCCTCGAGGCGGGCGTGGACGGCCCCCCGAAGAAGGCATAAACCCAACCCATTTTTCGGGTACGGGGAAGCGTCACCCGAGCGCGGCGGCCGATCGGCCGCCGCGCCGGCGTTAGTCTCCTCCCGTGGACACTCTTCTCATCACGGGCGCGTCCGGCTTCCTCGGCGCGGAGGTCGCCCGCCGGGCGGTCGCCGCCGGCTGGCGGGTCGTCGGCACCTACCAGTCCCGGGTCCCCGAGATCGGCGGCGTCACCTGGCACCGCCTCGACGTCACCGACCGGGTCGCCGTCGCAGCCCTGGTCGAGGACGCGGACCCATCCGCCGTCGTGCACACCGCCTTCGCCCGGAACTCCTGGTCGGTCAACGCCGACGGCGCGGCGAACGTGGCCTTGGCGTCGGTGGGCCGCCGGCTGGTGCACGTGTCCAGCGACGCGGTGTTCGCCGGTCGCACGGCGCCCTACACCGAGCAGGACACCCCGGAGCCGATCACGTCCTACGGCGGGTCGAAGGCCGCGGCGGAGACCGCGATCCACGCCGTACACCCGGACGCGGTGATCGTGCGCAACTCCCTGATCCTCGGCGACGGCGACAGCGCCCACGAGAAGATCATCCGGGATCTGGCGGAGGGCCGCCGCGACGGCGTGCTGTTCACGGAGGAGCTGCGCTGCCCGATCCACGTCGCCGACCTCGCCTCGGCCCTGCTGGAACTCGCCGGCAACGACCACGCCGGCGTCCTCAACGTCGCCGGCCCCGACGCCGTCAGCCGCTACGAGCTGGGCGTCCTGTTCGCCGCGCGGCTCGGGATCGACCCGGACAGACTGCGAGGCGGACCCGCCCCCTTCGCGTGCCCGGGGGAGATCCGCCTCGATACCAGCCTTGCCCTGGACCTGCTGCACACCAGGCTCAGGGGCGTACGCGAACTCGCGGCCTGATCAGCTCAGAGCCGGGAGTCGTCGTTCGTGCAGGACAGCCACCCGCTCGTCGCCTCGCGGGCCTCGGCCGCCTGCGCCGCTGTCACCAGTCCGTTCACGTCGGAGGACCGTCCGAGGATGGCCTCCACCTGGGCGCGCTGTTCGACCGTGATCGCCCAGAAAGCGGACGACGCGCTTCCGTCAGCGTGCCAGTCCACAATGCTCAACGTGCGTCGCTCAACCATCACTGCCTCCCGCAACCGTGTGAGGGCGCGGTCTAACGGCGGGGAGAGCTGGCTGCCGTCAGATCGCTTTGACGTTTTCCGCCTGCGGGCCCTTCTGGCCCTGACCCACATCGAACTCGACCCGCTGGTTCTCATCCAGGCTGCGATAGCCCTGGCTCGCGATAGCGGAGAAGTGCACGAAGAGATCCTGCCCGCCGTCGTCCGGAGTGATGAAGCCGAAACCCTTTTCGGCGTTGAACCACTTCACTGTTCCTTCGGCCATTGACCCGGCCTTCCTGTTGCTACCGCGTGACTTACCCCCCAGCCTAGCCCGGTATCGCCCCGCGAACACGCGAATCGGACGATGCCAACCTGCCGGCGGTCCGCGCGATGGTCCCCCGGTAGCCCAGTCGGCTGTACAGGGCCGCGGCGCGGGCGTTGTCCGAATACACCCCCAGGCCGGTGATGCCGTGCTCGGCGAGCAGGGTCCGGGTCACCGCGGCCGTCAGCGCCGCGCCGAGGCCGCGGCCCTGGTGGGCGGGGTGCACGGCGATCCCGGAGACGACCCCGAACCCGGGGGAGCTCTCGTCGGCGGCGACCGCGGCGAGAGCGCCGGCGACCCGGATCCCGAACCATCCCCGGGCCTTCCCGTCGGTCGGCCGGATCGAACTCTCCGGCAGCGCCAGGTCCAGGACGGCGTCGATCTCCGCCGCGGACGTCGGGCCGTCGAGCCGAAGCACCTCGGGCGCGTCGGGCGCCTCCGGCGGGGCGGACTCCGTCCACAGGAAGTCCCACTCGTGCACCCGTCCCTCGAACCCGGCGGCCACGCCCCGGGGCCCGTTGAACCAGTGCCCGGCGGCCAGCAGCCCCTCTTCGCGGGCGAACGCCAGCAGCGCGGCGCAGGCCCCCGGGTCGCCCAGCCCGTGGCCGCGGGGCTCGCCGTCGGGCCGTCGGCTGAGGACGAGCAGGGCGCCGCCGTGCGCGTACCCCGTGACGGGTGCCTCCTCGAGGAGCACCAGGCGCAGGTAGGGGCTGTCGTCGAGCGCGCGCAACGCCGCGCGGTCGGTGAGGATGACGGGTTCCACGCCCCGACGGTACCGGTGAGCGTCGTCACCGCTCGCCGGGCGATGACCGGGTTCCGTCGGGGGTCGCCGGTAAGGTCTGCGGCGTGGACGCGCTGTTCGAGATGTCGGAGCCCGGGGGTTCGGCCACCGCGTCCCCCGGCGAGTTCGCCGACGTGCCGCCGGGAGCCCCGCTGGCCGTCCGGATGCGACCCCGCGCCATCGACGAGCTGGTCGGTCAGGCGCACCTGCTCGCGCCGGGGGCCCCGCTGCACCAGCTGGTCAGCGGCGACTCTCCGATGTCGGTGATCCTCTGGGGCCCGCCCGGCTCGGGCAAGACGACTGTCGCGCACCTGGTGGCCCGGTCCTCGCAGCGCCGGTTCGTCGCCCTGTCGGCCCTGTCCGCCGGGGTCAAGGACGTCCGCGAGGTGATCGCCGCCGCGAAGGCCGACCGCCGGCGCTCCGGCCGGGCGACGGTGCTGTTCATCGACGAGGTGCACCGGTTCACCAAGACCCAGCAGGACTCGCTGCTGGCCGCCGTGGAGGACCGCACGGTCACCCTGCTCGCGGCGACCACCGAGAATCCCTACTTCTCGATCGTCTCCCCGCTGCTGTCCCGGTGCGTGCTGCTCACCCTGCGGGCGCTGGACGAGGTGGCCGTCGGCGGGCTGGTCGACCGGGCGTTGACCGACGAGCGCGGCCTGGCCGGCACGGTCACGCTGACCCCGGAGGCGCGCGACCATCTCGTGCGGCTCGCCGGGGGAGACGTCCGCAAGGCCCTCACGGCCCTGGAGGCCGCCGCGTCCGCGGCCCGGGCCCCGGGCGACGCCGCGCGGCCCGAACAGGCGTCGGGTGACGCTGCCGCGGCACCCGGAGACGCCGCCCGGCCCGACCCGGCGGCCGACGGTCGCGCGTCGGCCGTGCCGGGGGCCGCGGGGCCTCGTACCCGGATGATCGATCTCGCGACGATCGAGGCGGCCATCGACGTCGCCGCCGTGCGCTACGACCGCGACGGCGACGGCCACTACGACGTGACCAGCGCGTTCATCAAGAGCATGCGCGGCTCCGACGTCGACGCCGCCCTGCACTGGCTGGCCAGGATGCTCGTCGCGGGTGAGGACCCCCGGTTCATCGCCCGCCGGCTGGTCATCTTCGCCAGCGAGGACGTCGGGATGGCCGACCCGACGGCGTTGCAGGTCGCGACGGCCGCCGCGCAGGCCGTGGCGCTGATCGGTCTGCCGGAGGGCCAGCTCAACCTGGCCCAGGCCGTGGTGCACCTGGCCACGGCCCCGAAGTCCAACTCGGTGACCACGGCGATCTTCGCGGCGATCGCCGACGTGAAGGCCGGCCGGACCGGCAACGTCCCGCCGGCCCTGCGCGACGCGCACTACGCGGGCGCGAAGGGCCTCGGCCACGGCGCCGGTTACCGCTACCCGCACGACGACCCGCGCGCCGTCGTCGCCCAGCAGTACGCGCCGGACGAGGTCGTCGGCCGCGACTACTACCAGCCCAGCTCACACGGCGCGGAGCGCGCGGTGTCCGAACGACTCGACAAGCTGCGGACCATCATCCGCTCCCGGGGAGACTCCTAGTGCGCACGAAGTTCCTGGTCGCCCTGTCCGTGGCGGCCCTGGCCCTGACCGGCTGCGGGGGCCCGAGCGGTGCCGCCGAGGCGCTGGACAAGGTCGAGGCGCCCGACTGGCTCGGCAAGCCGGCCGACACGACGAAGGGCGACAACCTGGTCCGGACGTACGTGGGGGTGCCCCGGCGGGCGGCGGAGGCCGAGTCGGCGTACTCGCAGGCGCTGGACCGGGCCGGCTGGCGGTTCCACGACGGCGGCCCGTCGTGCGGGAAGAATCCGACGAAGGACGGCTGCTGGACGGCGGAGGACCTCCTGATCACGGTGTCAGGTGGTGGTAACGACAGTGCCACTCCGGATGCCACTCCGGCGACCACCTTGACCATCATGGTGATGGCGAAGCCCTAGCCGGTGCCTCCGGGGGTCGCGCCGTCGCGGAAGGGCCGTCGCGTGTCCGTGAAGGCCTGGCGCTGGTCGGCCGGGAGCTAGCGATAGGGTCAGCGCGAGAGGTTTGTCACGAAGGGGGACCGCAGTGTCGTTCGGAGAGGTCGCGGCCCTGATCGCGGCCGTCGCATTCGTAGGTCTGGTGGCGGCCCTCGCGGTGCCGATCCTGAGGCTCCGGCACACCGTGGACGCGGCGACCCGGGCGCTGACGGACCTCACCGACCGGACCGGTCCGCTGCTCGGCAACGTCAACACGACGGTCGACAACGTCAACGTGGCCCTCGGCCAGGTGCAGGTGACCCTGGACGGCGTGAACGAGCAGCTCGCCCGGGTGGACACGATCACCAGCCACGCCTCGCAGCTCACCGCCAACGTGGCGAACGTGAGCACCCTGGTGTCGGCGGCGGTGGCCAACCCGCTGGTGAAGGTCGCGGCCCTCGGCTACGGGTTCCGCAAGGCCGCGGCCAAGCGCCGTGCCGCCGACGAGGACCGCGAGGTGCGCGACGAGCTCAAGTCGCGCCGCAAGGCCGCCAGGAAGGGCTGACATGTTCAAGCGACTGCTGTGGCTGGGCGTCGGGGTCGCCGTCGGGGTGGTCGTGGTCCGCAAGCTGACCCGCACCGCGCACGCGTTCACGCCGGCCGGCATCGCGGGCAACCTCGGCCAGTCCGCTGGCGGGCTGCTCGACTCGGTCCGTAGTTTTGTGGAAGACGTCCGCGAGGGCGCGGCCGAGCGCGAGGCGGAGATCGCCGACGCGATCGCGCACGGCCTTCTGATCACCGACCCTGAGATGGAAAGCGAAGAATACTGATGCGGACCGCGGAGATTAAGCGCCGGTTCCTGGCCCACTTCGAGGCGAACGGGCACACGGTCGTGCCCAGCGCGCCCCTGCCAGCGATTGATGACCCGAACCTGCTGTTCATCAATGCCGGTATGGTGCAGTTCGTCCCCTACTTCCTGGGCCAGCAGGCAGCTCCGTGGAAGCGTGCGGTCTCGGTGCAGAAGTGCATCCGGACGCCCGACATCGACGAGGTCGGCAAGACCAGCCGGCACGGCACGTTCTTCCAGATGAACGGCAACTTCTCCTTCGGGGACTACTTCAAGGCCGAGGCCATCCCGATGGCGTGGGAGCTGCTGACGAAGTCCCTGGACCAGGGCGGTTACGGCCTGGATCCGGAGTCCCTGTGGGCCACCGTCTACCTCGACGACGACGAGGCCATCGACATCTGGCACCACACCGTCGGGCTCCCGATGGACCGGATCGTGCGCCGGGGCAAGAAGGACAACTACTGGTCGATGGGCATCCCCGGCCCGTGCGGCCCGTGCTCGGAGATCTTCATCGACCGCGGCCCGTCCTACGGCCGCGAGGGCGGCCCGGAGGTCGACGAGGACCGCTACATGGAGATCTGGAACAACGTCTTCATGCAGTACGAGCGCGGCCCGGGCACCGACAAGGAGAACTTCCCGATCCTCGGGGAGCTGCCGGCGCGCAACATCGACACCGGTATGGGCCTGGAGCGGATCGCCTCCGTCCTGCAGGGCGTGGACAACCTCTACGAGATCGACGAGGTCCGGCCGCTGATCGAGAAGGCCGAGGAGCTGACCGGCAAGCGGTACGGCGCGTCGAAGAGCCACGTGGCCTCCGAGTCCCACCCCGACGACGTGCGGCTGCGGGTCATCGCCGACCATGTCCGCACCGGCCTGATGCTGATCGGCGACGGCGTGACCCCGGGCAACGAGGGCCGGGGCTACGTGCTCCGCCGCATCCTCCGCCGGGCGATCCGCTCGATCCGCCTGCTGGGCTTCGAGGGTCAGGCGATGCCGCACCTTATGCCGGTCGCCCGGGACTGCATGGCCCCGAGCTACCCCGAGGTGGCCAGCGACTACGACCGGATCGCGCGGTACGCGTACGCGGAGGAGGACGCCTTCCTGTCCACCCTGCGGCAGGGCACGACGATCCTGGACCTGGCCCTGACGGAGACCAAGTCGGCCGGCGGCGAGAAGCTCGCGGGTTCCAAGGCGTTCCAGCTGCACGACACGTTCGGCTTCCCGATCGACCTGACGCTGGAGATCGCCTCCGAGCAGGGCCTGTCGGTGGACGTGGAGGGCTTCAAGGCCCTGATGCTCGAGCAGCGGACCCGGGCGAAGGCCGACGCGGCGGCGCGCAAGAGCGGGCACGCGGACCTGTCGGCGTTCCGGTCGGTACTCGACGAGCACGGCCCGACGGACTGGGTGGCGTACACGACGCTGGAGTCCGACGCGACGATCCTGGCGATGCTCAAGGAGGGCCTGCCGACCCGGCACGCCGCCCCGGGCGAGGTCGTCACCGTGATCCTGGACCGGACCCCGTTCTACGCCGAGTCCGGCGGCCAGGACTCCGACGCCGGCCGCCTCGTCGGCACGGACGTCGAGGCCGAGGTGCTCGACGTGCAGCGGCCGGTGAAGAAGCTGGTCTCGCACCAGGTGCGGGTGCTGCACGGCGAGCTGCACGTGGGCCAGAAGGTGCACGCGGCGGTCGACAAGGAGTGGCGGATCGGCGCGCGGCAGGCGCACTCGGGCACACACGTGGTGCACGCGGCGCTGCGCCAGGTGCTCGGCCCGGCGGCCCTGCAGTCGGGTTCGTACAACCGCCCCGGATACCTGCGGTTGGACTTCTCGTGGCGCGGCGCGCTGTCGCCGGAGACCCGCAGCGAGATCGAGGAGGTCTCCAACCTCGCGGTCCGCAGCGACCTGCTGGTCACGGCGAACGTGATGCCGATCGCGAAGGCCAAGGACCTGGGCGCGATCGCCCTGTTCGGCGAGACGTACGACGAGGACGTCCGGGTCGTGGAGATCGGCGGCGAGTGGTCGCGCGAGCTGTGCGGCGGCACGCACGTCGAGCGCTCGGCGCAGATCGGCCCGATGGCCGTGACCGGCGAGTCCTCGGTCGGCGCGGGTTCCCGCCGGATCGAGGCCGTGGTGGGCCACGAGGCGTTCCGCTACCTGGCCCGCGAGCGCGACCTGGTGCTGCGGCTGGCCGAGCTGTTCCGGGTGCCCAGTGACCAGCTGGGTGACCGGGTGGCGCAGATGATGGCCCAGTTCAAGGACACCGAGAAGGAGCTGGAGAAGCTGCGGGCCCAGATGGTGCTCGCCAACTCCGGCGGTCTGGCGGCGGGCGCGAAGGACGTGCGCGGCGTGGCGTACGTGGGCGCGGAGGCCCCGGAGGGCACCGGCGCGAACGACGTGCGGACCCTGGCGCAGGACGTCCGGGGCAAGATCGACCCGAAGCGGCCGGCCGTGGTGGCCGTGACCGCGCGGGCCAACGGCAAGGCGTCGATCGTCATCGCGGTGAACGCCGCGGCCAAGATCGCGGGCCTGTCGGCCGGCGAGCTGGTGAAGGGCGCGCTGTCGGGCAAGGGTGGCGGCAACGCCGACCTGGCCCAGGGCGGCGGCGTCCCGGCGGATCAGGCCGCGGCGCTGCTGCTCGCGGTCGAGAAGCTGGTCGCGGAGCGGCCTTGACCGGCACCGGCTGGCAGCGGGGCGTCCGACTCGGAATTGATGTCGGGAACGTCCGGATCGGGGTCGCGCGCTCCGATCCGGACGGCATCCTCGCGACCCCGGTCGTCACCGTCGCCCGGGACCAGTCCGAGGCGGAATCTCCCACCGATCTGTCGGAGATCGCCAAACTTGTCACCGAATATGATGCAATCGGGGTCGTTGTAGGGCTTCCAATCGCTCTGAATGGCAAAGAGGGACTGGCGGCGAAGGCTGTCCGTGACTACGCTGCGCGTTTGGCCGTGGTGCTGGGGACCGTGCCGATCCACCTGTCCGACGAGCGGATGTCCACCGTCGTGGCGGGACGTAGGCTCGCGGAACGGGGTGTCAAGGGGAAGCGCCAGCGCGCTGTCGTCGACCAGGCGGCCGCGGTGGAGATCCTGCAGGGTTGGCTCGACGCTCAGCGGAGGCTACGCGGATGATGGACGAACTGGGGTTGTACGAGGACGTCGACCCCGGCCGGCACCGCCGCCGGAAGAAGAAGCGCGGCAGGAGCGGCCTCGCGCTGGTCCTCGTGGTCGTCATCCTCGGCGTGCTGGGCGCCGGCGCCTGGTGGGGCGCGAACAAGATCGGTGACATGCTCACCACCCCCGACTACGCCACGGGCGGGACCACCGAGACCACGGTGCAGGTCAAGCCCCGCCAGACGGTCGCGGACATCGCCAACACGCTGTACCACGCTGACGTGGTGAAGAGCGCGAAGGCGTTCGTCGAGGCGGCGGGGGAGAACCCGAAGGGGACGGCGTTTCAGCCGGGCACCTACAAGGTGCACAAGCAGATGCGGGCCAAGGACGCGGTGACCGCGCTGCTCGACCTGAACAACAAGATCACCACCAAGGTGACCCTGCGCGAGGGCCTGACGTACAAGGGCACGTTCGCCGAGTTGGAGAAGGTCACCAAGATCCCGGCCGCGGAGTTCGAGGCGGCGGCGAAGGATCCGGTGGCGCTCGGCGTGCCGGACTTCTGGTTCAAACGCGGTGACGGCAAGCCGGTGGAGAAGTCCATCGAGGGCTTCTTGTTCCCGGACACCTACGAGTTCGAGCCCGGCTTCACGGCGACGTCGATCCTGGAGCGCCTGGTCGCCCGGTTCAACGAGGAGATGGAGTCCAGCGGCTTCATCACCAAGGCGGAGAAGGAGCGGCAGATCTCGCCGTTCGAGGCGCTGATCGTGGCCTCGCTCGCCCAGGTGGAGGCCGGCAACGCCGACGACCTGGGGAAGGTGGCCCGGGTGGCCTACAACCGGGCGTACAAGAAGAACATGCCGCTCGAGTTCGACGTGACGGCCAACTACTGGCTGATCAAGCAGAACAAGCCGTCGAAGAGTTCGTCCGACCTGACCCCGGCGGAGCTGGACGACCCGAAGAACCCGTACAACGTGAAGAGCGTGCGGGGTCTGCCCGCCGGGCCGATCTCCAACCCGGGGGCCGCGGCGCTGAAGGGCTCGATCGACCCGCCGGTCGGCGACTGGGTGTACTTCGTCGCCGTCGACAAGCAGGGCCACTCCGCGTTCGCCGTCACGCTCGCCGAGCACGACGCGAACCGGCGCAAGGCCTGCCAGGCCGGGGTGCTGACCGGGGACGCCTGCCGGTGAGGGCGGCGGTGCTCGGTCGACCCGTCGGCCACTCGCTGTCCCCTGTCCTGCACAACGCCGGTTACGCCGCCCTGGGCCTGTCCGACTGGTCCTACGCCGCGATCGACGTCGGCGAGGACGAGCTGGAGTCCTTCGTGGCCGGTCTCGGCCCGGAGTGGGCCGGGCTGTCGCTGACCATGCCGCTCAAGGAGGTCGCGCTCTCGGTGGCCACGGAGGTGACCCCGCTGACCCGGGTGCTGGGCGCGGGGAACACCCTCGTGCTGCGGGGCGGCGGGCTGTTCCTGGACAACACCGACGCGCCCGGCGCGGTGGCGGCGCTGGCGGACGCTGGCTGCACGTCCGCCGCCGAGATCGCGATCGTGGGCGCTGGCGGCACGGCCCGCGCGGCGCTGGCGGCGGCGTCCTCGCTCGGGGCCCGGGCCACGGTCTACGCCCGGCGTCCCGCCGCCGTGGTGGACCTGCTGCCCGTCGCGGCCCAGCTGGACGTGCCGATCGTCGCCGCGCACTGGGAGGACCTGGCCGACGCCGCGCGCGCCGACGTGATCGTCTCGACGGTGCCGAAGAGCGCCGCCGGCAGCCTCGCAGACCTCAAGCCGCATCCGGACACCGTCGTGTTCGACGTGCTCTACGACCCGTGGCCGACGCCGCTGGCCGCTGCGGCGCTGGCCGCAGGCTGCCGGGTGGTGAGCGGGCTGGACCTGCTGGCCGCGCAGGCGTATCTGCAGTTCGCGCTGTTCACGGGGCTGGCGGCCCCGAAGGCCGCGATGCGCGCCGCCCTCGACGCGGCGGTCGCGGCACGCTGAGAGGCCCGCCCCGCGAAGGGACGGGCCTCTCAGATCATTCGACGGGTACGTCTAGAACGGGCTGTTGTCCGCGGCGCACACGAGGTTCTTCGGCGGCAGGACCCCGGTGAACAGGTAGTCCCGCTTGGCCTTCTCGCCACAGGTGCTCGGCACGTACATGCCGGTGTGCCCGGCGCCCTCGATCACCATCAGCTGCGCGTTGGCGAGCTCGGCGGTGCCGTCCTGCGCGCCGTGCAGCGGGGTGGCGGGGTCGTACCGGTTGTTCACGACCAGGATCGGGGCCGGGGTCCACCGGTTCCACGGGCCCATGAACCGGTCGGTGTCGTGGCCCGGCCAGGTGGCGCACGGCTGGTAGTCGAAGACGCCGGTCCGGCCGAAGTACGGCACCCGCTGGTCCTCGGGGTCCGCGAGCCGGCTGTAGGTGGCGTTGTTGCGGGGCACGACACTGTCGGTGCAGTTGATGGCGAAGTACGCCTCGCTGCGGTTGTCCAGATACTGCTCGCCGAGCAGTGGCTTGGCCGGCCGCGCCGCGAGGAGGGACTTCGCGGCGGCGGGCTGGACGTTCGCGAGCCGGTCGAGCAGGGTCGCGAGGTCCTTCCACCACGCCGGGTGGGCGAGGTTGCCGCCGACGGAGCTGATGATCGTCGTGTACGACCAGCTCTCGCCGTCGAGCACGATCGGCGCGACCCGCGCCCGGTCGGTCAGAGCCTTGAACCGGTCTTTGGGAGAGCCGCCCTTGGCGAACGCGCACCGGTCCGGACCAGCCGCCTCGCACTGGGTGAGGAACTGGTCGAACGTCTCGGCCATGCCCCGGGGCACGTCCTGGCGGGTGTCGATCGGCTTGGTGAAGCCCTCGATGCCGTGGCCGGTGGCGCTGCCGGCGAAGTCCAGCGCGCCGTCGAGGACCAGGGCCCGGAACTTCGTCGGGAACAGGTTGGCGTAGGTCGCGCCGACGTGCGTGCCGTACGACAGGCCGAGGTAGCTGAGCTTGTCGTCACCGACGGCCCGGCGCATCACGTCGAGGTCGCGCGCGGTGTTGGCGGTGGACAGGTGGTTGATCAGGTCCCCGCCGCGTTCCTTGCAGCGGGTGGTGAGGTCGGCGGCCTGCGCGTAGAACGCCGGCTCCTGCGCTGCGGTGGCCGGGAACGCCGGGACGGCGTTGAAGTAGGTCTCCTGCTCGGCCTTGGTCTCGAAACACCGGATGGCCGTGCTCCGGCCGACGCCCCGGGTGTCCCACGAGACGACGTCGAACCGGGCGCGCAGCTCCGGTGAGAACAGCCAGTCCCAGTGGCCGCGCCACTGGAGCCGGTCGACGCCGGACGCGCCGGGACCGCCGAAGTTGACGAACAGCGAGCCGATCCTGTGCGCCGGGTCGGTGGCCGGCATCCGGATCATCGACAGCGAGATCTGCTCGCCGCGCGGCCGGTCGTAGTCGAGGGGGGCGGCGGCGGTCGCGCACTCATAGCCGTCGGCGCAGGTGCTCCAGGTGAGCGTCTGGGCCGGGGGAGCCTCCGCGACGGCCCCGGCGGGCGATGTCACGGCCAGGGTGGCGGCCACGGCCGCGAGGGCCGTGCCCGCCGCCATCCGGAGCCGGGTGAAAGGGGTCATGCAGGCAACTCCTTCGGATGAGGGATTCCTAGTCACAAACGTTATGGCTCCACCCAAGGTTGCACCCTGTGATGTTGATCATGAAACCGTTTGCGCCCGGTCGGTATAACTACGGCGTGATCTGGGTCGCCGTGCTGCTCGGGGTCGGATGCGGGCCGGTCCTCGTCGGGGCCGCCGACCGGTGGTGTCCGACGCCGGCCACCTGGCGGGACCGGTGGATCGGCGCGCTGGTCCTGGCGGGTGCGCTGGTGCTGCTGGTGGCCAGGCCTCCGCTGGCGCCCGCCAGCCCACCAGTGTCCGCCCCCGGCGCGCTGGCTCGGCTCGGGTGGACGGCGGCAGCGGTGGCGCACCTTCCGGCCACTGTGTCCGACTGGAGTCCGATCGTCACAATGTGTTACTTCCCGCTCGCGGGGCTCGGGCTGGTCCTCGCCCGGGTGGACCTGGCCGCGCTGCGGTTGCCGGACGCGCTCGTGCTGCCGGCGTACCCGATGGTGGGTCTGCCCTTGATCCTCGTCGCCCCCGGCGGGACGCCGCGCGCCCTGCTCGCCGCCACCGCCTGCCTTCTCGGGTACGCCGCGCTCTGCGCCACCGGCGGCCTCGGCTTCGGCGACGTCAAACTCGGCGGGGTCCTCGGTCTGGCCACCGGCTGGGTGTCCTGGCGGGCCGTCGCGGCGAGCGTCCTGATCGGCCTCGGGTGCGGCGCGGCGCACGCGGTGACCCGCCGGCTGGCCGGCCGCCCCGGCCCGGCGCCCTACGGTCCGGCGATGCTCGCCGGGGCCCTCGCGGCGCTCGCGGTCCCGTGGTGACCGTTCGCGCTGGGGCGCGAATTGCCCTGATCGAAGCTACTCTGCGGCCCCCCGGTCCCAGAGGCTGAGAAACGCGCGGACACGCCCCGGAGCCGCCCTGCTGACCCGTCCGGGCACGTGAAAGACTCGTCACGTGCTGCGATGGTTCACTGCTGGAGAGTCCCACGGTCCCGCCCTGGTCGCCATCCTCGAGGGGGTGCCCGCCGGGGTCGCGTTGACGACCGCCGAGATCGAGCGCGAGCTCGCCCGACGCCGCCTGGGCTATGGCCGCGGCGCACGGATGAGCTTCGAGCGCGACGTCATCGAGATCATCGGAGGGCTGCGGCACGGTGTGACGCTGGGTAGCCCGTTCGCGGTCCGGGTCGGCAACAGCGAGTGGCCCAAATGGCAGACCGTGATGGCCGCCGACCCGGTGTCCGCCGAGGAGCTCGCCGCCCAGTCGCGCAACGCGCCGCTGACCCGGCCCCGCCCCGGCCACGCGGACCTGGCGGGCATGTCGAAGTTCGGGCACGACGACGCCCGGCCGATCCTGGAGCGCGCGAGCGCCCGGGAGACCGCCGCCCGGGTCGCGATCGGCACGGTGGCCAAGGCGCTGCTCAAGCAGGCCTACGGCATCGAGATCGTCTCGCACGTCGTCGAGCTGGGCTCCGTGGCCGCCAAGCCGGGGGTCCTCCCGCTGCCCTCCGACGAGGAACGGCTCGACGCCGACCCGCTGCGCTGCCTCGACCCCGAGGCCAGCGCCCGGATGGTGGCGGAGATCGACGCGGCGAAGAAGGACGCGGACACCCTCGGCGGCATCGTCGAGGTGCTCGCCTACAACGTGCCCGTCGGCGTCGGCACCCACACCCAGTGGGACCGCCGGCTCGACGCGAAGCTGGCCGCCGCCCTGATGTCCATCCAGGCGATCAAGGGCGTGGAGGTCGGCGACGGCTTCACCCAGGCACGCTCGCGCGGCAGCGTGGCCCACGACGAGATGTTTCCGGCCGCGAGCGGCCAGACGAATCCGCTCACTGTGCGCCGTGAGACCGACCGCGCGGGCGGCATCGAGGGCGGCATGTCCAACGGGCAGCCGATCCGGGTCCGCGCGGCGATGAAGCCGATCTCCTCACTGAACCGCGCGCTGGCCACGTTCGACACCACCACCGGCGAGGCGGCGACCGCGATCAACCAGCGGTCCGACGTGTGCGCCGTGCCTGCCGCGGGGATCGTCGCCGAGGCGATGGTGGCCCTGGTGCTGGCGGACCTGGCGGCGGAGAAGTTCGGCGGCGACTCGGTGGCCGAGATCCGGCGCAACGTCGCCGGCTACCTGGACGGCCTGGCATGACCCGCCCGGTGTGCGTCCTGGTCGGCCCGCCCGGCGCGGGCAAGACCACGGTCGGCCTGGCCCTCGCCGAGGCGCTGGGCGTGGCGTTCCGCGACTCCGACGCCGACATCGTCGCGGAGGCCGGCAAGGAGATCCCGGAGATCTTCGTCGACGACGGCGAGGACGTGTTCCGGGCCCTGGAGCGCAAGGCCGTCGCCGACGCGCTCGCCGACCACCCGGGCGTGCTGGCCCTCGGCGGCGGGGCCGTGCTGGCCGAGGAGACCCGGGCCCTGCTCATGGGCCACGTCGTCGTCTACCTGGAACTGGACCTGTCCACGGCCGTCAGCCGGGTCGGTCTGCAGGGCGGCCGGCCGTTGCTGCTGTCCAACCCGCGCGCGACGCTGAAGTTCCTGCTCGACCAGCGCCGCCCGCTGTACGAGGAGGTGGCCGACGTGATCGTCCCCGCCACCGCGGCCCCGGGCGACATCGTGGCCATGATCCGCGAGGCGTTGAAGGAGTTGGCTGCCCAGTGACGACGATCCCGGTCGGCGACGACTACGAGGTGCGGATCGGCCGGGACCTGCCGGTGGAGATCCCGAAGGCCGACCAGGCGGCCGTGCTGTTCGCGGCCCCGCTGCGCGCGCACGCCGAGCGGATCGCGGCCCGGATCGACGCGAAGGTCACCCTGATCGAGGTGCCCGACGCGGAGGCCGGCAAGAGCCTGGCCACGGCGGAGAGGTGCTGGGCGACGCTGGGCGCGGCCGGGTTCACCCGCCAGGACGTGGTCGTGGGCGTCGGCGGGGGAGCGGTGACGGACCTGGCCGGGTTCGTGGCGGCGTGCTGGCTGCGCGGTGTCCGGGTCGTGCAGGTGCCCACGAGCCTGTTGGGCATGGTCGACGCGGCCGTGGGGGGCAAGACCGGCGTGAACACCGGCGCGGGCAAGAATCTGGTGGGCGCGTTCCACCCGCCGGCCCTGGTGCTGTGCGACCTGGCGACCCTGGAGACGCTGCCGGAGCCGGAGCTGGTCAACGGGATGGCCGAGGTCGCCAAGTACGGCTTCATCGCCGACCCGGTGATCCTGGACCTGATCGCCGACGACTTCCGCCGGCACGTGCCGGAGCTGGTCGAGCGGTCGGTGCGGGTGAAGGCGGAGGTGGTCGCGGACGACCTGCGCGACACCGGCCGGCGCGAGTTCCTCAACTACGGCCACACCCTCGGGCACGCGATCGAGAACCGGGAGAAGTACCGCTGGCGGCACGGTCACGCGGTCTCCGTGGGCCTGGTGTTCGCCGCCGCGCTGGCCCGACTCGACGGCCGGCTCGACCAGGCGACGGCGGACCGGCACCGCGCGGTGCTCAGCGGGCTGGGGCTGCTGACGGCGTACCCGAAGGAGGCCTGGCCGGACCTGCGGGCCGCGATGCGCGTCGACAAGAAGTCGCGGGGCGCTACCCTGCGGTTCGTGGTCCTCGACGGCCTGGCCCGGCCGACCATCATGACGGCCCCGTCGGAGGAGCTCCTGGAAGCGGCCTACGCGGAGGTGGCGTCATGAGCGAGCGACCAGGAGACGCGGTGGTGCGCCTGAGCGGCGCCGCCGGGCGGAGCGAGGTGGCGTCGTGAGGGTGTATGTCCTCAACGGACCGAACCTGAACCGCCTGGGCACCCGCGAGCCCCTGATCTACGGCTCCACCACCTACGCCGACCTGGTCGCGCTGTGCGAGTCCACCGGCAGGGAGCTCGGCCTGGACGTGGACGTCCGGCAGACCAACGCCGAGCACGAGCTGATCGGCTGGCTGCACGACGCCGCCGACGAGGGCGCGGCCGTGGTTCTCAACGGCGCGGCGTGGACGCACTACTCGATCGCGGTCCGCGACGCGTGTTCGCAGCTCACCGGCCCGCTGGTCGAGGTGCACATCTCCAACATCCACGCCCGCGAGGCGTTCCGGGAGCACTCGGTGATCTCCGCGGTCGCCACGGGCGTGATCGTCGGGCTCGGGGTCGACGGCTACCGGCTGGCGCTCCTGCACCTGGCCGGCCGGCAGCCGAAGCCGCTGTCCGCCTAGCCTGCGTACCCGGCGAAGATCTTGGAGAACTCGTACGGGGACTGCGGGATGTTCGTGCACCGGTAGAGCGGGCCGGTGCACGCGTTGCGGTCGCGGGTGGCCTCCCAGAACGCCAGCATGCCCAGGTGCCTGGACTGGGCGAAGGCGACGAGTTGGCGGGCGTCGGCCTGGTCGTACACCCGGCCGTCGTCGTTCTTGCCGAGCATCGGCGTGACGCCGACCATCTTCCAGACCTGAGCGTCGGTCTTGGCCGGGTAGAGCGCCTTGAGCTGGGTGAACGTGCTCTGCGCCGCCTGCACGGCGAAGCCGCCGTAGTCGCCGTCGCGGTAGTAGTCCATCGCCATGATGTTGACGAGGTCCAGGTTCACCCCGGCGTCGCGGGCGGTGCGGACCACGTTGAGGCCCTCGGTGGTGAGACCCTCGGGCAGCACCGGCAGCGTGAGCGAGACCTTCAGCCCCGGATTGGCCCGTTGCAGGTTCGCCATGGCGGTGTTCCGCCGGGCGATCGACGCCGGCTCGGCGATGGCGGCGCCCTCGATGTCGAAATCCACATACTTCAACTGGTACGCGGTCACCACGGCCTGGTACTCCGCGGTCAGCGCCCCGGTGTCGGTGCACGCTTGGGCGAGTTCCGCCCCGGAGGCCCCGCCGAAGGACACCTTCACGTCCCCGCCCCGGGCCCGCAGCTTGTCGATCTCGTCCTTCTGCCAGCCGGTCCGCGGGTCGTACGCGTTGAACCACATGGCCTTGCACGCCGACGCGGTGACGAACCCGAGGCTGTAGCCCTGGGTGGCCTCGTCCGACAGCACCGGCGTGGGCCACGCGCCCATGTCGATGTACGGCGCGACGGGCAGCGGCCCGGCGACCGGCGGCGGCCCGGTGGGGGAGACCGTGGGGGTCGGCGACGGGCCGGCGCCGTCACAGGACGCCCCGTTCACGGTGCAGCCCGTCGGCAGTCCCGTGCCGCTGACGACGAAGCCGAACACGACGCTGGCCCCGGGGGCCACGGTGCCGTTGTAGGTGCGGTTCGCGGCCATGGTGTGCGTGCCGGTCGTGGTGACGAGCGCGTCCCAGTAGGTGCCCATCGTCGTGCCGGCCGGCAGGTCCCAGCCGACGGTCCACGAGCTGATCGACGAGCCCGTGCCGTTCGTGACGGTGTACTGGGCCTGGTACCCGCTGGCCCACACCGACGTCCGCGCGAACGTCGCCGTGACCCTGCCGGCCGCGTGCGCCGTCCCGACCAGGCCGCCGGTGACCAGTAGTGCGATGGTGGCCGCGACGAGCGCGGCACGATGTCTGAGCATGACCATCTCCTTGAGGGGTGGGGGTGATGATCAGCTCTCCTCTCCGTCCGGCCAGCCTAGGCAGGCCCGGGACCCCGGTCAATCGATGGAACGCTATCCAGTGCTTCGTGTCCCAGGTGCGGACCGGCACCCGGGGCGTCTCGGCCACGGCCGGCGCGAACGGCAACGGCGGGGGCGGGGGCAGGGGGCTGGGCCGCGTCGTGGGCGGCGGGGTCGCCGGCGGCGGGACGGCGGGTGCGGCCGGCGGGGGCGCTTTGCTGGCCGGCCGCGGCGCGGCGACGGGAGCACAGCCGGTCGCGTCGCTGGTGGCAGCCAGGGGACCGGACCCGAGCCGGGTCACGGCGGCCGGCCGGTCCAACGGGACGGCGTACCAGGTGGAGTGGCCGGCCCGGTTGTTCTCGAGCGCGTAGAGCACCCGGCCGGGCCCGAGGAACGCCGAACCGTACGCGGACCCCGGCAGTCGGGCGACGGTCCGGGTGGCCCCGGTCGCCGGGTCGGTGCGCAGCAACTGTGCCGGCCCGCGCCCGTCGGCCGTGACGCCGTACAGCCCGCCGTCGGCCGGGTCGTACTCCCAGTCGCCCACCGTGGCCGCCGTGCCCATCGGCGCGCTGCTCAGTACCCGTCCGGTGGTCGGGTCGATGACGTGCATCCGGCCCCCGGCGGCCACGACGTAGTGGCCTGCGACCATCGTGCCGGCGTAGGACTCGATGGTCCCGGTGCCGACGGCGCCGTGGTCGTGGGTCGTGCCGTCCGGGTCGATCGTGACCAGGTGCGCGCCGTCGCCGAAGGGCGCGCCGTGCCAGCGGATCGCGAGCGCGTGCAACCGGGGGCCGTCGACGGCGAGGGCGTTGAGCTGGTACCCGGTCCGCGTGACCCGCCCGTCGGGCCAGGTGAGCCACGAGTCGGTGTACGGCGTCGCCGCGTACACCACGTGGCCGCACGGCAATCCGGCCGGCGGAGCGGCGACCGGCACGCTCCCGACGACAAATATGGCGGAAAACAAGACATTAAACATGATTTCTGGAGTTTATTACCTCAAAATGCTCAAGGTGAACATCTACCTCGAAGGTTTGCTGTGGGTCGTCGGCGCGGGGGTCCTCGCCGGGGCACTCGTCTACCTCCAGCACCGGTACCTCTCGGCGGAGCTGCGGGCGCAGCACAACGACGTCACCGGCGCGTTCTTCGAGATCATCGGCGTGCTCTACGCCGTGATGCTCGCCTTCATCGTCATCGCGGTGTGGGACACGATGAACGAGGCCGAGGACAACAGCTACAAGGAGGCCAACGCCCTGGTCGAGGTCTACTGGGTCGGCCACAACGCGCCCGAGCCCCAGCGCGCCACGATCGAGGCCCTCAGCCGGCTGTACGCGAACACCGTCGTCGACAAGGAGTGGCCGCAGATGGCCGCCCGCGACGAGATCTCCCCGGAGGGCTACGCGATCCTCGACGACCTGCGGGTCCAGGTCGAGAGCCTCAAGTCCACCGACCCGGTGACCACCAAGCGCTACCAGGACACGGCGGACAAACTCCGCGAGGTCGTCGGCGCCCGGGGTGCGCGGCTGTCCGCGGTCGACGGCGGGGTCAACCCGGTGCTGTGGTTCGCGCTGATCGCCGGCGCCGTGCTGTTCGTCGCGTTCGCCTACCTGTTCGGGGTGCCCGGGCGGCTCGCGCACGCGACAATGGTCGTGACGGTCACCATGATGGTGGTGATGCTGCTGTACGCGGTCTACGAGCTGGAGTTCCCCTTCAGTCGGGGGACCGCCGTCGGGCCGGACGCGATGCGGTTCGCTCTGGAGCGGTTCGTGCAGATCGGCGGTGGTGGGTCCGTTCCACCGAGCCGGTAGACTGTCCGACGGCCAGTAGCGGCCACCGTACCGAAGTAGTCAACCCATACGAAAGAGGACGTAGCGAGGCATGGCATCCACTAACGAGCTCAAGAACGGCCTCGTCCTCAACCTCGATGGCGAACTCTGGACCGTCATCGAGTTCCAGCACGTCAAGCCCGGCAAGGGCCCGGCGTTCGTCCGGACCAAGCTGAAGCACGTGCTGTCCGGCAAGGTGGTCGACAAGACCTTCAACGCCGGCATCAAGGTCGACACCGCGACCGTCGACAAGCGCGACATGCAGTACCTGTACGCGGACGGCGAGGACTTCGTCTTCATGGACACGTCCAGCTACGAGCAGCTGCACATCTCCGGCAAGATCGTCGGCGACGACGCGGGCTTCCTGCTCGGCGAGATGATCGTGACCGTCGCCACCCACGAGGGCGCCGTCCTGTTCATCGAGCTGCCGACCAGCGCGCTGTTCGAGGTCACCTACACCGAGCCGGGCATGCAGGGCGACCGCTCCACGAGCGGCACCAAGCCCGCGACCCTGGAGACCGGCGCCGAGGTGCAGGTCCCGCTGTTCATCAGCATCGGCGAGAAGGTCAAGATCGACACCCGAGACAAGCGGTACCTCGGTCGTGCCTGAGTCCTCCCACGACCCGGCGTACAACCCGGCGCGCCGCAAGGCGCGCCGGCGCGCGCTGGACGTGCTGTACGAGGCGGACATCCGGCAGATCGGCATGCTCGGCGTGCTGACCGCGCGGCAGAAGATCTCGCTGCGCGAGCCGGAGGCCCCGAAGTTCTCGGAGTACGCCGTGACCCTGGTCGAGGGCGTCGCCCAGCGGCGCGAGGAGATCGACGAGTTGATCTCGACCTACGCCGAGGGCTGGACCCTGGAGCGGATGCCGACCGTCGACCGCAATCTGCTGCGGATCGCTGTCTTCGAGCTGATGTGGGGCGACGGCATCGACGCGCCGGTCGCGATCAGCGAGGCCGTCGAGTTGGCCAAGGAGCTGTCCACGGACGACTCCCCACGCTTCATCAATGGCGTACTGGGTCGGATATCCGACTATTCCGGCCGCTGGTAACCACAGCCCCGCCGCGCGGACGTCGAAACCGTTCGTGGCGGGTTGGTGTGAAGAGAGTCAAAGGCTCTTCTCTCTTCACGCCAACCCGCCACGAACCCCCGCGCGAGAACCAAAAAACTGAACCGGCCACTACGAGACGGGGGGTTGTCTCACAGTGCCCGGTTCAGGCGTTTTTACAGGGGACCGCCTAGTTCTGGCCACCCTGGTTCTGCATCAGCGAACGCGGATCGGCGACCAGCACGCCGAACTCGTTCAGCTGCTCGACCAGCCCCGACGGGGTCGTGTCGAACACGACGGCGAGGGTGCGCAGGTCGTCGGCGCGGATGGACAGCACCCGGCCGTTGTAGTCGCCGCGCTGCTGCTGGATCCCCCGGGCGTACCGGGCGACCACCGTCAGCTCTTCGGCGGGGTGCTCGTACAACTTCTCAAGATCAAGAATGATCTTGTTGGCCTGCTCATGGCGGACGCTGCTGCCGTCAGGCAACAGTTCACCCACCGGTACCCGGTAGAACTCGGCGAGTTCTGCCAGACGGGCGACAGTTACGGCACGGTCGCCGCGCTCGTAGGAACCGACAACCACGGCCTTCCAACGACCGCTCGACTTCTCCTCGACACCCTGCAGGGACAGCCCCTGCTGCTGCCGGATGGAGCGGAGCCGAGAGCCGAGGGCCTTCGCGTACTCAGAGGGCATGCGGACACTCCCAGTCACTTGCCCGGGGACGCTCCCCAGTTCATCGCTACGGAGCGTGACGGTACGGCTCTTTGAGGGCTCGGTCAAGTAGTTGTTACCCACCCGTTGAGTTCGACCAGGCAGTTGTTAGGCTCGAGCACGCCAGACAACCTTTAACGACCCGTCCAGTGAGGCGGGGAAGGCGGTTTGATTGATATGAATGACACCACTATGCCCGAAATGTCTGACGTGAAGGAGATTCTCTCCGCGTCGGACATCACCCGGATCGTGGACCGGGTCGCGCACCAGATCCTGGAGAAGACCTCCGGGGCAGCCGACACCGTCCTGCTGGGCATCCCCACCCGGGGCACCCCACTGGCCCGTCGCCTGGCCGAGCGGATCCACGCCTTCGAGGGGATCGCGGTGCCGCACGGCACCCTGGACATCACCCTCTACCGCGACGACCTGCGGCTGCACAGCGCCCGCCCGGTCGGCCCCACCGACCTGCCGCCCGGCGGCATCGACGGCCAGCGGGTCATCCTCGTCGACGACGTGCTCTTCTCCGGTCGTACGGTCCGGGCCGCCCTCGACGCGTTGAGCGACCTCGGCCGCCCACGGCAGGTGCAGCTCGCCGTCCTCGTCGACCGGGGCCACCGCCAGCTGCCCATCCGCGCCGACTACGTCGGCAAGAACATCCCCACCTCGCTGTCGGAGAGCGTCCGGGTCTCCCTCGCCGAGATCGACGGCACCGACGCCGTCCTGCTGACCGGGAACATCTGATGATCAAACACCTGCTGTCCGCCGCGGACCTCGATCTCGACTCCGCCACCCTGGTGCTCGACACGGCCACCGAGATGGCCGCGATGGCCTCCCGGGAGGTGAAGAAGCTCCCCACCCTGCGCGGGCGCACCGTCGTGAACCTGTTCTACGAGGACTCCACCCGCACCCGGGTCTCGTTCGAGACGGCGGCCAAGCGGCTGTCCGCCGACGTGATCAACTTCTCGGCCAAGGGTTCCTCGGTGGAGAAGGGCGAGAGCCTCAAGGACACCGCGCTCACCCTGCAGGCGATGGGCATCGACGGGGTCGTGGTCCGCCACCCCGCCTCCGGCGCGCCCACCACGCTCAGCCAGTGGGTCGACGGTTCGATCATCAACGCCGGCGACGGCACGCACGAGCACCCGACCCAGGCGCTGCTGGACGCGTACACGATGCGCTCCCGGCTCGGTCAGCTCAAGGGGCTGCGGGTCACCATCGTCGGCGACGTGCTGCACAGCCGGGTCGCCCGGTCCAACATGCTGCTGCTCACCACCCTTGGCGCGGAGGTGACCATGGTCAGCCCGCCGACCCTGGTGCCGGTCGGCGCGCGGGACTGGCCGGCGAAGGTGTCCTACGACCTCGACGCCGCCCTGCCCGACTCCGACGTGGTCATGATGCTGCGCGTGCAGCGCGAACGCATGACCGAGGCGTACTTCCCCTCCACCCGCGAGTACGCCCGCCGCTACGGCCTCGACGTCCGCCGAATGAAACTTCTTCCGGAGCATGCAATAATTATGCATCCCGGCCCGATGATCCGGGGCATGGAGATCGCCCCCGAGGTGGCCGACTCCCCGCGCTCCACGATCGTCGAGCAGGTCGCCAACGGCGTCAGTGTCCGGATGGCCTGCCTCTACCTGTTGCTCGGCGGGAGATCCCTGTGAACGCCAGTCCCGCCGCCGCGAACGAAAGGCCCCCAGTGACCACGTACCTGATCAAGAACGTCTCGGTTCTCGGCGCGACACCGACGGATCTGCTACTGCGCGACGGCCTGGTGCACGACGGCGCCGGGCAGAGCGCGGACGTCGAGATCGACGGCAAGGGCCTCGTCGCCCTCCCCGGCCTCGTCGACCTGCACACCCACCTGCGCGAGCCCGGCCGCGAGGACGCCGAGACCGTGGAGACCGGCTCCCGGGCCGCGGCGCTCGGCGGCTACACGGCCGTGTGCGCGATGGCCAACACCGACCCGGTGGCCGACACCGCCGGCGTCGTCGAGCAGGTCTGGCGGCTCGGCCAGGCGGCCGGCCTCGTCGACGTGCAGCCGATCGGGGCCGTCACCATCGGCCTGGCCGGCGAGCAGCTCGCCGAACTCGGCGCGATGGCCGATTCGCCGGCCAAGGTGCGGATGTTCTCCGATGATGGGTTCTGTGTCCACGATCCGCGCCTCATGCGACGGGCCCTCGAGTACGTGAAGGCCTTCGACGGGGTCATCGCCCAGCACGCCGAGGAGCACCGGCTCACCGTCGGTGCCCAGATGCACGAGGGCGTCGAGTCGGCCAAGCTCGGCCTGACCGGCTGGCCGGCCGTCGCCGAGGAGGCGATCATCGCCCGCGACGTGCTGCTCGCCGAGCACGTCGGCTCCCGGCTGCACGTCTGCCACGTCTCGACGGCCGGCAGCGTGGAGATCCTCCGGCACGCCAAGGCGCGCGGCGTGCACGTCACCGCCGAGGTCACCCCGCACCACCTGCTGCTCACCGACACCCGGGCGTGCACGTACGACCCGGTGAACAAGGTGAACCCGCCGCTGCGCACCCAGTCCGACATCGACGCGCTGCGCGCCGGGCTCGCCGAGGGCGTCATCGACGCCGTGGCGACCGACCACGCGCCGCACGCGACCGAGGACAAGGAGTGCGAGTGGGCCCGGGCCCGGCCCGGCATGCTCGGCCTGGAGACGGCGCTGTCGATCACCGTCCAGGTGCTCGCCGGCCGCGAGGACGCGGGTGCCGGCGACGGCGGCGTGACCGACGCGGCGCTCTGGGACCTGATCGCCGAGCGGATGAGCCGCACCCCGGCCCGGATCGCCGGCCTCACCGGCCACGGCCACGACCCGGTGCCCGGCGCGCCGGCCAACCTGACCCTGGTCGACCCGGCCGCGCGCTGGACGGTCGACCCGGCGGCGCTGGCCAGCCGGAGCAGGAACACCCCGTACACCGGAATGGAACTCCCGGGCAGGGTCGTCGCGACCTTCCTGCGCGGCGAGGCGACCGTGCTCGACGGAAAGGCTCAGAAGTGACTGACGCGATTCTGGTACTCGAGGACGGCCGCACCTTCCGCGGCACCGCCTACGGCGCGGTGGGGGAGACCTTCGGCGAGGCGGTGTTCTCCACCGGGATGACCGGCTACCAGGAGACCCTGACCGACCCGTCCTATCACCGCCAGGTGGTGGCGATGACCGCCCCGCAGATCGGCAACACCGGCTGGAACGACGAGGACGACGAGTCCTCGCGGATCTGGGTCGCCGGCTACGTGGTCCGCGACCCGGCCCGGGTGCCCTCCAACTGGCGCTCGACCCGGTCCCTGGAGTCGGAACTGGACCGGCAGGGCGTCGTCGGCATCAGTGGCATCGACACCCGGGCGCTGACCCGGCACCTGCGCGAACGCGGCGCGATGCGGGTCGGCATCTCCAGCGTCTCCACTGACGTGGACGCGCTCCTGGCCCGCGTGCGGGACAGCGCGGAGATGACCGGCGCGAACCTGGTCGCCGACGTCACCACCGCCGCCCCCTACGTCGTCCCGGCCGTCGGCGACAAGCGCTACACGGTCGCGGCGATCGACCTGGGCATCAAGAGCAACACCCCGCGCCGGATGGCCGAGCGCGGCATCGAGACCCACGTGCTGCCGGCGACGGCCACGATCGAGGACGTGCTGGCCACCGGCGCGGACGCGGTGTTCCTGTCCAACGGCCCGGGCGACCCGGCCACCGCGGACCTGACCCTGGTCCGCGAGGTGCTCCGCCGCAAGCTGCCGCTGTTCGGCATCTGCTTCGGCAACCAGATCCTCGGCCGGGCGCTGGGCTTCGGCACCTTCAAGCTCAAGTACGGCCACCGGGGCATCAACCAGCCCGTGATGGACCGCACCACGGGCAAGGTCGAGGTGACCGCGCACAACCACGGGTTCGCCGTGGACGCCCCGATCGGCGAGGTGGTCGACACCGAGTTCGGCCGGGTCGAGGTCAGCCATGTCTGCCTCAACGACGACGTGGTCGAGGGGCTCCGGTGCCTGGACGTGCCGGCGTTCTCCGTCCAGTACCACCCCGAGGCCGCGGCGGGCCCGCACGACGCCGACTACCTGTTCGACCGGCTGGTTGAGCTGATCGAAGGGAACCGCAATGCCTAAGCGCGAAGACATCAAGCACGTCATGGTCATCGGCTCCGGGCCGATCGTGATCGGCCAGGCCTGCGAGTTCGACTACTCGGGCACCCAGGCCTGCCGGGTACTGCGCGCCGAGGGCATCCGGGTGTCCCTGGTCAACTCGAACCCGGCCACGATCATGACGGACCCCGAGTTCGCCGACGCCACGTACATCGAGCCGATCACGCCCGAGTTCGTGGAGCAGATCATCGCCCAGGAGCGCCCCGACGCGCTGCTGGCCACCCTCGGTGGGCAGACGGCGCTGAACACGGCCGTGGCGTTGCACGAGGCGGGCGTGCTGGACAAGTACGGCGTCGAGCTGATCGGCGCGAACATGGAGGCCATCCACCGGGGCGAGGACCGGCAGATCTTCAAGGGCATCGTCGCCAAGGCCGGCGCGGCGCTGGGCTGGGGCGACGAGCCCCTGGTGCCCCGCTCGCGGGTCTGCAAGACGATGGAGGAGGTCCGCGACACCGTCTCCGAACTCGGCCTCCCCGTCGTCGTCCGGCCGAGTTTCACCATGGGGGGCCTCGGCTCCGGCATGCCGCACACGCACGAGGACCTGGAGCGGATCGCGGGCGCGGGCCTGGCGGCCTCCCCGGTGCACGAGGTGCTGATCGAGGAGAGCGCGCTCGGCTGGAAGGAGTACGAGCTCGAGCTGATGCGCGACCGCAACGACAATGTGGTGGTCGTCTGCTCGATCGAGAACATCGACCCGATGGGCGTGCACACCGGCGACAGCGTCACGGTCGCGCCGGCGATGACGCTGACGGACCGCGAGTACCAGCGGATGCGCGATCTGGCCATCGCCGTGATCCGCGAGGTCGGCGTGGACACCGGCGGCTGCAACATCCAGTTCGCGGTGCACCCGGAGACCGGGCGGCTGATCGTGATCGAGATGAACCCGCGCGTGTCGCGGTCGTCCGCGCTGGCGTCGAAGGCCACCGGCTTCCCGATCGCGAAGATCGCGGCGAAGCTGGCCATCGGCTACACCCTCGACGAGATCGCCAACGACATCACCAAGGAGACCCCGGCGGCCTTCGAGCCGACGCTGGACTACGTGGTCGTGAAGATCCCGCGGTTCGCGTTCGAGAAGTTCCCCGGGGCCGACGCGGAGCTGACCACCACGATGAAGTCCGTCGGCGAGGCGATGAGCATCGGCCGCAACTTCACCGAGGCGCTGGGCAAGGCGATGCGCTCGATGGAGGAGAAGCGGGCCGGGTTCTGGACCGGCCCGCCGGTCGAGGGCAACCTGCTCGACAAGCTCCGGATCCCGCACGACGGCCGGCTCTACACCGTCGAGGCCGCCCTGCGCGCCGGGCACAGCGTGGAGGAGGTGCGCGACGCGTCCGGCGGGATCGACCCGTGGTTCATCGACCAGATCCTGTACCTGGTGGAGCTGCGCGCCGAGATCCAGGCTGCCCCGGTGCTCGACGAGAAGCTGCTGCGCTCCGCCAAGCGGGCCGGCCTGTCCGACCGCCAGCTCGCGGAGCTGCGGCCGGAGTTCGCCGGCGAGGACGGGGTGCGCCTGCTGCGCCACCGGCTCGGGCTGCGTCCGGTGTACAAGACCGTGGACACCTGCGCGGCGGAGTTCGCGGCGGCGACGCCGTACCACTACTCGACGTACGACGAGGAGAACGAGGTCGCCCCGAGCGACCGGCCCAAGGTGATCATCCTGGGCTCCGGCCCGAACCGGATCGGCCAGGGCATCGAGTTCGACTACTCGTGCGTGCACGCCGTGATGGCCCTGCGCGACGCCGGCTACGAGACCGTCATGGTCAACTGCAACCCGGAGACGGTGTCCACCGACTACGACACCGCCGACCGGCTGTACTTCGAGCCGCTGACCTTCGAGGACGTCCTCGAGGTCATCCACGCCGAGAACGCCTCCGGCGCGGCCGGCGGCGGCCCGGGCGTGGTGGGCGTGGTCGTCCAGCTCGGCGGACAGACCCCGCTCGGCCTGGCCCAGCGGCTCGAGGACGCCGGCGTGCCCATCGTCGGCACCTCCCCGGCCTCGATCCACCTCGCGGAGGAGCGCGGCGCGTTCGGCGCCCTGCTGGCCCGCGCCGGCCTGCCCGCGCCGAAGTACGGCATGGCCACCTCGTTCGCCGAGGCCAAGGCCATCGCGGACGAGATCGGCTACCCGGTCCTGGTCCGGCCGTCCTACGTGCTCGGCGGCCGGGGCATGGAGATCGTCTACGAGGACTCCGTCCTGGAGGCCTACATCGCCCGGGCCACCGACATCTCGCCCGAGCACCCGGTCCTCGTGGACCGCTTCCTCGACGACGCGATCGAGGTCGACGTCGACGCGCTCTGCGACGCCGACGGCGCGGTGTTCCTCGGCGGCATCATGGAGCACATCGAGGAGGCCGGCATCCACTCCGGCGACTCGGCGTGCGCCCTGCCGCCGATCACCCTCGGGGACGCCAACATCGCCGAGATCCGCCGGCACACCGAGGCCCTCGCGCGCGACATCGGGGTCCGCGGTCTGCTCAACGTGCAGTACGCGCTCAAGGACGACATCCTCTACGTCCTGGAGGCCAACCCGCGCGCGTCGCGGACCGTGCCGTTCGTGTCCAAGGCCACGGCCGTGCCCCTCGCGAAGGCCGCCGCCCGGATCGCCCTGGGCGCGACGATCGCCGAGCTGCGCGCCGAGGGCATGCTCCCGGCGACCGGGGACGGCGGCAAGCTGCCCGAGCACGCGCCGATCTCGGTGAAGGAGGCGGTGCTGCCGTTCAAGCGGTTCCGCACCCCCGCCGGCCGGGGCGTGGACAACCTGCTCGGCCCCGAGATGAAGTCCACGGGCGAGGTGATGGGCATCGACGTGGCCTTCGGGCACGCGTTCGCCAAGTCCCAGGCCGCCGCCTACGGCTCCCTGCCGACCAGCGGCACGGTGTTCATCTCGGTCGCCAACCGGGACAAGCGCGCGATGGTCTTCCCGGCCAAGCGGCTGGCCGACCTGGGCTTCGACCTGGTCGCCACCGCAGGCACCGCCGAGATGCTCCGCCGGCACGGCATCGAGTGCCAGGTGATCCCGAAGCACCTCGACGGGGTCGAGGGCGTCATGCACGCCGTCGAGTTCGTCGAGGCCGGCAACGCCGACCTGGTCATCAACATCCCGGCGGGCTCCGGGGCCCGGGTCGACGGCTACGAGATCCGCTCGGCGGCCGTGGCCACCGACACCCCGTGCATCACGACGGTGCAGGCCGCCGCGGCAGCGGTGATGGGCATCGAGGCGCTGATCCACGGCGAACTGCGGGTCCGCCCGCTCCAGGCCCTGCACGCGGCGCTGCGGGCCAAGCCGTGACGACGGGTACGAGGGCCGGCGGCACCGCCGCCGGCCCCGCCCTCCGGCGTGCCCTGACATCGGGGCGAGATGCCTGCTTCACCCTGGTTGCTCAGGATTCGTTCGGAGGTGCCGCGTGATCTACGAGAAGACCCTGCGCCCGGTCCTGTTCCGGCTCCAGGGCGGTGACGCCGAGCGGGTGCACGAGTGGACGATGCGCCGGCTGGCGGCCCTGGCCGGAAGGCCGCGGATGGTGCGTACCCTCCAAAAGGTCTTTTCGATCCAGGCTCCTAGGACGCTCTTCGGGGTGAGATTCCCGTCACCCGTCGGCCTGGCCGCCGGCATGGACAAGGACGGTCACGCCCTGCCGGCCTGGCCTGCCCTCGGCTTCGGCTTCGTCGAGGTCGGCACCGTCACCCGGCACGCCCAGCCCGGCAACGACCGCCCCCGGCTCTTCCGCCTGCGGGAATCCGAGGCGATCGTCAACCGGATGGGGTTCAACAACGCCGGAGCGCAGGCCCTGGCGACCCGCCTGGCCAGGCTCGGGCCGCTGAGCGTCCCGCTGGGCATCAGCCTGGGCAAGTCCAAGGTGACACCCCTGGAAGCCGCCGCGGAGGACTACGCGGCCTCCTACGCGGCTCTAAAGGGCTACGGCGACTACTTCGCGGTCAACGTGAGCTCGCCGAACACCCCTGGCCTGCGCGCACTGCAGGACCGGGCGGCCCTCGGGGACATCCTGGCGGCCCTGCGCGGCGACAAGCCGATCCTGGTGAAGATCGCCCCGGACCTCACCGACCACGCGATCGGCGAACTCCTCGACGTGTGCGCCGAGCACGGCGTCGCCGGCCTGATCGCCACCAACACCACCCTGGGCCGCGGCGGGCTCGCCCCGGCCGACCGGGAACTCGGCGGCGAGGCCGGCGGCCTGTCCGGCCGTCCGCTGACGGAGCGGGCCCGCGAGGTCGTCGCCCTGGTCTCGAAGGAGACCGGCGGTCGGCTGCCGATCATCGGCGTCGGCGGACTCGGCAGCCCGGACGACGCGCTGCGGATGCTCGACGCCGGCGCGAGCCTGCTGCAGCTCTACACCGGCTTCATCTACCACGGCCCGCCGCTGGTCCGCGCGATCAACCGCGCGGTGGCCGCCCGACCCACGGTCTAGGAGAAAACCCATGGATTCTTTTGGTACCCGGCTGCACGCCGCCCTCGACGAGCGCGGCCCGCTGTGCGTCGGCATCGACCCGCACAGCCAGCTGCTGGCCCACTGGGGCCTGGAGGACGACCTGGCGGGGCTGGAGAAGTTCTCCCGCACGGTCGTGGAGGCCCTGGGGGACCGGGTGGCGGCGCTCAAGCCGCAGTCGGCGTTCTTCGAGCGGCACGGTTCGCGGGGGATCGCCGTGCTGGAGAGCGTCGTCCGTGAGGCCCGCGCGGCCGGCGCACTGGTGATTCTCGATGTCAAGCGCGGCGACATCGGCTCGACCATGGCGGCGTACGCCCATGCGTACCTGGACCCGACGAGTCCCCTGGCCGTGGACGCCGTGACGGTAAGCCCTTACCTGGGGTTCGGCTCGTTGAGTCCGATAATTGACACTGCGGCCGCGCACGGGGGTGGCGTGTTCGTGCTGGCCCTGACCTCGAACCCGGAGGGTCCGCAGGTCCAGCACGCGATCACCACCGAGGGGGTCACCGTGGCGCAGACGATGCTGGATGCAGTGGCGGACCTCAATGAAGGTGCGGTACCGCTAGGTTCGTTCGGAGTCGTCGTCGGCGCGACAATCGGGGAGACTGCACACGATATTTCCCGACTTAACGGTCCAATTCTCGTCCCCGGGCTCGGCACCCAGGGTGGCCGTCCCGAGGATCTTCGGCGCATTTTCGGCGAGTCCGCCGCCGCGATCCTGCCCTCCTACTCCCGGGAGGTGTTGGCTCACGGACCCAGCGTGACGGGCCTGCGGGACGCTGCTGGCCGGGCCCTCGAGGAGTGCCGGGCGGCTCTCCAGCCGAATGTAAACGGCTAAAAATTTACGCCCGATAAGTACGTTTTGCCCGGAAATTCCGTCGGAATATCGGTGCGTGGTTAGATGATCACGCGCGGCGACGTTGCCGGAATGGGCCTTTGGCCACTAGGTTTCCAGCGCTGGAACCACCTTTCGCCTGTTCCTCGACCAAAGGAGACCTGGTGTCGCTCCCCACGCTCACCCCCGAGCAGCGCGCCGCCGCGCTGGAGAAGGCCGCCGTAGTCCGTAAGGCCCGTGCTGAGCTCAAGGACAAGCTCAAGCGCGGCGAGACGACCCTCGGTGAGGTCATCGAGCTCGCTGACGGCGACGATGTCGTCGGCAAGCTCAAGGTGTCGGCCGTGCTCGAAGCACTGCCCGGCATCGGCAAGATCCGCGCCACCGCCATCATGGAGCGCCTGAAGATCGCCGACTCCCGCCGCCTGCGGGGTCTCGGCGAGCAGCAGCGCAAAGCACTTCTGGGGGAGTTCCCCGCAGCCGGCAAGTGAGCGGTTGCTAGAAACACCTAGTGAGCTTTGAAGAAGACGCACGTCCGGCCGGGTGGAGTGACGCTCGACTGCTGGTCCTTTCCGGCCCCTCCGGGGTCGGCAAGGACAGCGTGATCGAGTGGGTCCGGAGCCACCCGCACGAGTTCTGGCTGTCGGTTTCGGTGACCACCCGGCCGCGGCGCGCGTACGAGGTCGACGGGGAGCACTATTTCTTCGTCGACAACGCCGAGTTCGACCGGTTGCTCGAGACGGGGCAGTTGCTCGAGTGGGCGGAGTTCGCCGGCAACCGGTACGGCACCCCGCGCAAGCAGGTGCTCGCCCGGTTGGCGGAGGGGGTCCCCGTCCTCCTCAAGATCGATCTCCAGGGTGCCCGGCAGGTCAAGTTGACGATGCCGGAGGCGCTGCTGGTGTTCCTCGCCCCGCCGAGCTGGGACGAGCTGGAGCGCCGCCTGCGGGGCCGGGGCACGGACGACGCCGAGACCATCGCGCACCGTCTGGAGCACGCCCGCGAGGAGCTGGCGTCCGAGGCGGAGTTCGACGTGACGGTCGTCAACGGCTCCGTCGAGAAGGCCGCGGCCGAGTTGATACAATTGCTCGATTCCTCATCCAAGACTCCTGTGAGTCACCGTCGATCCAGAGGTTGATCCGCTTTGTCTGGAACCGTTGCTAACCCCGTAGGCATCACCAACCCGCCGATCGACGAGCTGCTCGACAAGACCCAGTCGAAGTACGCGCTGGTGATCTTCGGCGCCAAGCGCGCCCGGCAGATCAACGCGTACTACAGCCAGCTGGGCGAGGGTCTCCTGGAGTACGTCGGCCCGCTGGTGGAGACCACCCCGCAGGAGAAGTCGCTGTCGATCGCCCTGCGGGAGATCAACGCCGGCCTGCTGACGGCGGAGCCCACCGAGGGCTGATTGCTACGCGATCGCGGGATGCCGCTTCGCGGCGCCACCTGCGATGCTCGACCCCGTGATCCAATAGTGGTCACGGGGTTCGTCCGTTCTTAAGGTGGTGTTCGTGAGAATCGTGCTCGGAGTCGCCGGTGGCATCGCCGCCTACAAGGCGTGTGAGCTGCTCCGGCTGCTGACGGAGGCCGGGCACACCGTGCGGGTCGTGCCGACGGCGGCGGCGCTGCAGTTCGTGGGCGCCCCGACCTGGGCGGCGTTGTCGCACCAGCCGGTGAGCGCCGACCCGTTCCACGACGTGCACGAGGTGCCGCACGTGCGGATCGGCCGCGAGGCGGACCTGCTGATCGTGGCCCCGGCGACGGCGGACCTGATGGCGAAGGCGGCGCACGGCCTGGCCGACGACCTGCTCACGAACACCCTCCTGACTGTGGGCTGCCCGGTGATGTTCGCCCCGGCGATGCACACCGAGATGTGGGAGCACCCGGCCACCGTCGCCAACGTGGCCACCCTGCGCGCCCGGGGCGTGGTCGTCGTCGAGCCCGCCGTCGGCCGGTTGACCGGCTCCGACACGGGCAAGGGCCGGCTGCCGGACCCGACCGAGCTGTTCGCGGTGGCCAACCGGCTGCTGCGCGGGCGGACGGCCCCGGACATGGCGGGCCGGCACGTGCTGGTCACCGCCGGCGGTACCAGGGAGCACCTGGATCCGGTGCGCTACCTCGGCAACATCTCCAGCGGCAAGCAGGGCTACGCGTTCGCCAGGACGGCTGTGGCCCGGGGGGCGCGGGTCACGTTGATCAGCGCCAACGTGTCGCTGCCGGACCCGGCCGGGGTGGAGGTCGTGCGGGTGGGTTCGACGGCGGAGTTGCGGACGGCGGTGCTGGAGCACGGCGACGATGCCGACGTGGTCGTGATGGCCGCGGCACCGGCGGACTTCCGGCCGACGAAGTACGCCGAACAGAAGATCAAGAAGGCCGTCGACGGGACCGCGCCGGTGATCGAGCTGACGACGAATCCCGACATCGCCGCGGAGTTGGGCGCGCAGCGTCGTCCGGGGCGGATTCTGGTCGCGTTCGCCGCGGAGACGCAGGATTTCGTGCGCAACGCCCAGCAGAAGTTGACCCGGAAGAACGCCGACCTCATCGTTGTCAATGAAGTGGGAAACGGCAAGGCGTTCGGCACCGACGACAACGCGGTCACGGTGCTCACCAGGGACGGAACCGAGACCACTCTTTCGGCGGCACCGAAAGAGGACATCGCTGACGCGGTGTGGGATATTGTCCTACCTCTGTGGTAGGGATTACAGATTCAGGTCTGACCAGGCTGCTATGCCGTGGTCAGCGCACGGAGATAGACTTCCCCAAACCCAACAAACCCCGCTAGGAGAGCTGTGGCACGCCGTCTCTTCACGTCCGAGTCTGTGACCGAGGGTCACCCGGACAAGATCGCTGACCAGATCAGCGATGGCATTCTTGACGCGCTGCTCGCCCAGGACCCGAAGAGCCGGGTCGCGGTCGAGACGCTGATCACCACCGGACAGGTGCACGTGGCCGGCGAGGTCACCACCTCGGCGTACGCGGACATCCCCTCGATCGTGCGCGACACAATCCTGCGGATCGGCTACGACTCGTCGAAGAAGGGTTTCGACGGCGCCTCCTGCGGGGTCAACATCGCGATCGGCGCGCAGTCCCCGGACATCGCGCAGGGTGTCGACACGGCTCTGGAGAACCGCAGCGGCGAGTCCGGTGACGCTCTCGACCTGCAGGGTGCCGGCGACCAGGGCATGATGTTCGGCTTCGCGTGCTCGGAGACCCCCGAGCTGATGCCGCTGCCGATCGCGCTGGCGCACCGGCTGGCCCGGCGGCTGGCGGCGGTCCGCAAGGACGGCACCGTGCCGTACCTGCGTCCGGACGGCAAGACCCAGGTCACGGTCGAGTACGAGGGCCTGCGCCCCGTCCGGCTGAACACCGTGGTCGTCTCCTCGCAGCACGCCCCGGACATCTCGCTGGAGTCCCTGCTCACGCCGGACATCCGCGAGCACGTCATCGCGCCGGAGATCGAGGCCCTGGGCCTGGAGACCGAGGGCTACCGCCTGCTGGTCAACCCGACCGGCCGCTTCGAGATCGGCGGCCCGATGGGCGACGCCGGCCTCACCGGCCGCAAGATCATCGTCGACACCTACGGCGGCTACGCCCGGCACGGTGGCGGCGCCTTCTCCGGCAAGGACCCGTCGAAGGTCGACCGCTCCGCCGCCTACGCCACCCGCTGGGTCGCCAAGAACGTCGTCGCCGCCGGCCTGGCCGAGCGCTGCGAGGTCCAGGTCGCCTACGCGATCGGCAAGGCCCACCCGGTCAGCCTCTTCGTCGAGACCTTCGGCACCGAGGTCGTCCCGGTCGAGCGGATCGAGAAGGCCGTCCAGGAGGTCTTCGACCTGCGCCCGGCCGCGATCATCCGCGACCTGGACCTGCTCCGCCCGATCTACCAGCAGACCGCCGCCTACGGCCACTTCGGCCGCGAGCTGCCGGACCTGACCTGGGAGCGCACCGACCGCGTCGCCGACCTCAAGTCCGCGGTTTCGTAAGACCCGCTGAGAACGACGCTGGACTGCACGAAAGGAACACCCGCAGGGCGCTGCCCTAGCGGGTGTTCCTTTCGTTTGCCAGCGCCGCCCTCAGCGGGCCACTTCGCCTGAGATCAAATACCAAGATCATTCTTTTGTCACGGTGGGGACCGGCCCTGCGCGCGGCGGTCGGGGCCCAGTGGGGTCCCGGCCCGTGTCCGGGTGACGGGAGTTCTCGGGATCGGGGCTGTCGGGCCGTCCCGTCGGTGCGGCTCGGTTGCGGGGAAAGTCGTAGGGGTCTGGTAGGACTTTGGGCGTGACTGAAGACGGGCTGTTCGAGCTGCCGGCCGTGCCAGCCCCCCGGGGAGCCCGGTCGGCCGTCAAGCCGCCCGCGTCGAAGACCCCGGCCGAGCACCTGCCCGTGGCGCGGATCTGCGTCGACCTCGCGTTGCCGCATCTTGACCGGCCGTTCGACTATCTCGTGCCCGCGAGCATGGATGCGAAGGTCGTCGTCGGTGGCCGCGTCCGGGTCCGGTTCGCCGGGCAGAAGGTCGACGGCTACGTGCTCGACCGGGTCGCCGCCAGCGAGCACGGCGGCAGTCTGTCGTTTCTCGAGCGGGCGGTGTCCGCCGAGCCCGTGGTGTCGCCGGAGATCGCCCGGCTGGCCAGGGCCGTCGCGGACCGGTATGCGGGCAACCTCGCCGATGTCCTCCGGCTCGCCGTGCCACCCCGGCACGCCCGCGCGGAGGCCGCGGTCCCACCCCGGCAGGCCCGCTGGGAGGCTGTGGTCCCGACCGGTGATGTTCCCGCGGAGACGGAGGTCCCGACCCGGGCCGGGGGGGTGTCGGGCTCTGGTGGGAAGCCGGGTGAGGGGTCCGAGGTCTCCGGGGACGGTGATGGTGGCGGGCCGCCAGGCCGGCCGGCGTTCCCGGCCACGGTTGGCTGGGCGGCGTATCCGGCCGGGGCAGCCTTTCTGCGCGCCCTCGCCGACGGCCGGGCGCCCCGCGCGGTGTGGACCGCCACGCCGGGGGAGGACTGGGCGGCCCGAGTCGCCGAGGCCGTCGGGGCGACCCTGTCGGGTGGCCGGGGCGCGGTGGTGGTGGTGCCCGACGGCCGCGACCTGCACCGGCTCGACCGGGCGCTCCTCTCGCTGCTCGGCGAGGGGCGGCATGTGGCGCTGTCGGCGGCGACCGGGCCGGAGGAGCGCTACACCCGGTTCGTGACGGCGCTGCGCGGCCATGTCGGGGCCGTGATCGGGACCCGTGCGGCGATGTTCGCCCCCGTGGACGACCTGGGCCTCGTGGCCATCTTCGACGACGGCGACGACGTGCACGCCGACCCGCACGCGCCGTACCCGCACGCCCGCGAGGTGCTGCTCACCCGCGCGGAGCTGGCCGGGGCGGCGGCGCTGGTGGCGGGGCACTCCCGGACGGCGGAGGGGCAGCTGCTGTTGGCCACCGGCTGGGCGAAGGAGCTGACCGCCGACCGGGAGTCCCTGCGGACCCGTGCCCCCCGGGTGGTGACGACCGGCGACGACGTGCAGCAGTCCCGGGATCCGGGAGCCGTGTCGTCCCGGCTGCCGAGTGTCGCACTGCAGGCCGCCCGGGTGTCCCTCGCCGCTGGCCGGCCGGTGCTGGTCCAGGTGCCGAGGCGGGGTTACATCCCGGCCGTGGCCTGTGAGACGTGTCGGGCTCCGGCGCGTTGTCCGCACTGTTCCGGGCCGCTCGCGCTGGAGTCCGGGGTCCTGGGCGGGAACGCCGGGGTGGCCGGCGCGTCGCCGGAGCACTCGGGGCCGAGCTGCCGGTGGTGTGGACGTGGTGCGACGGGTTTCACCTGCCCGGTGTGCGGGGGGCGTCGGCTGCGCGCGTCGGTGGTGGGCGCCCGTCGGACGGCGGACGAGATGGGCCGGGCGTTCGCCGGCGTGCCGGTGCGCACATCGGGGCGCGGTGAGCTGCTCGACACCGTTCCGGACGGTCCCGCGCTGGTGGTGGCCACGCCCGGGGCCGAGCCGGTCGCCGACGCTGGCTACGGGGCCGTGCTGCTGTTGGACACCTGGGCGCTGCTGACCCGGGCGGATCTGCGGGCCGGTGAGGAGGCGCTGCGGCGCTGGCTGTCGGCGGCGGCGTTGGCGCGCGCGGACGGCACCGTGGTGATCGTGGCGGACGCGTCGGTACCCGTCGTGCAGGCTCTGGTTCGTTTCGACCCGGCCTGGTATGCGGCCCGGGAGCTCGACGAACGCGCCGAACTCGGCTTCCCCCCGGCCGTCCGGGTGGGCAGCCTGACGGGTTCGCCGGCCGCGATCGCCGAGCTGCTGGCGGGTGCGCGGATGCCGGCGGGGGTGGATGAGCTGGGGCCGGTTCCGGTGTTCGGCGGGGACGAGGGCGTGGAGCGGCTGCTGCTGCGGGTGCCGCGGTCGACGGGGCCGGCGCTGGCGCGGGCGTTGCACGAGGCGGCGGGGGTTCGCAGCGCGCACCGGGCGAAGGAGCCGGTCCGGGTCCAGATCGACCCGCTGGAGCTGCTGTGACCCGGCCCAGGTCCGGCGTGGGGAGTGGGCGTGCGGGTCTGTTTCGGACGTTGGTGTCACCTGTCGTCGGTAGGCTGCGGTGATGAGGATCGTTGAGTGTCTGGCCCCGTTCGTGGGCGACTGGCAGGGCGTCAACCGGCTGCGGCTGATGCCGACGGAGGAGTACCGGGAGTCGGACGCCGGCGCGACGGTCAGTGTGACGGCCGGGGAGTTCGTGACGGTCGCCTACACCTGGTCGGAGGGCGGCAAGCCGCAGAACGGTCTGATGCTGCTCGGTGGCAAGGCCGCTCCGGCCGGGGAGGCCCCCAATCCTGAGGAGGCCGCGGGCCCCGGGGAGGCGGCGGACGGTCCGGGGGAGGCGACGGTGGTGTGGGTCGACTCGTGGCACACGGGGCCGACGTGGATGACGCTGTCGGGGCCCGTCGGCGAGGACGGCGTGGTCAGGCTGACCGGTTACTACCCGGCCCCGACCGGGCCGGACTGGGGCTGGCAGATCCACATCGACCCTGGTCACGGCGACGGCGGGGTCATCACCATGCACAACATGGTGCCGGGGGAGCCCGTCTACCAGGTCGTCGAGATCGTCTGTGACCGGCGGCGGTCCGGGTCGGCGGCCTGACCGGTACGCCGGCCGCGCGGCTGCCCGGGACGCCCTTCAGCGGCTGCCCGGGACCGCGTTCAGCGTCCGCCCGGGTTCGGCGAGCCCAGGGCCGCGGGGGACTCGCCGTCAGGTCGCGTCAGCCGATCACCGGCGGATGAAGGACGTGAGCGTGTCCGCGTACCGGTCGGGTTCCTCGAGGTGGGCGAAGTGGCCCGAGTCGTCGAACATCTCGGTCCGGCCGTGGGGCACCGAGGCGCGGAACGCCGCGACGTCCGCCGGGGCGGTGACGTTGTCGTGCCGGCCCTTGATGAGCAGCGCCGGATGCGTCAGTTCGCCGAGCAGGGGAACCAGGGACTCGTACAGGCTCGGGTGTGCTGAGATCTGGTCGAAGTGCGTGCCGGCGCGGGTCCACGTGTCCCGGGTGAAGGGCGCGGAGTCCAGGCAGGCGGCCATCCGGGCGGCCGCTGCGGCCTGGTGGACGTAGATCTCGTTGCGCCGGTCGCCGAGCAGGCCCAGGGTCCGCACGAACTCGAGCCAGTCGGCGCGGTCGGCGGGGAGCCTGGGGAGTGCGTCAGGCAGGTCAGGGTCGTGAAGCCCTCGTGCGGGGTCCGCGCTGGGCCGAGGTCCGTCGACGGCCGCGCCCGGCCGCAGCCGAGCCTCGGCCCGCTCGGCCTCGGCGTGGTGCCCCAGCTCCCGGAGGACAGGGATCGCCGCCCGCCGCAGGCACGCCATGGCCGACACCAGGTCCCAGCCGGGGTTCTCGAAGACGACGCCGGTGACGGTTTCCGGGTGCGCGAGGGCGTAGCGCAGGGCGATGCGGCCGCCGTGCGACTGGCCGACGACGGTCCAGGTGTCGATGGCCAGGGTCCTGCGGACGGCTTCGAGGTCGTCGACGAGGTCGTGTTCGGACAGTGTGCCGGTGGTGTCCAGCGGGTCGGAGCGCAGTACTCCCCGTTGGTCCAGGGCGATGATCCGCAGGTGTCGGGACAGGAGTTCGCCCTGGTAGGTCATGAACTCATAGGAGCCGTGACCGGGGCCGCCGTGCACGTACACGACGGTGGGCGCGGTCTTCGGGCCCCGGTCGTCCACGAAGAGGCGGGTGGTGCCGATGTCCAGCAGCATGCGTGCCCACTCCCCGCAGGAGACGATGATCAGGTTTCGTACCCTAGCGCGACGGGCGGGCGTCGGTGCGCTCGAAGGACACCGGCCTGAGGCCGAGCCCAGTCGGGAGTACGCGCAGTGAGTTACTACTTCGAGGTCGACGGCGAGACGGTGTGGAATCCTGCGCTGCAGCCGGGCCTGTTGTTCGTGGCCGTGGCGCACCGTCTGGCGGACGTGTTGGAGCTGCCCAGCGGGCTGGCTCCCGGCGTCGACGACATCTGCCGGGTGGACGTGGCGGTGTTCGGCCGTTTCGTCGGGGCTTTGCACGATCGCTATTTCTCCTCCGGCCACAAGGTCCAGCGCGGGCTGCTGCGCGGGGTGCTCCTGCCGTCTCTCGTCGTGCTGGAGCGGGCGGACGCGCCGATCGTGCCGGCGGATGACGGCCAGCGGGCGCTGCGGGAGGAAGCCCTCGTGCTGGCGCGGACGATGGCGACCTGAGTGCCGCGGGGCCTCCCGCCAGGTGAACACCTCACCAACGCGGAGTACCCACACTCTCACTCCACGTGTGGGAATTCTCACTAAAGGCGATGGAACCCTTTCGGAGTGTAACTCCAGTTGGATCCACTGTGGCAGGTCACCGCGTTTCGGGCATAGCGCTGTCACACGTCGGTACAAAATCTAAGCGTTTTCCATAAAATTTCCTTAAGAAAGGGTGTTTGCGGTGGATCCTCCATATAGGCAGGCTGTCGCGTGTCATCCCAACCTTTGGAAGGACATGTCATGCGTCAGTCCCTCACCCGTACGGCCCGCCACATGGTCGCCGTCCTGGGTGCGCTCCTGATCGGTGCGGGCGTCGCGGCGGTGCCAGCGTCCGCAGCCGCACCGGCCCGCGCGCAGAGCGTGACCCTGGAGCAGACCGGAGGCCTGGCCGGCGTCCAACGCCGGTTCACGGTCGACACCTCGACCTCCGACGCCCGGCGCGACCCGCTGCTGGCGACGGTGGCCCGGCCCGACTTCCTCGCCCTCGACCCGAGCTACGTCAGCGACGACTCGTGCTGTGACCGTTTCGTCTACGAGCTGACCGTGCGTTACCCCAATGGTTCCGTGAAGTCCGTCGTCACCGTCGAGGGCGGGGGAGCCCCGGCGCTGGTCGGCGACGTGATCGAGCGGACGAAGAGCGTCGGCACGGTGCGCGAGGTGTCGCCGAGGAGGTCCCTGCTGTTCGTCGAGCGCGCCGAGGACCCGTGGTCCACGCCGGACTGGTGGATCATCGACTGTCCTGCGGACGGGGCGACCCGGCCGGTGTGCGCGGAGCTGACGGCGCGCGCGGAGGCGACGCTCGCCCCGGTGCCGCCGGGCACGGCCTGCACCCGGATCTGGGGCGGCCGGCAGACGGCCCGGATCTTCGGGGTGTGGCGGGGCGCGTGGGTCGACGCCGAGTTCAACCGGCGCGGCGGTTGTGAGATCGCCCGCTGGGACGGGGCCGCCGCGCTGCTGACACCTCCCCTGTAGCGGCAGCGGCAGGTGGTGGCCCCCGATCTGAGGGGGCCGGGGGCCACCATCTGAGAACGGGCCCGGGGCGGCACTGCGCCCCGGGCCCCTTTCCACGATCAAACCCATCATTTCCTACGGTGAGGCCTGACCGGTGAACCCGGCACCCTGCGAGGGCTCAGGCCGAGGCCTGGATCAGGGCCTCGAACAGCCGCGCGTCGCGCATCTCCTCCGGGTGCCACTGCACCCCCAGGTAGAACGGCCGGTCGGGGTCCTCGAGCACCTCGATCATCCCGTCGGCCGCCCACCCGGTCGCCGTCAGGCTCCCCGGGTCGGCCACCCCCTGGTGGTGGTAGGAGTTGACCTCCCCGTGCAGCCCGAAGATCGACTCCGCGAGGCTGCCGGGCGCGAACCGGGCCGGGTGCGAACCGAACACCCCCGGCTCCGGCTGGTGCCCGGTGTGGCCGAGCTCGTCGGGCAGGTGCTGGAACAGCGTCCCGCCGGCGTGCACGGCCATCAGTTGCATGCCCCGGCACACTCCGAGGACCGGCAGGTCGCCGGCCGCCGCGAGCAGGGCCAGCTCGCCCTCGTCGCGGTCGGGCCGGCTGACCGTCCGTTCGTGCGGTTCCGCCCCGTACCGGCCGGGGGAGACGTCCGCGCCGCCGGCCAGTACCAGGCCGTCGAGGCGGGACAGGATCGCCGGGGACGGGTCGGGCGGGAGCACCACCGGGTGCCCGCCGGCCGCCGTCACGCACTCGACGTACGTGGCGGGGATCAGCACGGCGGGCACCGACCAGACCGACCACTGGGCCGGTTCCCGGTACGCGGTGATGCCGATGACGGGCCTCATGACAACGGCGTCACGTACGCGCCGGTGATGCCGCCGTCGACCACGAAGGTGTTGGCGGTCATGAACGAGGAGTCGTCGCTGGCCAGGAACGCGACGGCCGCCGCGATCTCCGACGGCTCCGCGAACCGGCCCAGCGGCACGTGGATGAGCCGGCGGGCGGCCCGCTCCGGGTCGGAGGCGAACAGCTCCTTGAGCAGCGGGGTGTTCACCGGTCCGGGGCACAGCGCGTTGACCCGCACGCCCTGCCGGGCGAACTGCACGCCCAGCTCCCGGGTCATGGACAGCACGCCGCCCTTGGACGCCGAGTACGAGATCTGCGAGGTCGCCGCGCCCATCAGCGCCACGAACGACGCCGTGTTGATGATGGAGCCCTTGCCCTGCTCGATCATGTACGGCAGCGCGTACTTGCAGCCGAGGAACACGCTGGTCAGGTTGACCTTCTGCACCCGCTCCCAGGCGTCGAGCCCGGTGTCGAGGATGGAGTCGTCGTCGGGGGGCGAGATGCCGGCGTTGTTGAACACGATGTCGAGTGAGCCCAGCTCCGCGACGACCTCGGCGAACATGTCGCGGGTGCCGGCCTCGTCGGTCACGTCGAGCACCTTGAAGATGCCGCCGACCTCCTTGGCGGTCGCCTCGCCGGCGTCGGCGGAGATGTCGACCGCGACGACGCGGGCGCCCTCCTCGGCGAACCGGCGGGCCGTGGCCAGCCCGATGCCGCTCCCGGCCCCGGTGATGACAGCGACCCTGCCCTGCAGACGAGTCATGATTCCTCCGTACTGATGAAGACGTTCTTGACATCGGTGAACGCGGCCAGGGCGTCGGGCCCCAGCTCACGGCCGAATCCTGACTGTTTCGCGCCGCCGAACGGTGTCCAGTACCGCACGGACGAGTGGGAGTTGACGCTGAGGTTGCCGGCGTCCACGGCGCGCGCCACCCGCAGGGCGCGCCCGACGTCGCGGGTCCAGATGGATCCGGCGAGGCCGTATTCGGTGTCGTTGGCCAGGGCGACGGCCTCGGCCTCGTCGGCGAACGGCAGCACCGACACGACGGGGCCGAACACCTCCTCGCGCCAGGCGACATCGGACGGGCCGGCGGTCTCCAGCACGGTCGGCGGGAACCAGAACCCGGGCCCGTCGGGCACGGAGCCCTGGAAGGCGACCTTCGACTGCGCCACGTAGGAGGAGACCCGTTCGTGGTGCGCGGCGGAGACCAGCGGGCCGACCTCGGAGGCCGGGTCGGTCGGGTCGAGGACCTTCACGCCCCGCACGGCTGTCTCGAAGTGCGCCATGAACTCGTCGTAGACGGAGGCCTGCACGAGGATCCGGGACCGCGCGCAGCAGTCCTGCCCGGCGTTGTCGAACACGGCGTACGGGGCGGTCGCCGCCGCCTTGGCCAGGTCGGAGTCGGCGAAGATGATGTTCGCGTTCTTGCCGCCCAGCTCCAGGGTGACCCGTTTGACCTGGTCGGCGCACCCGGCCATGATCTGCTTGCCGACCCGGGTGGACCCGGTGAAGCAGATCTTGCGGACCAGCGGGTGGGTGACGAACCGCTGCCCGATGACCGGTCCGTCGCCGGGCAGCACGGTGAACACGCCCTCCGGGAGGCCGGCTTCCAGCGCCAGTTCGGCGAGGCGCAGCGCCGTCAGCGGCGTCCACTCCGCCGGCTTGAGCACCACGGTGTTGCCGGCGGCCAACGCCGGGGCGAACCCCCAGGCCGCGACGGGCATCGGGAAGTTCCACGGCACGATGACCCCGACCACCCCGAGGGGCTCGGCGAAGGTGACGTCCAGCCCGCCGGGCACCGGGATCTGCCGGCCGAACAGCCGCTCGGGCGCGCCGGCGTAGTAGTGCAGCACGTCGCGGACGTTGCCGGCCTCCCACCGGGCGTTGCCGATGGTGTGCCCGGCGTTGGCGACCTCGAGCTGGGCCAGCTCCTCGACGTGGGAGTCGACGAGGGTCGCGAACCGGCGCAGCAGCCGCGCCCGGTCGCCCGGGGACACGTGCCGCCAGGTGCCGAAGGCCCCGTGCGCGCGGGCGATGGCCGCGTCGGCCTCCGGGAGGGTCGTCGCCGCGACGGCGGCGATGTGCTCCCCGGTGGCCGGATTGATGATCTGGTACTCGCTCACAGCCGTTCGAACCCTCTCTTGAGCTCCCAGTCGGTGACCGCCGCGTCGTACGCGGACAGTTCCACCCGGGCGTTGTTGGCGTAGTGCGCCACCACGTCCTCGCCGAACGCGTCCTTGGCCAGTGTCGAGGATTCCCACAGCCCGAGGGCGTCGCGCAGGTTCTCCGGCACGGTCGGCGAGTCGGAGTCATAGGCGTTGCCGACGAACTCCTCCTGCACCGCAGCGTCGCCGGACAGCCCGTGCAGCGCGCCGGCGATCAGGGCGGCGATCGCCAGGTACGGGTTGACGTCTGCCCCCGGCACCCGGTTCTCCACCCGCAGCGAGGGCCCGTGGCCGACGACCCGCAGGGCGCAGGTGCGGTTGTCGCGGCCCCAGCGCAGCGCGGTCGGGGCGAAGCTGCCCGGCTGGTAGCGCTTGTAGCTGTTGATGTTCGGGGCGTAGAGCAGGGAGAACTCCCGCATCGTGGCCAGCAGGCCGGCGTTGACCCGGTCGATCACCTCGGTCATCACGGGGCGGTCGTCGAGGTCGCGCAGGGAGAAGTGGATGTGGCAGGAGTTGCCCTCGCGCTCGTTGGGCTTGGCCATGAAGGTCAGCGCCATGCCCTCCTGGGCGGCGATCTCCTTGGCTCCGTTCTTGTACACCGAGTGGTCGTCGGCGGCGTTCAGCGCGTCGGAGTACCGGAAGGCGATCTCGTGTTGTCCGAGGTTGCACTCGCCCTTGGCGCTCTCCGGGATCAGCCCGGCGCCGTACATCTCGTTGCGGATCCGGCGCAGCAGCGGCTCGACCCGGGCGGTGCCGAGCAGCGAGTAGTCGACGTTGTACAGGTTGGCCGGGTGCAGGTCGCGGTAGCCGCGCTGCCAGGCCTCCTCGTACGTGTCGTGGTAGAGCACGAATTCCAGCTCGGTGCCCGCGAACGCGGTGTAGCCGGCCTCGCGGAGCCGGTCGAGCTGGCGGCGGAGGATCTGCCGGGGGCTGGCCGCGACCGGGGTGCCGTCGTGGTTGGCCAGGTCGGCGATGACCATCGCCGTGCCGGGCTGCCACGGGGTGCGGCGCAGCGTGGAGAAGTCGGGGACCATGGCGAAGTCGCCGTAGCCGGTGGACCACGAGCTCATCTCGTAGCCGTCGACGGTGTTCATCTCGACGTCGACGGCCAGCAGGTACGCGCAGCCCTCGGCGCCGTTCGGGACGGTGTCGGCCAGGAAGAAGGGGGCGTGGAAACGCTTGCCCTGCAGTCGCCCCTGCATGTCGACGATCGCCACCACGACGGTGTCGATCTCGCCACTGGCGACCAGTGCTCTCAGTTCGTCGAGCTCCATGCGTTCACCTTAATGGTCTAATCGCGATCCAAAAAGCCCCTCAGGAGGGCGGATGTTCCCTCGCAGTGCTCGGCCATCTCTTCCCGGGCCCGCACGGAGTCCCCGGCGAGGATGGCCTCCACGATCCGGGCGTGCTGGTTGTCCGAGTGGTCGAGATTGCGGCGCAGCACCGGGATGGCGGCCAGCAGCCGGTCCAGGGTGAGCTGCACGTCCGCGACGGCGGCGGCGAGCGAGGGCGAGCCGCTGGCTGCGGCGATGGCCAGATGTAACCGGGAGTCGGCGATCCGCCGGCCGATCGGGTCCCGCGACCTCGACGCCTCCAGGCAACCCACGAGGTGCTGGCGATCGGTGGCCGGCAGGGTGCGCCCGGCCGCGAGCGCCGCGGCCCCGGGTTCGATCACCCAGCGGAAGTCCAGGGCGTCGGTCAGGTCCGAGCCCATCGAGCGGGCCAGGGCGCCGGCGTCCTCGTGCGGGAGGTCCCCGGCGTACAGGACGAACGTGCCCCCGGCCCGGCCGCGGCGGGACTCCAGCAGCCCCGCCTCGCGCAGTGCCCCGATCGCCTCGCGGAGCGTCACCCGGCTGACCCGTAGTTTCTCGGCGAGCTCCCGCTCGGGGGGTAACCGCTCACCGGCGGGCACCACCCCGAGACGGATCGCCTGGGCGAGCCTCTCCACGGTCAACTCGAAAGCGTTGCCGCCGCGGACAGGCCGCCACATTCCATCAGTCACGCGGTCATTCTCTCGCCCCCGCCTTCGGGGCGACAGCCAGATCGACGTTGGTCCGTGGGCCGGTGAACCAGCGCCGCGCCCCGGCGAACCACCACACGCCCGCCCCGCCCAGTACGACCAGCACCGTGATCGGCGCGTAGTTGAACGTGTCGACGGTGACCGGGTAGTACGGCGGGAGGACGAACAGCACCACGATGAACACCGTCCACAGCACGGCGAGCCAACCGACCGGCTTGCTCCACCGGCCGAGGTTCCACGGGCCCACCGGGAAGTTCTTCGTGCGCAGCCGCAGGAAGACCGGCGTGATGTAGGAGATGTACAGCCCGATCACGGCCACCGACGTCGCGGCCAGGTAGGCGGTGAAGCTCCAGATCGCCGGGAGCAGCAGGATCACCGAGCAGGCCACACAGAGCCAGATCGAGTTCGTCGGGGTACCGGTGCGCGGGTTCACCTTCTTCCACAGCCGCGAGCCGGGCAGCGCGCCGTCGCGGGCGAACGCGTACGCCATCCGGGAGTTGGCCGTCACCGACGCCATGCCGCAGAAGAACTGGGCGACGACGATGATGAACAGCAGCGCCCGGCCCAGGTTGGCGCCGGCGGCGTCGATGAAGATCTGCGCCGGCGGGAACGCGGTCGGCGAGTTGAGTTCCTTGTCGTAGTCCTGGATCGCGGCGGTCACGGCGACCAGGAGCACGAAACCGGCGATCAGGGACACGACGACGGAGCTGACGATGCCGCGCGGGGCGGTGCGGGCCGCGTCGTGGGTCTCCTCGGCGACGTGGGCGCTGGCGTCGTACCCGGTGAAGGTGTACTGCGCCATCAACAGGCCCATCAGGAACGCGTAGACGGAGGCGAACGGCCCGGTCCACCCGGTCGCGTTGTAGGACTCGGTGAACACGTCGCCCAGCGACTTGTGGTGGTCGGGGGCGAAGACGAGCACGCCGACGATCACGGCCACGCCGACGATGTGCCACCAGGCGCTGATGTCGCTGAGCAGCCGGACCAGGCTCACCCCGAAGGTGTTGAGCAGGCCGTGCACGATGATGATCACCAGGAACAGCCCGAACGTGCGGGGCAGGGTGACCGTCCAGCCGAACGTGAGGCTGAAGAACGCGGCCGAGGTCATCGCCGCGCCGTAGTCGATCGCGGCGGTCACGGCGAACTCGCCCACGAAGTTGAACCAGCCCACGAACCACGACCAGGCGGACTTGTTCTTCTTCGCCAGGGCGTGGGTCCACCAGTACAGTGCGCCGGCCGTCGGGTACGCCGAGCACACCTCGGCCATCGACAGCGCCACCAGGATCACGCCGCCGCCGACGAGCAGCCAGCCGAGCGTGATCGACACCGGGCCGCCGGCCTTCATCGCGATCCCGTACGACGTCAGGCACCCTGCCAACACCGAGATGATCGAGAACGAGACGGCGAAGTTGGAGAAACCGGACAGACCCCGGTGCAGTTCCTGTTTGTAGCCGAGCTGGGCCAGCCGTTCCTCATCCGTGTAACTCACGTGTGGTCCTCCTCACAGGTATGTGGGGAGATGTTTCGCCCCGCGACGATCAAAGTCAATATCCACGCGGCTAAAAAAGACCCCTGACCCATACCTTTTAACGCCAGGGAAACACTCGGGCGGGTCGGACTCTCCAAAGAACTCATTGCAAAGGAGTCTTTGCATCGCTATCTTGGGTTGATGACCGACGATCCCGTGGTGCTCGACCCCCGGCTGCTGCGCGGCCTCGCCCACCCGCTCCGCGTGCGCCTCCTGGAGCTGCTCCGCGTCGACGGCCGGTCCACGGCGACCCGGCTCGCCGAGCGCCTCGGCCAGTCCAGCGGCGCGACCAGCTACCACCTGCGCCAGCTCGCCGAGTACGGCTTCGTGGAGGAGGACCCCGAACAGGGCGCCGGCCGGGAGCGCTGGTGGCGGGCCGCGCACCGGTCCACGACGCTCGACAAGGACTCCGGCGTCACGATCGCCGAGGCCGAGGGGTACATGCGCGCCGTCGCCGCGTCGTACTCGGCCCGCGTCGCCCGCTTCCTCGACTCGATGACCACGCTGCCGGCGGAGTGGCAGGCCAACTGGACGATGTCCGACTCGATCCTGCAGCTCACCCCGGAGGACGTGGCGCGGCTCAAGGAGGAGATCTTCGCGCTCGTCCAGCGCTATCCGCGCCGGGAACCGGGGGTCGCCGGGCCCGAGGGCAGCGCGCCGGTCGCCGTCCAGTGGAATGTGCTGCCCGACCTCGGGGACGCCGCGGCCGGCAACGGGCCCGAGGGGGACGCCCAGGGGCGCCAGGGTTTCGACCTCTCGGAGCCGCGCGGGGACGGTACCCGATGAGCCGGGTCCCGTTCTTCGGTGTCCTCGTCGCCCGGTCGGTGTCGCGGATCGGCAGCCTGATGACGTTCGTCGCCATCCCGTGGTTCGTGCTCGTCACCACCGGCAGCGCCACCCGGGCCGGGGTGGTCGCCTTCGCCGAGATGACCCCGTTCGTCCTCGCCGGTCTGTTCGGCGGGCCGTGGATCGACCGGTGGGGGCCGCGCGTCGTCAGCGTCGGCACCGACGTGGCCAGCGCGGCGGCGATCACCGCGCTGCCGCTGCTGCACCAGGCCGGCCGGCTGTCGTTCCCGGCGCTGCTGGCCGTGGTCGCCGCCACCGGGGCGCTGCGCGGCTTCGGGGACGCGGCCAAGGGCGCCCTGCAACCCCGGGCGATCGCCGTCTCCGGGATCGACGTGACCAGGGCCGCCACGATCCAGGACGGGGCGAGCCGGCTGTCGGGGCTGCTCGGGCTGCCCCTGGCCGGCGTGCTGGTCGGATGGCTGCACGCGGACAACGTGCTCTACGTCGATGCCGTGTCGTTCGTGCTCTGCGCGGGCCTCGTCGCGGCCCTGGTGCGGGTCGGTGCCGCGCCGGACGCAGAGGAGCGCGAGCCCTACCTGGTCGCCCTGCGCGCCGGCGTCGCCTACCTGCGCGGCGACCGGCTGATGCTGGGCCTGTCGCTCATCGTGCTGGCGACCAACATGTTCGACCAGGCGTTCGCCGCCGTGTTCACCCCGGTCTGGGCGCACGACGTGCTGCGCGACCCGCGCGCGCTGGGGCTGGTCGGCGGCGTGACGGCGCTCGGCGCGGTGCTCGGCAACCTCGGGTACGCCGCCCTGGCCCTCCGGCTGCCCCGCTACCTCACCTTCACCGTGTGCTTCCTGGCCGCCGGCGGCTCCCGGTTCGTGGCGATGGCGCTCGGCGAGGGGATCTGGCCGGTCCTCGGGGTGGCGTTCGCCGCCGGGGTGCTGATGTCCACGGTCAACCCGATCCTGTCCGCCGTCGCCTACGAGCGGGTGCCCGAGGGCCTGCAGGCCCGGGTGTTCGGGCTCACCGGTGCGGTGTCGGCGGCGGGCATGCCGCTGGGCGGGCTGCTCGGCGGCGGGCTGATCGCCGGGGTCGGGCTGCGCGGCGCGCTCCTCGTCACCGGCGGGCTGTACGTGCTGGTCACCCTCGTCCCGTTCGTCTTCCCCAGTTGGCGGGCCGTCGACCGGGCGCCCGCCGCCGAGCCGGAGCTCGTCGCGGTCGGCTGAGGGGGCCGAGCCGGTCGGGTGACGGGCCGGGCCCGTCGGGTGAGGGGTGGGTCGGGCCGGGAGGACACGGGGCTTCCCGGCCCGGCCGGGGTGCGGGCCAGGGCGGCGACCGGCCGGTGGGAACGCGCCGGGCTCCCGCCGTCGCGCGCCGGTCCAGGGACGCGGCGTCACCGGAACATGATGGTGATCTGGCTCTTGATCCCGGCTGTGGAGATCCCGGACACACGGGGCGGCTCCGGGCGGGGCGTCCGGGCCGACCCGTAGACTGGGTCGGTCCAAAACAGCGCGGTGGTGGGGAGTGGTCGACGGTGCGGCTCGTGTTCGCCGGTACCCCCGAGGTCGCCGTGCCCGCCCTCGACGCGATCGCCGCCGACGGCCAGCACGAGATCCTCGCCGTGCTCACCAGGCCCGACGCCCCGGCGGGGCGAGGCAAGAAGCTGCACCGCTCGCCGGTCGGCGCGTGGGCCGACGAGCGCGGCATCGAGGTGCTGACCCCGGCGAAGCCCCGCGAGCCGGAGTTCCTGGAGCGGCTCAAGGCCCTGGCGCCGGACTGCGTGCCGGTCGTCGCCTACGGCGCGCTCGTGCCCCAGGTCGCCCTCGACATCCCAGCGCGGGGCTGGATCAACCTGCACTTCTCCCTGCTGCCGGCCTGGCGCGGCGCCGCCCCTGTGCAGCACGCCGTCTGGCACGGCGACGAGGTGACCGGCGCGTGCGTCTTCCAGCTGGAGGCGGGCCTGGACACCGGGCCGGTCTTCGGCACCCTCACCGAGACCATCCGGCCGAAGGACACCGCCGGTGACCTGCTCGGCCGGCTCGCGCTGTCCGGCGGGGAGCTGCTCGTCCAGGTGCTGCACGGCATCGCCGCCGACGCGCTGCGCGCCGTGCCCCAGCCGGCCGACGGGGTCAGCCTGGCCCCGAAGATCACCGTCGAGGACGCCGGCGTGGTCTGGACGGAGCCGGCGTTCGCCGTCGACCGCCGGGTCAGGGCCTGCACCCCCGCGCCGGGCGCGTGGACCACCTTCCGGGGCGAGCGGATCAAACTCGCGCCGGTGACCGTCGCCGGGGAGCCGCTGGCCCCGGGCGAGATCTCAGTTCAGAAGAACAATGTGTACGTAGGGACGGGAACGACATCAGTACTACTCGGCGAGGTCAGGGCCCAGGGCAAGAAGGCGATGGAGGCCGGCGCGTGGGCGCGGGGCGTCCGGATCGAGGCGGGGGAGAGGCTCGGGGGCCCGCCAAGCGCCCCAACCTCCCGGTAGACGCGCCCCGGTTCGTCGCCTTCCAGGTCATCCGCGCCGTCTCCGACAACGACGCGTACGCGAACCTGGCGCTGCCGGGCCTGCTCCGCGAGCGCCAGCTGTCCGGCCTGGACGCGGCGTTCGCCACCGAGCTGACCTACGGCACCCTGCGCAGCCTCGGCACCCTCGACCGGATCATCGACCGCAACGTCGACCGCGAACCCGACTCCGCGGTCCGCGACGCGCTGCGGATGGGCGCCTACCAGCTGCTCTACACCAGGGTCCCCCCGCACGCCGCGGTGGACACCACGGTGACCCTGGTCCGCGAGACCGTCAACGACGGGGCGGCGAAGTTCGCCAACGCCATCATGCGACGGGTATCGGAGCACACCCTCGAGGACTGGCTGGCCACGGTCGCCCCCGACGCGGCGGAGAACCCGGCCGGCAACCTGGCCGCGCGCACCGCGCACCCGGAGTGGATCGTGCGGGCGTTCACCGACGCGCTCGGCAAGGACGCCGCCGAGATCACCGAACTCCTCGAGGCCGACAACGTCCGGCCGCCGGTGCACCTGGCGGCCCGGCCGGGGCGGATCACCCAGGAAGAGCTGATGGCCGAGTCGGGCGGGTCGGCGGGGCAGTGGTCGCCGTACGCGGTGACGCTGGCCGGCGGCGACCCCGGCGCGCTGTCGTCGATCCACAAGGGCCGCTCGCACGTGCAGGACGAGGGCAGCCAGCTTGTCGCCACCGCCGTGGTGAACGTGCCGGTGCAGGGTCAGGACGACCGCTGGCTGGACCTGTGCGCCGGCCCCGGCGGCAAGGCCGGCCTGTTGGGCGCGTTCGGCGCCGAGCGCGGCGCGGACGTGCTCGCCGTCGAGGTCACCGAGCACCGTGCCGAGCTGGTCGCCAAGGCCACCCGGGGCCTGCCGGTGTACGTCAAGCACGCCGACGGCCGCACCGTCGGCCACGACCCGGACCTCGTCGAGCAGGGCTTCGACCGGGTGCTCGTCGACGCGCCGTGCACGGGCCTGGGCGCGCTGCGCCGCCGCCCGGAGGCCCGGTGGCGCCGGATGCCGTCGGACCTGCCGCCGCTGACCAAACTCCAGCGCGAGCTGCTCGCCGCCGCCGTCCGCGCGGTGCGGGTCGGCGGGATCGTCGGGTACGTGACGTGTTCGCCGCACGTCACCGAGACCCGGATGACCGTGATGGAGACGCTGCGCAAGTCGAAGATCCCGCTGGAGCTGCTCGACGCGCGGGAGTTCATGCCGGCCGGCATGCCGGGGCTCGGCGACGGGCCGACGGTGCAGCTGTGGCCGCACCGGCACGGGACGGACGCGATGTTCCTGGCGCTGCTGCGCCGGGTCGGCTAGACCTTCAGCACGCATTCCAGGTGCACCATCGGCGTGCCGGCCTCGTCGGGGGCCGCGCGACCGGTGGGGCGAAAGCCCCGGGCGGCGAAGAGCAGGCCGGCCCGGGCGTTGTCGGCGTGCGTCCACAACGTCGCCCGGCGGTAGCCGTCGCGCATGCCCGCCGCGAGCACGGCGTCGAGCAGTAGCCCGCCGAGACGCTGACCCTGGCATTTCGGGAGGACGCTGATCCCGGTCAGGTGGCACAGGTCGGGGATCAGCGGCCCGGTGCCGTCATCGGCCCGGCCGGGCAGTCGCAGGGCCATGCCGACAAGCTGACCGCCGACCTTGACGATGTGTAGCGCGGAGTCGGGGTCTCGCGCCCACCCGCGCAGCCGCTCGGCGTGCGCCGGCAGGTTCTTCCCCTCGTTGGCCCGGCTCCACACCGCCACCGCCGCGTCGATGTCGCCGGGGTTTCCTGATCGGACGGTCACCGGGTCGGTTTCGGTCATGGGGACATTGTGCGCGGCCGGGCGAGCGGGTTTCGGGGTCAGCGAGTCATTTTCGGGGTCAGGACGAGCTCCAGCCCTGGACGCGGAGCCGTTCGAAGCCTTCCAGCAGCAGGTCCAGGGAGAACTCGAACTCGAACTGGTCGTCGCAGCCCGGTCCGACCACCGAACCCTCGTCGTGCTCGGCCCGCAACGCGATCTCCACGAAGTGGGGGTAGATCCCAGCCATCGCGCTGAGCGCCGCCGCCTGGGCGTGCGGGTCCGGGGCCGCAGGTGCCGCGTACAGCTCCTGGGCGAAGCCGAACATCCGGCTGCCGAGCGCGTGCATCACGTGGTGGGTGAGGTCCACGGACATCCCGCCCGCGCGGAGCATCCCGATGGTCGAGTCCATGTACCCCAATGTGACCGGCGTCGGGGTGGTGCGCGACTCGATCGCGCGGGACGCCCATGGGTGTCGCAGCAGCGCCTGGCGCGCGGACAGGATCCGCCGACGGACCCGGGACTGCCAGCCGTCGGCGGCGGGGCCGGGCGGGTCGATCTCGCCGACGACGACGTCGACCATGCCGTCGAGCAGCTCCTCCTTGTGCGCGACGTGCTTGTACAGCGCCATCGGCACGACGCCGAGTTCCTGGGACAGCTTGCGCATGCTCAGCGCGTCGATGCCGGAGCTGTCGGCGAGCGCGACGGCGGCGCGCAGCACCCGGTCCCTGCTCAGTGGGGAGCGGCGTGTCATCGGTCCAACCCTTCCGCTTGACAGGCGTACAGCGTACACCTTAGGGTTCCGCAGCATCAGGTGTACGGAGTACACCTACGAGGTTGGGGGAAGTCATGAGCTCACTGCGAAGGAGCGCGCTGGTCGTCGGCGTGCTCTTCCTGGTCACCGAGATCGCGGCGATCGCGGGCCTGGTGCTCTACCAGCCGGTGCTCAAGGACGCGAACTACGTCCTCGGGGCCGGCGCCGACACCCGCGTCCTCCTGGGCGCGCTCTGCGAACTCGTCCTCGTCGCCGCCGTCATCGGCACGGCGGCGGCGGTGTATCCCGTGGTCCGGCGGCAGCGCCCCGCCGTGGCCCTCGGCTACGTGTGCGTCCGCCTGCTCGAAGCCGTGATCATCGTCGTCGGCGTCCTCAGCGTGCTGGCGGTCGTGAGCCTGCGACGGGACCCCGCCGGCACCGACGACGACGCCCTGGCCACCGTCGCCCACGCGCTCGTCGCGCTCCACGACTGGACCTTCCTGCTCGGCCCGAACGTCGCCCTGGGGGCCAACAGCCTGCTGCTGGCGTACCTGCTGTACCGGTCCCGGCTCGTGCCCCGGTTCATCGCCGTCCTCGGGCTCGTCGGAGGCCCGCTGATCCTCGCGTCGGCGACCGCCGTGATGTTCGGCCTGTACGAGCAGGTCTCGCCGGTGGGGTCACTGGCGGCGCTGCCGGTGTTCGCGTGGGAGGTCAGCCTCGCCGGCTACCTCCTCGTCAAGGGCTTCAGGCAGGCCGCCGCGTCTGAGCCGCCGGTGCGGCAGAGGGAGTTGTCCGCAGTGTGAGGCGGGCCGGCCGCCGCCCGCGGAGGGGCTGGCCGCCGCCCCGCCGGGCACGGGCTGCGGGGCCCGGACCGGCGGCAACGGGCCGGCCCGACCCGCCGGGTACCCGATAACGCCCGATCCTGAAAGAAACGTCCGGGTCGTCAGCGGAAATCGGTGATCTTACTCACCGAATACATCAGGTGAACTCTCCGTAGACTGTCCGCGTGTCGTACATCATCGCGCCCAGCATCCTGTCTGCTGACTTCGCACACCTCGCCGACGAGGTAGCCACCATCGAAGGCGCGGCCGACTGGGCGCACGTGGACGTGATGGACAATCATTTCGTGCCAAACCTGACATTTGGTTTGCCGGTTGTCAAGAGCCTGCTCGCCGCGACCACCCTGCCCCTCGACTGCCACCTGATGATCGAGAACCCGGACCGCTGGGCCCCGGGATACGCGGAGGCCGGCGCGCACAACGTCACCTTCCACGCGGAGGCCACCGGCGACCCGGTCGCCGTAGCCCGCGACATCCGGGCGGCCGGCGCCCTCGCCGGGCTGGCGATCGACCGGGACACGCCGATGGAGCCGTACCTCGAACTGCTCCCCGAGTTCGACACCCTCCTGATCATGACGATCAAGGCCGGCTTCGGCGGCCAGTCGTTCATCCCCGAACTGCTCGACAAGGTCCGCCTGGCCCGCAAGCACGTCAACGCCGGTCACCTCACCATCCGGATCGAGGTCGACGGCGGCATCTCCGGCGACACGATCGGCCTGGCCGCCGAGGCCGGCGCCGACGCGTTCGTCGCCGGCACCGCCGTCTACAACGAGCCGGACCGCGCCGCCGCCGTGCACCGACTGCGCGCCCTGGCGGCACCGTCGCCGTGATCCGCATCGTCCGCCGGAGCAGACTCCGGGAGTTGCGTGAGGCGTCCCCGCTGACGGGGCTGCCCGGCAACACCCGCATCCGACGGGAGATCGCGCGCCGGATCGACGGCGGGGCACCGTTCGCGGTCTGCTACCTGGACATCGACCGGTTCAAGAGCGTCAACGACGCCTACGGTTTCGTCCGCGGCGACGAACTGATCCTGCTCCTGGCGGCCGTGCTGCGGGTGGCCGTCGCCCGGGCCCCCGACGCGCCCAAGCCGGCGCGGGACCGTGCCGTGTTCCTCGGCCACGTCGGCGGCGACGACTTCGTGGTGATCTGCCCACCCGACCAGGTGCGGTCCCTGCTCACCGGGGTGCTCCGCGAGTTCGGGCGCCGGGTGCCGGCGGTGTACGACCCGGAGCACGCCGAACGGGGCTACCTGGTCAGCGTCGACCGGCGGGGCGTGAAGCACGAGTGGGACCTGGCGACGCTGTCGGTGGGGGTGGCGACGACGGAGTACCGGCGGTTCCGGGACCCGGCCGAGGTCGTGGCGGTGGCCACGGAGATGAAGTCGGTGGCCAAGGGCGAGGCGGGCTCCCACGTCGCGGTGGACCGCCGCCGCCTCTGAAACCCGCTCTGACGGGTACCGCGCCGCCAGCCCCGCCCAGAGGGTGCGTCCTCGGGTACACCACCTTCTCGTGGCCACTGTGTACGGCTGTGGCCGAGCGGCGCGCGCCAACTTGTCCGCCGGAGGGCGGCCTGCGCCTAGCATGGGTACACGTGTACCCCGAGGAGGCCGCCATGTCATCGCCATCGACCAGCCCGGGCGACCGGGTCCGCGCGCACCGCAAGGCCAGGGGACTGTCCCAGTCGGACCTCGCGGCCCAGTCGGGTCTCAGCGCCACAACCGTCAAGTTCATCGAGAACGGGAAGCGGTCGCTGACCCTCTCTGCGGCGCAGAAGCTCGCGCCGGCCCTGCGCATCGATGACCTGGCCGAGCTGTTCGGCCCGCAGGTCGGCACACTCCCGATGACCGGCAGGCTGACCCACCCGAGCATCCCGGCCGTGCGGCGCGCGCTGACCAACTGGTCTCTGACGGTGACCGGCGAGCCGCAGTCGGTGGACTATCTGCGGGCCATGGTGGATACGGCGTGGACGACCTGGCACACCTCCCAGTCCCAGCGGACCGAGGTCGGCGAGGTGCTCCCCGCGCTCCTGGAGGAACTTCAGCGTGCCGCCCGGCTGCACACCGGCCCCGAGCGGCGCAAGGTCCTCGCCCTCCTCGCGCAGGCGTACCACCAGGCCCAGGCGTATCTCGCCTGGCACGGCGACCAGGAACTCGTGTGGCTGTCCGCCGACCGGGGGATGTCCAGCGCTCTGGAGGCCGACGACCCGGTCACCATCGCAGGATCGGTCTGGTACTCCGCGCACCTGCTCCGAGCCACCGGCCGCACGGACGAGGCCGTCGAGCGGTTGCGGGAAGCCGTCGACCTGATCGGGCCCCTCGTCGAGGCCGGCCCCCGCGACGGTTCACCCGCGCGCGTCGCGGACCACACCGAGACCGTGGCGATGCTGGCCGATCTGCACCTGTGCGCGGCTCTCACCAGGGCCAGGGCCGGCGACCAGGCGGCCTGGGCCGAGTGGGGGAAGGCCCATCGGATCGTCACGACCATGCTGCCCGAGGGATACGCGCACCCGTGGACGAAGGTCGGCACGGTGCGGACCGAGGTCTACGGCGTGATGTGCGCCGTCGAGCTCGGCGACACCGCGTCGGCGACCCGGCTGGCCGACCCCCTCGACCCGGCCGCGATCCACTCCACGGAGCACCGTGCCCGGCACCTGCTGGAACTCGCCCGGCTCGCTGACCTGGAAGGTTCCCGGGAGGGTGTGCTGCACCTCCTCGGTCAGGCCGCGCACGTGTCGGCGGAGGTGGTCAGCTTCAGCCCGGTCGGCAGGGACATGGTGCGCCGGGCGGTCGAGACCGCTCCCGCCTATCTGCGTGCCTCGGCCGTCGCCCTCGCGGGGAAGGTCGCGATCGTCCTCGACTAGAGGTACAGGGCGTACCTCGACACCTGGTGTACCCGGAGTCCCTGTCGCTTCGACCTAACGTGACTGTGGAGAGACGCACGGCTGTTGAGTGGCTAGCCGCGCGTCTCTCGGCGGTCCTGCTCCGGTGTGCCCGGAGGGAGGACGGACCGTCGACGCGGCGGTGCCTGGCGACCACGAGCGCTGCCGCGTCTCTCCACACCAGCCTGGAGGAGGCCGACGTGCGGCGCGTGACGATTCCTCCGCCGATCGTGGCGGAGTTGCCCACCCTGACCGAACGGGAGACGTGGACCGAGGAGGAGTTGGGAGCCAGGGCCCAGCTGATCGGCCTCGTGCACCGTCCCGATCGTCCTGCCTACGTCTGGCGGGCTCCACGCTGGCGCTGGCTTCGCCGGCTGCCCCTTGTTCCCGTCGCCCGGGTCCAGCGGTGCACCGCGCCGTGCGACGTTGCGGCAGTCCACCGGCACGATCGGCACCGCGCAGGCCGCGTTCAACGACTATGCCGCCGATCCGCGCTACCGTGCACACCAGGCGTGGATATCCATCGAGCCGCTGACCCGCCGGCCGCGCTGGGTGTTGGAAGCGCTCTGTGCCGGAGTTTCCAGACCACTCACGAACCGGGAATAGCCCGCGCTTCCCAGGACAACCCCTCCGCAGGGGACCGGTCCCGGACAGCCCGGCCCCGGACAGCCGGTGGAGACCGGGTCGGGGACCACCGTAACCGTCTGATGATGTTGATCTTTGAAAGCCCTAGAGTGTGGCTGCATGGAGCGAGTGCGGACACTCAGTGAGAAGCTCGTGATCGACGCGCCGGCCGAGCGGATCTACGCCCTGGTCGGCGACCCGCGCCGGATGGCGGCCTTCAGCCCGGAGTGTTTCTCCGTGTGGGGGCGGGGCGAGCGGGTCGGGGACCGGTTCACCGGGTGGAACCGGCGGGCGGCGTTCGTGTGGTTCACCAACTGCCGGGTGGTGGCGGCGAGCCCGGGGCGGGAGTACTCGTTCGACGTGCGGACGTTCGGGCTGCCCGTGGCCCGGTGGGGGTACCGGCTCGTGGCCGCCCAGGGTGGCACCGAGGTGACGGAGTTCTGGGAGGACCAGCGGCGCGACGACTGGCGCGGTCGGCTGGTGGAGGCCCTGGGGCTGCTGTTCAGCGGCACCCCGGCCGGGGACCGCGCGGAGCGGAACCGGGCCGGGATGCGCGCCACGCTGCGCAACCTGTCGCGTGCCCTGGCCTGACCGTCAGGGCACGCGGGGGGTCACACGGCGGTGAGCGTCCAACGCTGCAACGCCGAACCGGTGTCGGCGGCCACCGTCACCTTGGCGTTGTCCGACGTGGACGCAGTGGTCAGCACCAACCCTGCGGGGGTGGAGATGATCGACCCGTTGATTTTCCACTTCTGGCTGGCCCCGCCCGAGCAGGGGTTCTGCACGACGTTGGCACCGCTGACGTCCGCGCACATGCCCGAGGCGCCGTTGGTCAGGGTGACCGTGCCGTCGGACTGCGGGGTCGACCGCCACTGCTGGTTGGTGCCGCCGTGCGTGGTCCAGGTGATCAGCTGGGTGCCGGCCGTGCCCGAGCTGCCCGGGTCGTCGAGCGCCTTGCCGCCCGTGGCGATCTGGTAGACGGTGGCGGTCGTGCCGTACACCTCGAACTCGTAGAGGGAGTAGCCCCAGGTGGTGGCGCGGGTCGTGCCCTGCATCCGGATGTAGCGGCCGGTGCCGGTGACCGCGAGGTCGTCCACGCCGCCGTCGGAGTTCGTCGTGGTGTTGACCGTGGTCCAGGTGGCGTCGTCGTTCGACGTCTGGATCTTGTACGCCTTGCCGTAGGCGGCCTCCCAGCGCAGTACGACGCGGCTGACCGGCTGGCTGGTGCCGAGGTCCACCCGGATCCACGAGGTGTCGGAGTAGCCCGACGACCAGCGGGTGCCCGGGTCGCCGTCGACGGCGTAGCTGGCCGGGAAGTTCGCGGTCTCCGTCCCCGACGAGGTCACCGGCTTGCCGAGCGCCAGGTTGCCCGCCGGGCCGGCCGGCCAGCCGGGCGCGTGCCCGACGAGGTCGGCGATCGGGGTGAACTGCGCGTACGTGGCGACGAGTTTCGGTGAGCCCCAGGTCTGCTGGGCCAGTCCGCGCAGCGGCAGCCGGATGCCGGCGGCGATCTGGTCCTCGGACTCGGCGTTCGGGTTGTCGCACCACACGTGGATGCTGGAGCCGAGGTTGCGGGTCGGGGCGTTGACGGTCTGGCTGCCCTGGAACAGGTCGGGGGTCCAGGTCTCGTACATCCACTTCGTGTCCGGCTTCGCGCCGCCGAGCACGTAGTAGGTCGGGGTCCAGGACTCGTTGGCGACCGTGTGGCCCCGGTCGAGGAGCTGCTGGGGGCTCAGGCCGTAGTTGTACCAGAAGTCGACCACGATGTTGGTGGCCGGAGTGATGGTGCCGTCGCCGGACTTGATGCCGTCGTTCCACATCCTCGTCTGCTTGCCACCGGCGCGCACGAGGTCGTTGGCCCAGTTCACGAAGCCGTAGTAGGTGTCCTTCGCCGTCGCGTTCGCGCCGTAGTGCGCCGTGGCGTAGGTGCCCAGCTGGGGGTACTGGGAGTAGTCGGAGACGTACTCGTCGGCCCCGATGTGCCAGTAGGGCCCGGGGAACAGCGGCAGGTACTCGGTGATCAGGTCCCGGATCAGCGTGTAGCTGGCGTCCATGGACAGGTCGATGAACTCGTTGCTGATCGCGCCCGTCCTGCTCTTCAGCTTGAGCTCGGGGTGCGCGGTGAGGGTGGTGTTCATGTGCCCGGGCATGTCGATCTCGGGCACGATTCCGACGTGGTACTTCGCGCCCAGCGCCACCAGGTCCGCGATGTCCTGCTTGGAGTAGTGGTCCGTCGACGTCAGCTCCGGGTGCGTCGCGCTCTCCAGCCGGAAGCCGAACGTGTCGGACACGTGGAAGTGGAAGGAGTTGAGCTTGAGGTACGCCAGCTCCTTGATGTGCTTCCTGACCCAGTCCACGGTGAAGAACTTGCGGCCCTGATCGATCATCAGCCCGCGCTCGGCCTTCGTCGGCCAGTCCCGCGCGGAACCGGCCGGGACGGTGCTGGACTGCTTGAGCAGCTGGAGCACGGTGCGGGTGCCGTAGAAGGCCCCGGCGTCATCGGAGCCGGCGACGGTGATGTTCGCGCCCACGGCGAGGGTGTACCCCTCCACGGGTACCGTCGCGCCGAGGGTCATGTGGATGTCGCCGGCGGCGGGGGAGCCCTGGGCGACCGTGACGGTCCTGCCGGTCAGGTCCTTGAGGTCGTCGGCGAGGACCTGCGCCTCGTCGGTGAGCCGGCCGGCGTAGACGGGGTCGACGGTGATCCGGCTCGCGGTGCCGAACGTGTAGGAGCCGGTGCCGGCTGTCCATTCGCGCAACGCCGGCACCGTCTGCGGCGGGCCGGCGGCGAGCGGGGCCGCGGCCGCGGCGGGGGTGGCGGGCATGGCCAGAGCAACGAGCATCCCGCCCAGCACCCATCGGAGAGCTTTCATGGAACCTCCCAGGAACATGCGTGAAGGTGCGTGTTCCTGGGAGGTTATGAGCACGACCACGCGCACTCAAGGATTTCGATAAATCAATCACGAACCGCGCAGGGTGCGAGCACGTCTCGTGCGGGTCCACTGTGTGGTGCGCAGGCCGGGTGCGCATTGCACGCCCAACCACCACGCTCGGTGAAAGTTCCGACAAAGTGGGTGACTGGCCGGCCGCCGGGTCCAGGTCCGCCAGGGTCTCCCGGAGCCGGCGGACGGGCTGCGGGACGAGGCGGGCTGCCGGGCCGGGTAGACGGGTTGGGCTGTCAGGCCGGGTAGATGTGGGTCTCCGTGGCCTTCACGGCCGCCCACACCAGGGCTCCGGGGGCCAGCTCCAGCGCCGCGAGCGCCGCCGGGGTCACGTCGGCGGCCACCGGCAGCTCCCCGTCGAGCCGGACCCGCACCTTGTCCCCGTGCTGGTCCACGGCAGCCACCCGCCCCGGCCACACGTTGCGGGGACTGCCGTCGGGCCGGTCGCGGAACAGCGCGACGGCCGACGGCGGGAACGCGACGAACACGTCCCCGGTCCCCGCCTCGCCGGCGGTCAGCGTGACCGGCCGGCCACCGGCAGGGGCCGGCCCGGGCGGGGGGCCGGGGACGTGTTCGTCGGCTCGCGTCCCGCCGCCGACCGGGGCCAGCTCGGCGACCACCCCGTCGCGGGCCACCCCCCGGTAGAGGTTCAGCCCGACCAACGTGGCGACATACTCCGTGCGCGGCCGGGACGTGATCTCCACCGGCGTGCCCTCCTGGGTGATCCGGCCGTCCTCGAGGATCAGGATCCGGTCGGCGAGGGTCATCGCGTCCAGGGGGTCGTGCGTGACGAGCAGCGCCGCCCCGGGGAACTCCGCGAGGTGCCGGCGCAGTTCCGCCCGGATCTCCAGCCGGCTGCGCACGTCGAGGGCCGCGAGGGGCTCGTCGAGGAGCAGCAGCCGGGGCTCGGTCGCCAGGGCCCGGGCGAGCGCGACCCGCTGGGCCTGCCCGCCGGACAGCCGCCCGGGCCGGGACCGCAGGTGCCCGCCGAGCCCGACCCTGCCGAGCCACTCGGTCGCGACCTGCCGCGCCCTGGCCTTCGACACCCCGGCGCACCGGGGGCCGAAGGCCACGTTGTCCACGGCGGACAGATGCGGGAACAGCAGATAGTCCTGAAAGACCAACCCGATTCTCCGGTACTCCGGAGCCAGCCCCTCGATCCGCACACCCCCCACGCTGATCTCCCCGCCCGAGGGCAGCAGCCCGGCGAGCGCCCGCAGCACAGTGGACTTGCCGGCCCCGTTCGGCCCGAGCAGGGCGACGGTCTCCCCGGCGGCGAGGTCGAGCTCGACATCCACGAGCCGTACCCGCAACCGCGCGCGCAGCCCGGATCCCGGGCCGGCCGTCACGACACCCACCTCTCCCGGAGCAGGGCGAGGAGCAGCACGCTGACGGCGAGCAGCAGCAGGCTCAGGGTGATCGCGGCGGCCGGATCGGTCTCCAGCGCCAGGTACACCGCGAGCGGCATCGTCTGGGTCCGGCCGGGGAAGTTACCGGCGAACGTGATCGTGGCCCCGAACTCGCCGAGCGCCCGCGCCCAGCACAGCACCGCCCCGGCGGCGATCCCCGGCCCGATCATCGGCAGGGTCACCCGACGGAACGTGGTGAACCGGCCGGCCCCGAGCGTCGCTGCCGCCTCCTCGTACCGGCGGTCCGCGCCGCGCAGCGCGCCCTCCACGGCGATCACGAGGAACGGCATCGCCACGAACGTCTCGGCGAGGACCACCCCGGGCGTGCTGAACGGCAGGGTCACGCCCAGGGACTCCAGCGCGGCCCCGAACAGCCCGTTGCGGCCGAAGACGAGGAGCAGCGCGACGCCCCCGACGACGGGCGGCAGGACGAGCGGCAGGGTGACCAGCGCCCGGATGACGCGCCGCCCCCAGAACTCGACCCTGGCCAGCAGCCACGCCAGGGGCACGCCCAGGACCAGGGACAACGCGGTCGCGCAGGACGCGGTGACCAGGGACAGCCGGAGCGCGGCGAGCACCGTCGGCTCGGCCAGCCGCGGGCCGAGGGTGGCCCACGGGGCGCGGACCAGCAGGCCGACGAGGGGGAGCACGAGAAGCCCCAGACCCAGCAAAGCCGGGATCAACAGGACAATCGGCACCTTGGACCTCACGTGGCCCACGGTACCCGTACCCGTCTGATGTGAGGTCTGTCTCCCCGCATTCTCGCGATACCCGACAGCTGGGCGCGCGTGTAAGACTGACCTCAGAACCCACCACGCGCTGGCGGGGTCGGTGCAATTCCGAACCGGCGGTGAGAGCCCGCGACCCGGTCACAGCCAGTGACCGGTTGACCCGATGAAATCTCGGGGCCGACGGTGAAAGTCCGGATGGGAGTTCAGCGCGCGGAGGCAGGGTCCGTCCGTGCGCTTCCACGCGTCCCGGGCGTCCCGTGCCCCTGCGCCCCTATTTCACAAGGGGTATGGATCAGATGTTCACGGGAATCGTCGAGGAACTCGGCGAAATCACCGCCCTGGAGTGGCACGGCGCTGGCGCCGTCCTCACCGTCCGGGGCCCGCAGGTCACCTCCGACGCGGGGCACGGCGACTCGATCGCCGTCAACGGCGTGTGCCTGACCGTCGTCACGGTCGACGGGGACACGTTCACCGCGGACGTCATGAAGGAATCCTTCGACCGCAGCTCCCTCGGGGCCGTCGTGGTCGGCGACCGGGTCAACCTGGAACGGGCCGCGACCCTGTCCACCAGGCTCGGCGGCCACCTCGTGCAGGGCCACGTCGACGGGGTCGGCACGATCCTGTCGAAGACGCCCGGCGAGATGCAGGAGGACGTCCGGATCACGCTGCCGGCCGACCTCAACCGGTACGTCGTCGAGAAGGGCTCGATCACCGTCGACGGCATCTCGCTGACCGTCGCCGTCATCGACGACGAGAGCTTCACCGTCAGCCTCATCCCGACCACCGTCGAGCTGACCACGCTGGGCCGCAAGGGCGTCGGCGAGCAGGTCAACCTCGAGATCGATGTGATCGCCAAGTACGTCGAGAAGCTGGTGAGGACGTCATGACCTTCGCAACGATCGAGGACGCCGTCGCGGCCATCGCCGCCGGCAAGGGCATCGTCGTGGTCGACGACGCGGACCGGGAGAACGAGGGCGACCTCATCTTCGCCGCCGACGCCGTCACGCCGGAGCTCGTCGCGTTCATGATGACCCACTGCCGGGGTCTGCTCTGCGTGCCGATGGAGGGCGAGGCCCTCGACCGGCTCGGCATCGAACCGATGGTCGCCAACAACACCGAACGGCACGGCACGGCGTTCACGGTGTCGGTCGACGCCCGCGAGGGGATCAGCACCGGCATCTCGGCCGCCGACCGGACCCGGACCATCCAGCTGCTGGTCAGCGAGACCACGGTCGCCGACGACCTGGTCCGCCCCGGGCACGTGTTCCCGCTGCGGGCCAAGCCCGGCGGCGTGCTGCGCCGTCCCGGGCACACCGAGGCCGGCGTCGACCTGGCCCGGATGGCCGGCCTGCGCCCGGCCGGGGTGATCTGCGAGATCGTCAACCCCGACGGCACGATGATGCGGCTGCCGGATCTGGAGAAGTTCTGCGCCGAGCACGACCTGCTGCTCATCACCATCGCGGACCTGATCGCCTACCGTCGCCGGACCGAGAGCCAGGTCGAGCGGGCCGCCGACGCCCGGCTGCCGCTGCCGATGGGGGAGTTCCGCGCCATCGGGTACCGGGTCGACCACGACACCACCGAGCACATCGCCCTCGTCTACGGCGACATCGGCGACGGCGAGGACGTGCTGGTCAGGGTGCACTCCGAGTGCCTCACCGGTGACGTGTTCGGCTCGCTGCGCTGCGACTGCGGCCCGCAGCTGAACACCGCGCTGGACCTCGTCGCCCAGGAGGGCCGGGGCGTCGTGCTCTACGTGCGCGGGCACGAGGGGCGCGGGATCGGGCTGCTGCACAAGCTGCAGGCGTACCAGTTGCAGGACCTCGGCCGCGACACGGTCGACGCCAACCTGGACCTGGGGTTGCCCGCCGACGGCCGCGACTACGGCACCGGCGCGCAGATCCTCGCCGACCTCGGTGTGCGGTCGATGCGGCTGCTCACCAACAACCCGACCAAACGCGCGGGCCTGGAGGGGTACGGCCTGGAGATCCTCGGCCGGGTGCCGCTGCCCAGCCGGGTCACGGCGGAGAACCGCACGTACCTCACCACCAAGCGGGACCGGATGGGGCACCTGCTCGACATCGAGCCGAAGGAGACCGTCTGATGGCCGGGTTCGGGGCGGACGCCCTCGGGAGTGTGGACGCGGCAGGGCTGCGGCTGGGCATCGTCGCGGCCCGCTGGCACGGTGAGCTCACCGACCAGCTCGTGGCGCGGGCGGAGGCGGCGGCCCAGGCGTGCGGGGTCACCGACGTGGCCGTGCACCGGGTGGCCGGGTCCGTCGAGCTGCCGGTCGTCGCCCAGGCGCTGGCCGAGCGGTGCGACGCGGTCGTCGCGCTCGGCGTGGTGGTGCGCGGCGACACGGCGCACTTCGACTACGTGTGCGACTCGGTGACCGACGGGCTGACCCGGGTGGCGCTCGACGCGCGCACGCCGGTGGGGCACGGGGTGCTGACCGTGGACACGGTGCAGCAGGCCGTCGACCGGGCCGGGTTGCCGGACTCGTCTGAGGACAAGGGCTGGTCGACGACGGTGGCGGTGCTGGACGCGGCGTTGACGTTGCGCAAGCTGGCCTGACGGGGTTCCGGGGAGTCCTCGTGACTCCCCGGAGCCCCCTCAGTGCGTCGCCCGGCCCAGGTCGCGCAGGATCCTCTTCGCCGCGTTGTGGCCGGCCGCTCCGATCACGCTGCCGGCCGGATGGCACCCGGCGCTGCCGGCGTACAGGCCAGGGACCCCGGTGGCGTAGGGCATCCGGTCGCTGAAGGAGACCGTGTTGTCCACGTGGTGGATGTGCCCTCCCGTGATCCCGAAGTGCTCCTCGATGCCGCGCGGCGTCAGCGCGAACACGTCGTCGACCAGGTCGGACGTGCCGGGCGCGTACCGGTCGCAGATCTGCAGCAGGTGGGTCACGTAGGAGTCCCAGTCGGGGTCGACCGGGGAGTAGGGCACCGACTGGACGAACAGGGCCGAGGAGTGGTGGCCGTCGGCGTCCTGCAGCGACGGGTCGACCGTCGTGTGCACGTACCACTCGATGGTGGGTTCCTCCGGGAGCTTGCCGGCCTGCACGTCCGCCCACATCCGGCGCAGCTCCGCCATCGGCGAGCCCGTGCCGTCCGAGCCGGGCAGCAGGTGGATCGTCGAGCCGAACGGGCTGCGCTCGCCCTCCGGCAGGCAGTCGAACCGCGGCAGGTCGCGCAGCGCCAGGTTCACCTTCAGCGTGGTGCCGGTCCGGCGCACCGACTCCATGTGCATGCTCAGGTCCACGGGCAGCTCGGCGAGGGTCATCAACTGGTACGGGTCGCACGCCCCCAGCACCACCGGCGCCGAGATCTCCTCCCCGTTCGCGAGGACCACCCCGCGCACGGAGCCGCCGACCGTGTCGACCTTCGCGACCCTGGCGCCCGTCCGGATCGTCGCCCCGGCGCGCACGGCCGCCTCGGCGAACGTCCGCGACACCGTGCCCATCCCGCCGGCCGCGATCATCCAGGTGCCGTCGGCCCCGGGCAGCCGGCACATGTTGTGCACGAGGAAGTTGTGGCCGGTGCCCGGGTCGTCGGGGCCGGCGTTGAGACCGGACAGGCCGTCGGTGACCGCGTACATGGACACCAGCAGCTCCGAGGCGAACCCGAACCGGTCCAGGTGGTCGGCGACCGAGCCCCGGACCAGGTTGACGAACACGTCGCGCAACTCGGGGCGGATGTAGCGCTCGGCGGTCTCCTCCACCGAACCCGGCTCGGCGAGCCACGCCGGGGCCAGGTCCTCGCGCAGCATCGCCAGCTCGGCCTGCATCGCCTCGTCGGCGGCCACGTCGGCGGGGGAGAAGAACGCGGCCATCTGCGTCCTGGTCCGCGCCGCGTCCGCCCCGAACAGCAGATACGGCGAGCCCGGCCCGCCCGGGGTCGGCAGGAAGTAGTGCGGTTCGCGGCGCAGGGTGGGGATCCGCAGGTCGAGTGAGTGCAGCAGCTCGGGCGGCATCAGCCCCAACAGGTACGACCCGGTCGAGTGCCCCAGCCCCGGCACCTTCGGGAAGGGGTGCTCGGTGCGGGTGGCCCCGCCGATCACCTCCGCGGCCTCGCAGACGACGACGTCGAGCCCCGCCCGGGCGAGGATCACCGCCGCTACCAGCCCGTTGTGCCCCGACCCGACGATCACCACATCCGCGCGCGAGTTCATGTGACCGAGATTACGGCGATCCGGGCCCGCGCGCCCCGATCTCCCGGCGGAGATTCCCGCGATGTGGCATCGCGCGGGGCGCGGGCGGCGCGCGGGCGGCGGCTGGCAGAATCGGGCGGGTGAAGACCTTCGAGGAGCTGTTCGAGGAACTGTCGGCGACCGCCGCGGCCCGGACCCCCGGCTCGGGGACGGTGGCCGCCCTGGACGCCGGCGTGCACGCTATCGGCAAGAAGGTCGTCGAGGAGGCCGCCGAGGTGTGGATGGCCGCCGAGCACGAGGGCCCCGAGCGGGCCGCCGAGGAGATCTCCCAGCTCTTCTACCACCTCCAGGTGCTGATGCTGGCCTGTGGCCTGGAGCTCAAGGACGTGTACCGACATCTGTGAGCCCTTTCCCCCGTACACAATCGGACAGAGGACTCTGAAATGCTGCGTATCGCCCTGCCCAACAAGGGTGGCCTCTCGGCCCCCGCCCAGGAGATGCTCCGCGAGGCCGGCTACCGGCAGCGCCCCTCCGAACGCGACCTGACCTGCCTCGACGCCGAGAATGACGTCGAGTTCTTCTACCTGCGCCCCCGCGACATCGCCACCTACGTCAGCTCCGGCGACCTGGATCTCGGCATCACGGGCCGGGACCTGGTCCGCGACAACGGCTCCGGTGCCGGCACCGAGGAACTGCTGGATCTGGGCTTCGGCCGCTCCACCTTCCGGTACGCGACCCGGGTCGGCTCGAAGCACGAGCTGGGCGGCCAGCGGATCGCGACGTCGTTCCCCGAGCTGGTGTTGAAGGATCTCGCCGCCCGGGGCGAGACCGCGACGGTGATCCGCCTCGAAGGCGCCGTGGAGAACGCGGTCCGGCTCGGCGTGGCCGATGTGATCGCCGACGTCGTGGAGACGGGCGCGACGCTGCGCCAGGCCGGTCTGGAGGTGTTCGGGGAGCCGCTGATGGAGAGCTCGGCGATCCTGATCCGCCGGGAGGGCGGCACCTCCAACGGGTCCACCGCCCAGCTGCTCCGCCGCCTGCAGGGCGTCCTGGTGGCCCGCCGGTACGTGATGCTCGCCTACGACGTGCGGGCCGACATGCTCGAGGACGCGTGCGCGCTGACCCCGGGCATCGAGTCGCCGACCATCTCGCCGCTGCACCGGGAGGGTTGGGTGGCCGTCCAGGCGATGGTGCTGCTGGCCGACTCGCACCGGATCATGGACGAGCTGTACGAGCTGGGCGCCCGGGGCATCCTGGTGACCAGCATCCACGCCTGCCGGCTGTGACTCCGGAGCCCTCGGCCTCTCGGCGAAGGCGGCTGTGCCACGGCGCGACCGTCGCCTCGAGTTTCGGGCTGTAGGGTCGACCCCGTGATCACCGCCGCGCCGTACCGGGTCAAGTTCGTCTGCTGGACGGCCGCCGCCGCCGTCGCCGTGATCTTCACGGTGGTCGCAGTGGGGCTGCGCGGGCAGAGCGAGGGCGTGGCGGTGTTCGGGGTCGGCGACCAGGTCGCGATGATCGGGCTCGGTCTGCTGGGCGCGACGGCGATCTTGTGGTTCACCCGGCCCCGGGTCGAGGCGGACGCGGACGGGATCCGGATCCGCAACCTGTTCGGCTCGTACGACCTGCCGTGGGACCTGGTCCGCGAGATCCAGTTCGACGCGGGCAACTCGTGGGCGAGCCTGGAGCTCGTCGACGACGAGGTGGTCGCGATCATGGCGGTGCAGGCCGCCGACAAGGGCCGGGCGGTGGCGGCGGTGCGTGGCCTGCGCGCACTGCACTCCGCGGCTCTGGTACGCTAGCTCAGTCGACCACGCCGTCCCACTCGTTCTCCGTAGATCGAGCGGCCGGCAGTCAAAGCGGAGCCCCGCTCCCACCCGAGTCGCCCACGGCGTCCGGGTCCGGTCAGAGAGATAGCCCCCACAGTTGGGGGTTGACTTTCGTGCCCCTTCGCGGGCACACGATCGGCAGTGGGGCCCCAGCATGCGCTGGGGCTTTTCGCGTTGGCGGCCGACGCTCTTGATTAGGTATGGATTCGAGGAGGCCCCATCAGCGCCGACGTCCGCGTTAACGAGCAGATCCGCGCACGAGAGGTCCGTTTGGTCGGTCCGCAGGGTGAGCAGGTGGGCATTGTCCCGCTGGAGCAGGCACTGCAGCTGGCTTCGGATGTCGACCTGGATCTGGTCGAGGTCGCACCCATGGCTCGCCCACCCGTGTGCAAGCTCATGGACTACGGCAAGTTCAAGTACGAGGCCGCGCTGAAGGCGCGTGAGGCTCGGCGTAACCAGCAGCAGACCGTCATCAAAGAGATGAAGCTCCGCCCGAAGATCGACATTCACGACTACGAGACCAAGAAGGGTCACGTCGTGAGGTTCCTGAAGGCCGGAGACAAGGTCAAGGTCACCATCATGTTCCGCGGCCGTGAGCAGAGCCGTCCGGAGCTGGGTTTCCGGCTGTTGCGCAAGCTCGCCGAGGAAATCACGGAGCAGGGTTTTGTCGAGTCCGCCCCTAAGCAGGACGGGCGGAACATGATCATGGTTATCGCGCCGCACCGCGCGGTGAAGGCGGCCGCCATCAAGTCGGGCTCCGAAGACGAAACCGACGAGCTCGGTGTGGATGTCCCGGTCGAGACCGAGACGCCCGCAGTCGACGCGACGCCGGCCGAGTAACCATTTTTCTTTAAGCACCAGGGGAGAACATCGATGCCGAAGCAGAAGAGCCACAGCGGCATGGGTAAGCGAGTGAAGGTGACCGGCAGCGGCAAGATCATGCGCCAGCAGACCGGCCTCCGTCACCGGCTGGAGGTCAAGTCCTCCAAGGAGACCCGTGACCTGTCGCGCTCGGTCGAGGTCTCCAAGGCCGACCTCCCGCGCGTCAAGAAGCTGCTGGGTCGCTAACCCTTCACCGTCTTACCCACCCCTCGCCGACGCGAGGGCCCGCAACATGAGGAGTTTGTAGACCCGTGGCACGCGTAAAGAGGGCGGTCAACGCCCACAAGAAGCGTCGTACGATCCTGGAGCAGGCGAGCGGTTACCGCGGCCAGCGCTCCCGGCTGTACCGCAAGGCCAAGGAGCAGATGCTCCACTCGATGACCTACGCGTACCGGGACCGCCGGAAGCGCAAGGGCGAGTTCCGCAAGCTGTGGATCACCCGTATCAACGCCGCCGTGCGCGCGAACGGGATGACCTACAACCGGTTCATCGAGGGCATGCGCCTGGCGGGTGTCGAGGTCGACCGCAAGGTCCTCGCCGACATCGCGGTGCACGACGCTGCCGCGTTCTCGGCCATCGTCGAGGTCGCCCGGGCGGCGTCGCCGACCCAGCAGGCCGCCAAGGCCGCCTGATCAGCAGCATGACGCGACCCGGGGGAGTTCCGTTCACCGAACGGACCCCCCGGGTTTCTGCTGCCCGCAAACTGCTCCGCCGCAGGTTCGCGGATTCCGAGCGGCGCTTTCTCGCCGAAGGGCCCCAAGCCGTCCGTGAGGCGCTCACCGCTGGCGTGGTGATCGAGCTGTTCGGCACGGCCTCCGGCCTGGAGAAGCTCGAGGTTCCGCAGGGCGTCCGGGTGTCCGCCGTCACCGACGCCGGCCTGGCCTCCCTGACCGAGACCGTGCAGCCGCAGGGCGTCGTGGCCGTGTGCTCCTACGTCGACGTGCCGCTCGCCGCAGCGCTCGACCCGGCCCCCCGGCTGGTGGCCGTCCTCGCCGAGATCCGCGACCCGGGCAACGCCGGCACGGTGCTGCGGACCGCCGACGCGGCCGGTGCCGGGGCGGTCCTGTTCACGGACGCGAGCGTGGACCCGTACAACGGGAAGTGTGTCCGTTCCACGGCCGGGAGTCTGTTCCACGTCGACGTGGTCCGGGGCTGTTCCCCGCTGGAGGCCGTCACGGCGTCGCAGGCCGCCGGCCTGCAGGTGTTCGCCACCACCGGCTACGGCGCGGAGAACCTCGACGACCTGGCCGACGCCGGCCGGCTGGCCGCGCCCACGGCCTGGCTGTTCGGCAGCGAGGCGCACGGCCTGCCCCCGGAGCTGCTGGAGGCCGCCGACGCGCGGGTCCGGGTGCCGGTCCACGGCCGGGCGGAGAGCCTGAACCTCGCTGCGGCCGCGGCGGTCTGCTTGTATGCTTCAGCGAGTCACCAGCGCCGGAAGGGGGCCGCGACATGAGCACGTTTAGCCGGCCCGCCGTGCGCGGGCTCCGGGGATAGCTCCGGATCTCCCCTGACATCGGCGGGCTGCGGCCCAGCCGCGCGACTTTTCCCGTCCCGCGCCGAATCGGCCCGGACGGTGGGACCTAAACTTCTCCAGTCGCAGTCTCCTGGGAGTGTCATGACCTACCGCAATGATCCTTACGATCCCAAGCAGGTCGCCCTGCTCGATCCGGCGGCCCTCGACGAGGCCGTCGCCACGGCGGAGAAGGCGTTCGCCGAGGCGGGTGACCTCGACGCGCTCGCCGCGGGCAAGCACCTGCACCTCGGGGACCGCTCGCCCGTGTCGCTGGCCCGCCGGGAGATCGGCGCGTTGCCTCCGGCCGCCAAGTCCGACGCCGGCAAGCGGGTCAACGCCGCTGCCCAGGCCGTGAAGGCCGCGTACGAGGCGCGCGAGGTCGAGCTGGTCGCCGAGCGGGACCGGCGTGCCCTGGTCGAGGAGACCGTGGACGTCACTCTGCCGTACGACCGGCGGCCGAGGGGGGCCCGGCACCCGTTGACGACGCTGTCCGAGCGGGTCCAGGACCTGTTCGTCGGGATGGGTTTCGAGGTGGCCGAGGGGCCGGAGGTCGAGCACACCTGGTTCGGCTTCGACGCGCTGAACATCCACAAGGACCACCCGGCGCGCACGATGATGGACACGTTCCACGTGGACGCGCCCGAGCTGATCCTGCGTCCGCACACCTCCAGCGTGCAGATCCGTACGATGCTCACCCAGGAGCCGCCGATCTACATCGTGGCGCCGGGGCGGACGTACCGCACGGATGAGCTCGACGCGACGCACACCCCGGTGTTCTCGCAGTTCGAGGGCCTGGTGGTGGACAAGGGCATCACGATGGCGCACCTGAAGGGCACGCTGGACCACTTCGCCCGGGCGATGTTCGGTCCGGAGGCGCGCACGAGGCTGCGGCCGTCGTACTTCCCGTTCACCGAGCCGTCGGCCGAGATGGACCTGTGGTTCCCGCAGCACCGCGACGGCCCGCGCTGGGTCGAGTGGGGCGGCTGCGGCATGGTCAACCCCCGGGTGCTGCGGGCCTGCGGCATCGACCCCGAGGTGTACTCGGGCTTCGCGTTCGGGATGGGCATCGAGCGGACCCTGATGTTCCGCACCGGTGTCGCCGACATGCGGCACATGATCGAGGGCGACGTGCGCTTCACCCGCGCCTACGGAATGGAGGGCTGACATGCGGATCTCACTGTCTTGGCTGCGTGAGCACGCCGACATCCCGGCCGGCATCACCGCCGACGAGCTGGAGAAGGCGCTGGTCAGCGTCGGCCTGGAGGTCGAGGAGCTGTCCGACCTGGGCGCCGCCGTGCAGGGGCCGCTGGTGGTGGCCCGGGTGCTGTCCATCGAGGAGCTCACCGAGTTCAAGAAGCCCATCCGGTACTGCATGGTCGACGTCGGCGAGGCCGAGCCGACCTCGGTGATCTGCGGGGCCCGTAACTTCGCCGAGGGCGACCTGGTGGTGTTGATCCGGCCGGGCGGCGTGCTGCCGGGCGATTTCCACGTGGGCGCCCGCAAGACGTACGGCCGGATGTCGCACGGCATGATCTGCTCGGCCCGCGAGCTGGGCCTGGGCGATGACCACGACGGCATCATCATCCTGTCGCCCGACCTGGCGGACCGGATCGGCCAGGACGCCCGGCCGCTGGTCGGCCTGGACGAGGTCGTCGTCGAGTTGGCGATCACCCCGGACCGGGGCTACTGCTTCTCCGCCCGCGGCATCGCCCGCGAGCTGGCCGGCGCGCTCGGCGTCGACTACCGCGACCCGGCGCTGCTTCCGGCGCCCGGCGCGCGGGGCGTCCCGGTGTCGGTGACGGTGCGTGACACGGTCGGCTGCGACCGGTTCGGCACCCGGGTGGTGCGGGGCGTGGACCCGACCCGGCCGTCGCCGGCCTGGCTGACGGCCCGGCTCACCCACGCGGGGGTCCGGCCGATCTCCCTGGCGGTGGACATCACCAACTACGTGATGATGGACCTCGGGCAGCCGATGCACGCGTTCGACGCCGACCGGGTGTCCGGCGGGCTCGTGGTGCGCCGGGCGGAGCCGGGGGAGACCCTGACGACGCTGGACGGCGCGGTCCGCAAGCTCGACGCCGAGGACCTGGTCATCTCCGATGACTCGGGCGTGATCTCGCTGGCCGCGATCATGGGCGGGGCCTCGACCGAGGTGTCCGGGGAGACCGTGAACGTGCTGTTCGAGGCCGCGCACTGGGACCCGGTGACCGTGGCCCGCGCGGCCCGGCGGCACAAGCTGCCCAGCGAGGCGTCCAAGCGCTTCGAGCGCGGCGTGGACCCGAAGCTGCCCCTGGTGGCGATCCAGCGGGCCGTGTCGCTGCTGGTGGAGTACGGCGGCGGGGTGCCCGACGACGCGATCGGCGACGTGGACCACGTGGCGCCGCGCGCGCCGATCACCATGGCCGCGGACCTGCCGAACCGGATCTCCGGTGTGGACTACACCCGGGCGGCCGTCGTCCGGCTGCTCGAGCAGGTCGGCTGCTCGGTGGAGGACTCCAGCGCGCTGCGGGTCGTGCCGCCGACGTGGCGTCCGGACCTGACCGACCCGGCGGACCTGGCCGAGGAGGTCATCCGGCTGCACGGGTACGACCAGGTGGCCAGCATCCTGCCCAGCGCGCCGCCCGGCGGCCGTGGTCTGAGCGCCGAGCAGCGCCGCCGCCGCTCGGTGGGCCGCACCCTGGCCGAGGCCGGGTACGTGGAGGTGCACAACTACCCGTTCGTGGGGGCGGAGTTCGCCGAGGCGTTCGGGCTGGCCGACGACGACCCGCGTCGGGTGGCCGTCGGGCTGCGCAATCCGATCAGCGACGAGGAGCCGCTGCTGCGGACCACGATGCTGCCGCCGCTGCTGGCCGCCCTGACCCGCAACCTGGGCCGGGGCAACCGGGATCTGGCGCTGTTCGAGGTGGGCCGGGTGTTCCACCCGTCGGCCGCCGCCGGCAACGAGTCCCCGGAGCTGGGGGTCGCCGGGCGGCCCACGGCCGAGGAGCTCGCGGCCGTGGACGCGCTGCTGCCGGCCCAGCCGTGGCGGGTCGCTGCCGTGCTCGCCGGCGAGATCGAGCCCGCCGGCTGGTGGGGCAAGGGGCGCACCGCCGACTGGGCGGACGCGGTCGAGGCGGCCCGGATCGTGGTCGACGCGGCGGGCGCGCACGTGACGGTGCGGGCGGCGCAGTACGCGCCGTGGCATCCGGGGCGGTGCGCCGCGCTGCTGGTCGGTGACGTCGTCGTCGGGCACGCCGGTGAGCTGCACCCGGCGGTGTGCGCGGCGTTGGACCTGCCCAAGCGGACGTGCGCGATGGAGCTGGAGCTCGACGCGCTGCCGTTGCCGGGGGCTCCGGGGGCGCCGACCGTGTCGACGTACCCGCCGGCGTTGATCGACGTGGCCCTCGTGGTGGACGCCGCGGTGCCGGCCGCCGACCTCGGGGACGCGTTGGCCGAGGGCGCCGGCTCGTTGTTGGAGTCGCTGCGGCTGTTCGACGTGTTCGAGAGCGAGCAGTTGGGGGCTGGGCGCAAGTCGTTGGCGTACAAGCTGACGTTGCGGGCCCTGGACCGGACGCTGACGGGCGAGGAGTCCGTGGCGGTCCGCGACGCCGCGGTCGCCGAGGCGGTCCGCCGGCACGGGGCTGTGCTGCGGGGCGCGTAAGGGATCATGATGGCCCGGAACCCCTTTTTCGGGTACCGGGCCATCACGCTTTCTCGAGGAGTCCCACGTGTCGACGGAACCTGGCGCCGACGGTGCCCCGGTGGTCGCGTTCGCCGATGTCGCGGCGTTCGAGGCCTGGCTGGACGAGCATGTGGACGCGCGGGCCGGCGTGTGGCTCAAGCTCGCGAAGAAGGGGACGGGCGTCCCGTCGCTGACCAGTGACGAGGCGGTCGACGTCGGCCTGTGCTTCGGCTGGATCTCCGGCCAGCGCCGGTCCCTCGACGACGTGTACTACCTGCAGAAGTACGTGCCCCGCCGGTCGCGCAGCCGCTGGTCGCAGGTCAACGTCGCCAAGGTGGAGCAGTTGCTCGGGGCCGGGCGGATGCGGCCGGCCGGGCTGGCCGAGGTCGACGCGGCGCGGGCGGACGGCCGGTGGGCGGCGGCGTACGAGTCGCAGCGCGACGCCACGGTCCCGCCCGACCTCGCCGAGGCGCTGGCCGCCAACCCGGTGGCCGGTCGGGCGTTCGAGGCGCTCGGCAGGACCGGGCGGTACGCCGTGATCCTGAAGCTGCTCACCTCGCGGACGGACACCGCCCGCGCCGCCCAGCTCGCCAGGGCCGTGGCGGCACTCGCCGGCACAACCGGCGAGTAACCAGGACAAATTTCACCGCCCGGCGATGTCCGCCGTGGCGGGCTCTCGGTGTTGGCGGCAAGCGGTGGCGCCCGGGGAGGGACAGTGGGAAGTGGGGGTTTCGGCCGCCGCGTGCTCTGGGGGGTGCTGAGTGCCGCGTCACAATATGCAGACTGACGTATTGTGATACGGTGCTCTGCATAGACATGCGGGAGGTGATGGGTCGTGGGGTTCCGGGTCGCCGTGGCCGGCGCGAGTGGGTACGCCGGTGGTGAGCTGCTGCGCCTGCTCGCCGGCCATCCACAGTTCGAGCTGGCCGCGATCACCGGGCACGGCACGGCCGGCTCGACGGTCGCGGAGGTGCACCCGCACCTGGTGACCCTCGCCGACCGGGTCCTCGCCCCGACCACGGCCGCGTCGCTCAGCGGCGCGGATCTGGTCTTCCTGGCCCTGCCGCACGGCCAGTCCGGGGCCCTGGCCGCCCAGTTGCCGGCGCACGTGAAGGTCGTCGACCTCGGCGCCGACCACCGGCTCACCGACCCGGCCCAGTGGGCCGCCTACTACGGTGGCGAGCACGCCGGCGCCTGGACGTACGGGCTGCCGGAACTCCCCGGCCAGCGCGGCCTGATCAGCGCCGCCGAGCGGGTCGCGGCCACCGGCTGCTACGCGGCCACGATCATCCTGGCCCTCGACCCGCTGCTCGCCAGCGGCATCGCGAGCCCCGACGACATCGTGGTGGTCGCCGCCTCCGGCACGTCGGGCGCCGGGACGAACGCGAAGAAGCACCTGCTGGGCAGCGAGGTGATGGGCGACCTGACCGGCTACAAGGTCGGCGCCCACCAGCACGTGCCCGAGATCAAGCAGGCCACCGGCGCGCGCAGCCTGTCCATGACCCCGATCCTGGCCCCGATGCCCCGGGGCATCCTCGCCACGGTGACCGCCAAGCCCATGCACCGGGTCACCGAGGACGAGGTGCGCGACGTGCTGATCGCCGCCTACGCGGAGGAGCCGTTCGTCTTCGTACAGAAGAAGGGTCAGCAGCCGCACACCGCCGCGACCTACGGCAGCAACGCCGTCCACCTCCAGGCCGTCGTCGACCTGGACTCCGGCCGGATCATCGTCACCTCGGCCCTGGACAACCTCGGCAAGGGCGCCGCCGGCCAGGCCGTGCAGTGCGCCAACCTCATGCTCGGCCTGCCCGAGACCACCGGTCTCCCGATCAACGGAGTCGCACCATGACGGTCACAGCGCCGAAGGGCTTCCGGGCCGCTGGCGTCGCCGCCGGCCTCAAGACCACCGGAGCCGCCGACCTCGCTCTCGTCGTCAACGACGGGCCTGACGCCACCGCTGCGGCCGTGTTCACCGCCAACCGGGTCAAGGCCGCGCCGGTGCTGTGGAGTCAGCAGGTCCTCAAGGCCCGGATGGCCCGCGCCGTCGTGCTCAACTCCGGCGGGGCCAACGCCTGCACCGGGCCCAAGGGCTTCCAGGACACCCACGCCACCGCTGAGCGGGTCGCCGCCCTGCTCGGCGGCATGGGCGCCGGCGACGTCGTGGTCTGCTCCACCGGCCTGATCGGCGAGCACCTGCCGATGGACAAGCTGCTTCCCGGCCTCGACCGGGCCGCCCGGGCGCTCGCCCGCGACGGTGGACCGCAGGCCGCCGAGGCCATCATGACCACCGACACGAAGCCGAAGACGGTCACGGTGACCGGCGACGGGTACACGGTCGGCGGGATGGCCAAGGGCGCCGGCATGCTCGCCCCGTCCCTGGCCACCATGCTCGTCGTGCTCACCACCGACGCCGTCGTCGGCTCCTCCGACCTCGACGAGGCGCTGCGGGAGGCCACCCGGGTCACGTTCGACCGGCTCGACTCCGACGGGTGCATGTCGACCAACGACACGGTGCTGCTGATGGCGTCGGGGGCCTCGGGCATCCAGCCCACGGTCGAGGAGTTGACCGTCGCCGTCACCGCCGCCTGCGCCGATCTGGCCGCCCAGCTGCTCTCCGACGCCGAGGGGTCCACGAAGGACATCACGATCGACGTGCAGGGCGCCGACTCCGAGGACGACGCGGTGACCGTCGGGCGGTCCATCGCCCGCAACAACCTGCTCAAGTGCGCGCTGTACGGCAACGACCCCAACTGGGGCCGGGTCCTCGCCGCGATCGGCACCACCGACGCCCTCTTCGACGCCGACAGCCTCGACGTCGCCATGAACGGCGTGTGGATCTGCCGCAACGGCGCCGCCGCCGAGGACCGCTCCAAGGTCGACCTGTCGGGCCGGGCCATCACGATCACGGTCGACCTGGGTGCCGGCGACGCCCGGGCCACGGTGCTGACCAACGACCTGTCGGTGGCGTACGTGCACGAGAACTCGGCGTACTCGTCATGATCTCCCGGGACACCAAGGCCGCGGTCCTCGCCGAGGCGTTGCCCTGGCTGGGGAAGCTGCGCGGCGCGGTCGTGGTGGTCAAGTACGGCGGCAACGCCATGGTCGACCCGCTGCTGCAGGCGTCGTTCGCCGCCGACATGGTGATGCTGCGGCACGCCGGGATGCGACCGGTCGTCGTGCACGGCGGCGGTCCGCAGATCTCGGCCATGCTCACCAGGCTCGGCATCGTCACCGAGTTCCGCGACGGGCTGCGGGTCACCACCCCCGAGGTGCTCGACGTGGCCCGGATGGTGCTCGTCGGCCAGGTCAACCGGGAGATCGTCGGCCTGATCAACGCGCACGGCCCCCTGGCCGTGGGCGGCTCGGGGGAGGACGGCGGGCTGCTCACCGCCGTCTGCCGGGACCCGGCGCTCGGCCTCGTCGGCGACGTCGCCGCCGTCGACCCGGGCTGGGTCCTCGACGCCCTGGACGCCGGCCGGATCCCGGTCATCTCCACGCTGGCCCCCGACGCCAACGGCGTGGTGCACAACCTCAACGCCGACACCGCCGCCGGGGCCCTGGCCGCGGCGCTCGGCGCCCGCAAGCTCGTCATGATGACCGACGTCGAGGGCCTCTACGCCGACTGGCCCGACCGCGACAGCCTCATCGACCAGCTCACGGTCGACCAGCTGGAGAAGCTCCTGCCGCGGCTGGAGACCGGCATGCTCCCGAAGATGGAGGCCTGCCTGCGGGCCGTGCGCGCGGGCGTGCCCGAGGCGCACGTCATTGACGGCCGGGCCCCGCACTCGATCCTGTTGGAACTCCTCACCTCGGAAGGCAGCGGAACCATGGTGGTGCAGTCATGAGTCTCGTGGACCGGTTCAATACCGCCATCATGCACACCTACGGCGGGCCCGGCCTCGGCATCGTCTCCGGCGACGGCGCGGTGCTCACCGACGAGGACGGCAGGACGTACGTGGACTTCGTCGGCGGCATCGCCGTCAACGCCCTCGGCCACGCGCACCCCGCGATCGTCGAGGCCGTGTCCCGGCAGATCCGCACCCTGGGCCACGTGTCGAACCTGTACGCGCACCCCACCGCCGTCGAGCTCGCCGAGAAGCTGCTCGCGCTGACCGGCCGGCAGGGCGCCGTCTACTTCAGCAACTCCGGCGCGGAGGCCAACGAGGCGGCGTTCAAGATGTCCCGGCGGACCGGCCGGACGGGCGTCGTGGCGACCGTCGGCGCGTTCCACGGCCGGACGATGGGCGCGCTGGCGCTGACCGGCCAGCCGGCGAAGTCCGACCCGTTCCGGCCGCTGCCCGGCGACGTCACGCACGTGCCGTACGGCGACGTCGCGGCCCTGGAAGCCGCCGTCGACGGCGACACGGCCATGGTGATCCTGGAGCCGATCCAGGGCGAGATGGGCGTCGTCGTCCCGCCGGCCGGCTACCTGGCCGCCGCCCGGGAGATCACGACCCGGCACGGCGCGCTGCTCGTCGTCGACGAGATCCAGACCGGCATCGGCCGCCTCGGGCATTGGTTCGCCTGCCAGGCCGAGGGCGTGCTGCCCGACGTGATCACCCTGGCGAAGGCGCTCGGCGGCGGGCTGCCCATCGGGGCCACGATCGCCTTCGGAGGTGCCGCCGAGCTCATCGGGCCGGGTGGGCACGGCAGCACCTTCGGAGGTAACCCCATCTCGTGCGCGGCGGCGTTGGCCGTCCTCGACACCATCGAGGCGGAGGGGCTGCTGGAGCACACGAAGGTGATGGGCGAGCGGCTCCGCGAGGGACTGCCCGGCGAGGTTCGGGGGGCCGGGCTGCTGCTCGGCGTCCTCGGCGACGGCGCCGCCGGGACGGCGAAGGCCTTGCAGGACAAGGGCTTCCTGGTCAACCCGGTGCAGCCCGACGTGGTCCGGCTCGCCCCGCCGCTGAACATCACCGCGGAGCAGGTCGACGCGCTGATCCAGGCGTGGCCGTCATGATCCGCCACTTCCTCCGCGACGACGACCTGAGCCCCGCCGAGCAGCACGAGGTGCTGGCCATCGCGGCCTCCCTCAAACGGTTCCGGATGAAGACCCTGGTCGACAAGACCGTGGTCGTCGTGTTCGAGAAGCCGTCGCTGCGGACCCGGGTGTCCTTCGAGGCCGGGATCGCGGGCCTGGGCGCGCACCCGATCATCGTGGACGGCTCCAGCACCCACTTCGGTCGGGGCGAGACGATGGGCGACGCCGCGAAGGTGCTGTCCTCCTACGCCGACGCGATCGTGATCCGCACCTTCGGCGACGACCGGATCGCGGCGCTGGCCGCCGGGGCGAGCGTGCCGGTGGTCAACGCGCTCACCGACGGGTTCCACCCCTGCCAGCTGCTCGCGGACCTGTTGACCATCACCGAGAGCTTCGGCCAGACCCAGGGCGTGACCCTGGTGTACCTGGGCGACGGCGCGAACAACATGGCCCACTCGTATCTGCTCGCCGGGGCCACGGCCGGGGCGCACGTGCGGATCGCGTCCCCGGAGGGCTTTGACCCTGACCCCGGGATCGTGGCGAAGGCCGCCCAGATCGCGGCCACCACGGGCGGCTCCGTGGCCCTGTTCCGGGACCCGCGCGAGGCGGCGACCGGCGCGGACGTGCTCGCCACCGACGCGTGGACCTCGATGGGCCAGGAGGACGACGGCAAGGACCGGCGCACCCCGTTCTGGCCGTACCAGGTGAACGAGGAACTGATCAAACTGGCGGCTCCCGGCGTCATCACCCTGCACTGCCTCCCAGCCCACCGGGGCGAGGAGATCACCGACGAGGCCATGGACGGCCCAGCGAGTGCGGTCTTCGAGCAGGCGACCAATAGGTTGTACGCGCAGCAGGCCCTCCTCTCATGGCTGGTGAACCGATGACCACGGCAATCTCCAAGACCGCCCGGCACGCGTGGATCGCTGCCCTGATCCGCGAGCACCAGGTGCGCTCCCAGACCGAACTCGCCGAACTCCTCGCCGCCGACGGGGTGGTCGTCACCCAGGCGACCCTGTCCCGCGACCTCGACGAGCTGGGCGCGGTGAAGGTGCGCGGCGGCTCCGGGCACGCGGCGTACCTGATCCCCGAGGACGGCAACCCGGCGCTGCGGCCCTCCGAGCAGGCCTCCGCCCGCCTGGTCCGGCTGCTGCGCGAACTGGCCACCGGCGCGACGTCCTCCGGGAACCTGGTCGTGCTGCGCACCCCGCCCGGGGCCGCGCAGTTCCTGGCCAGCGCGCTCGACCGCTCCGGCCTGCCGGAGATCGTCGGCACCATCGCCGGGGACGACACGATCCTCGTGGTCGCCCCCGAGGACCTCGGCGGGGCCGAACTGGCCAAACGCCTCCTCGGGTGGGCCGGGCTCGACACCCATGAGTGAGTGGCTCCCGTAGTACCCGTCGTGAGGTCTTGATCCTTTCCGCGTGGCCACGCCCCGGCCACCGCCGTCTCGTTAGGCTTTCCCTGTGACCGAACAGCAGACGTCCGAGTCCACCCGCCTCTGGGGCGGCCGCTTCACCGGCGGCCCGGCCGAGGCGCTGGCCCGCCTGTCCGTGAGCGTGCAGTTCGACTGGCGGCTGGCCCCCTACGACCTGGCGGCCTCCCGCGCCCACGCCCGGGTGCTGGCCCGCGCCGGCCTGCTCGACGCCGACGAACTGGGCGCGATGCTCGCTGCGATCGACGACCTGGAGGCGGCCTGCGCGTCCGGCCACTTCCGGCCGACCATCGACGACGAGGACGTGCACACCGCCCTCGAACGCGGCCTGATCGAGCGGCTCGGCACCCTCGGCGGCAAGCTGCGCGCCGGCCGGTCCCGCAACGACCAGGTCGCCACCGACCTGCGGCTCTACCTGCGCGACCACGCCCGCGGTGTGGCCACCCGGCTCGTGGAGCTGTGCGAGGCCCTCGTCGCCCAGGCCGCCGCGCACGTCGACACCCCGGCCCCCGGCATGACCCACCTGCAGCACGCGCAGCCGGTGTCGTTCGGCCACCAGCTGCTCGCCCACGTGCAGGCCTTCGCCCGCGACCTCGACCGGCTCACCGACTGGGACCGCCGCGCCGCGATCTGCCCGCTGGGCTCCGGCGCCCTGGCCGGCTCGTCGCTGCCGCTGGACCCGGTCGCCGTGGCCCGCGAGCTGGGCTTCACCGCGCCGGCCGCCAACTCGATGGACGCCGTCGCCGACCGCGACTTCGCCGCGGAGTTCCTGTTCGCCGCGGCCCTGACCGGGGTGCACCTGTCCCGGCTGGGCGAGGAGATCGTGCTGTGGACGTCGCAGGAGTTCGGCTGGGTCGAACTCGACGACGCGTTCGCCACCGGCTCCTCGATCATGCCGCAGAAGAAGAACGCCGACATCGCCGAGCTGGCCAGGGGCAAGTCCGGCCGGCTGATCGGCGGGCTGGTCAACGTGCTCACCATGCTCAAGGGCCTGCCGCTGACGTACGACCGGGACATGCAGGAGGTCCAGGAGCCCGTCTTCGACGCCGTGGAGACCCTCGAACTCGTCCTGCCGGCCATGACCGGCATGATCGCGACGATGACGGTGCACGCCGACGTGCTGGCCGCCGCCGCCCCGAAGGGCTACACCCTGGCCACGGAGATCGCCGACTGGCTGGTCCGCCGGCACGTGCCGTTCCGCGAGGCGCACGAGATCACCGGCGCGCTGGTGGCGCTGTGCGCGCCCACCGGGCGGGGTCTCGACGAGCTGACCGACGAGGAGCTGACCGCCACGTCCGAGCACCTGACCACCGAGGTGCGGGCCGTGCTGGACGTGCGCGGGGCGCTGGAGGCGCGGACCACCCCGGGATCGACCGGGCCGCGGGCCGTGGCCGAGCAGTTGACGGCGTTGTCGGACCGGTTGGAGACGTTCCGGGAGTGGGGCGCGGCCCACGTGGTGCCGCGCTAGGAGGGGGTTAGGGTGGGCGGCGTGACAGCCCCCACCTTCCGCGCGGCCACCGCCGCCGACGTGCCAGCCCTCGTCGACCTCGTCAACTCCGCCTACCGGGGCGACACCGGCCGGCAGGGCTGGACCACCGAGGCCGACATCCTCGGCGGCCAGCGCACCGACCCGGAATGGGTCGCGGAGGTCCTGGCCCGCCCCGGCACCGTCGTCCTGGTCGCCGAGCGCGACGGCGAGCTGCTGGCGTGCTGCGAGCTGGAACGGCACGACCCGTCGGCCTACTTCGGCATGTTCTCCGTCCGCCCGACTCTGCAGGGCGGCGGTATCGGCCGGGCGGTGCTCGCCGAGGCGGAACGGCACGCGGTCGGGGAGTGGGGCTGCACCCGGATGGAGATGAAGGTGATCTCCGTCCGCGAAGAACTCATTTCCTGGTACGAGCGCCGCGGCTACCACCGCACCGGCGACCTGAGCCCGTTCCCGTACGGCGACGAGCGCTTCGGCATCCCGCTGCGGCCCGACCTGCGCTTCGAGACCCTGGTCAAGCCGCTGACCGTCTGAACGGGCCCGGAGCGGCGCCCGCACCGCGCCCCCGGCGTCGCATGTGGACCTCGCGCGCGCCGGGTGAGAGCAATTTCGGAGAAGCGCCGACGCCACGGGTTCGATACGTTCCCTGTGCCGCTGACCGGTGGGCGGGTCCGTTCCGTGCGGGCCGGGACGCCGACGGCCGCACGGCACGCGATCCGTTCCGACTCTCTCGAACCCGGAGACCGCCCATGAGCGTGCTGGACACATTCGACGACATCATCGTCGGCGCTGGCAGCGCCGGGATCCCGCTGGCCGCGCGGCTCAGCGCCGACCCGGCCCGGCGGGTCCTGCTGATCGAGGCCGGCCCGGACTATCCGACGCCGGCCGAGACCCCCGAGGACCTGCTCGACGGCAACCAGATGTCGCTGATCGACCACGACTGGCGGTTCACCGCCGGCCTGCTCCCGACCCGCCCCACCCGGTACTTCCAGGGCAAGGTCGCCGGTGGCGCGTCCTCGGTCGGGAACACGATCGCGATCCGGGGCGTGCCGGACGACTTCGACGGCTGGGCCGCCGCAGGTAACCCCGAGTGGGCGTGGTCGAAGGTCCTGCCGCACTTCCTGGCGCTGGAGAACGACCAGGACTTCGGCGGCGAGTTCCACGGCCACGACGGCCCGGTGCCGATCCGCCGGTGGCGCCCGGAGGAGCTGACCCCGGCCCAGCGCTCGTTCTACGAGGGCTGCCTGGCGGCCGGCTACCCCCGGGTCGACGACCACAACCACCCGGAGTCCACCGGCGTCGGGCCGGCCCCGTCCAACCGCAGGGACCTGCGGGAGCGGGTGTCGACGGCGTCGGCGTACCTGACGCCGGAGGTCCGCGCCCGGGAGAACCTCACGATCCTGGCCGACGCGGCGGTGAGCCGGGTGCTCCTCGACGACGGGGTCGTGCGCGGCGTCGAGGTGTTGAGCGGATCGACGACCCAGGAACTGCGCGCGCGTCGGGTCGTCCTGTCCGCGGGGGCGGTGTGCACGCCGGCGATCCTGCTGCGCTCGGGCATCGGCCCGAGCGACGACCTGCGCCGGCTCGGGATCGACGTCCGGCTGGACCTGCCGGGTGTCGGCGCCGGCCTGAGCGACCAGGCCCGTACCGGCGTCTTCATGGTGCCCAAGCCGGGCGCGGAGAACTTCGGCAAGTCCGTCGGCCAGATCGTGTTGCGCACCACCGGGACCGGCACCAAACGCGACAACGACATGTACTACGCGATGGTCAACCACTTCGACCTGTCCGTCCAGTTCCCGCACCTGCGGGAGGCCGCGGGGGCCGGGCGGGTGTTCTGCGTGCTCGTGGTGGCCCGCGAGCCGAGTTCGCGGGGCCGGGTCACCCTGGACTCGACGGATCCGCGGGTCGCGCCGCGGATCGATCTCAACTTCCTGTCGACGGAGGGCGACCACCGGCTGCTCGCCGACGGGCTTCGGGTCGGGTGGGAACTCGCGCAGACCCCGGAGATCCGCGATCTGGCCGAGCGGGTCGTGCTCCTGGACGACAAGACGATCGGCTCCGACGACGCCGTCCGCGACTACGTCACGGGAACGGTGGACTCGGCGTACAACCCGATCGGCACCGCGCGGATGGGCGCGGCCGGTGACCCGATGGCGGTCGTGGACCAGAGTTGCGCGGTGCACGGGATCGAGGGCCTGTACGTGGCGGACGCGTCCGTGATGCCCAGCATGGTCCGGGCGAACCTCAACCTGACCACCATCATGATCGGCGAACGGGTCGCCGCACTGTTGCGGGCCAGCTGAGGGGTGGGAAAGCGATGACGCCAGACGTCTCCTCGGCGCCGATCCTGGACCTGGTCAACGGCTTCCGTGCGGCCAGGTTCCTGATGGCCGCCACGGAACTCGGCCTGTTCGAGGCGCTCGCCGACTCCCCGGCGACCATCGACGAACTCGCCGCCCGCACCCACCTGACGCGCAGGGCCGCCCGGATCTGCGCGGACGCCATGGTCGCCGTCGCCCTGCTCGACCGCGACGGCGACATCTACGCCAACAGCGCCGCGGCGGCCGCGTACCTGGCGGGCACGTCGCCGGCGGACCTGCGCCCCTTCCTCCGGTTCTCCGGCCAGATCAGCTACCCGGCGTGGATCAACCTCGTTGACGCGCTCCGGCATGGCCCGACCTCCCAGATCACCGACCTGGATCCAGGGCGGCAGAAGGTCTTCTCCGAGGGCGTCGAGGCGCTCAACGCCGGCACCGCCGCGGCCCTGGCCGACACCGTCGACTTCGGTGCCCACCACCGGCTGCTCGACATCGGCGGCGGCACCGGCTCCTGGTCGATCGCCGTCGCGCGGACCAGCCCGCACCTGACGGCGACGGTGTTCGAGCTGCCGCAGGTCGTCGACCTCGCCCGGCAGCGGATCGCCGAGCAGGGCCTGACCGAACGGATCGACGTCGTCGCCGGCGACGTCCGGACGGCGGACCTGCCGACCGGCCACGACTGCTGCCTGTTGGCGAACGTGATCCACTGCTTCTCCCCGGAGGACAACCGGCGGCTGCTGGCGGCCGCGCGGCGTGCCGTTCTCCCGGGCGCGCGGCTGCTGCTCGCCGACTACTGGACGGACCCGACGCACACCGAGCCGGTCGTCGCCGCGCTGATGGCCGGCGAGTACGCGGTCAACATCGCCGACGGGGACGTGTACAGCCTCGCCGAGGGCCGCGAGTGGCTGACCGACACCGGCTGGCGGTTCGTCGCCCACGAGCAGCTCGCCGGGGCGAAGTCGGTGATTATCGCGGAGGCGGTCTGACCCGGGAGCCCGGGCGGCCCCGGGGCCGGGTGGCGTCCTCCATGGTGGACCGGCATGCCAGACCGTTCGGGTGGGCGCCCAGTTTAAGGTGGACTTATCGGGCGCTCAATAGGACCTTTGCTTCCGATAACGATAATTCCGATGCTCTCCTCATATCACCTGGAACTCTCTACCGTCGACTCAGTTGCGTCGATGAATGGAGCTCCGATGAGGAAACGTCCCCTCGCGGCCGCGGTCTCCGCCGTGGCCATGCTGCTGGCCGTCCCGGCCGTGGCCGCCGCCCGGCCCGAGCCGACCCCCACCCCGGAACAGGCCGCCGACCGGTACGTCGCGACGGCCGGCCTGACCAGCCCCGGCGTGACCGTCGTGCGCGGCACCCCGCAGCCGGGCACCCGGGGCCTGACCTATGTGGCCTACGAGCGCCGCTACCTCGGACTCCCCGTCGTCGGGGGCGACTTCGTGGTCGTGACCGACGCGCGCGGCCGGGTCGTGGACTCGGCGGTGGCGTACCCCGGACCGATCTCCGTTCCCGGCGACCCGACCGGCGCGGACGTCGTCTACGCGCCGGGCGGCCCCCGGTTCGCCAGGGCGGGGGAGTCCGCCGACCGCCGGACCTACACGGACCCGGCCACCGGTGCCGTGATCGCCTCCTTCGACCAGGTCAGCCACGACGTCGGCCACGGGTACCACAACGGGCAGGTGGACCTGGCCACCACGGCCGGCACGCTGAAGGACCCGGGGCGCGACGGGCTGGCGTGCGGCCCGGACACCACGAAGGTGCCGTACACGAACAGCACCACGACCTGGGGGAACGGCGACGCCAAGGATCTCGTGACCGCGTGCGTGGACGCCTACTACGCCGCGGCGAAGGAGTACGACATGCTGCGCGACTGGCTCGGGCGCAGCGGCATCGACGGCACGGGCAAGGCGTTCCCGCTGTACGTGGGCTGGGACGACGCCAACGCCTACTGGTACACCGGCTCGACCTACGCCCGGTTCGGCCACAACCAGAACAACACCCGCTGGCTGACCTCCCTCGACGTCGTCGGCCACGAGCTCGGCCACGCCATCTTCCAGCACACCCCCGGCGGTTACGGCACCTCGGGCGAGAACTACCCGCTCAACGAGGCCACGGCCGACGTCTTCGGCGTCCTCACCGAGTTCTACGCCAACAACCCGAACGACCCGGGCGACTACGACATCGGCGAGGAGGTCGACTTCGGCGGCGACGGCAAACCGATCCGCTACATGTACGACTCCTCCAAGGCCGGCCAGCTCAACTGTTACACGAACCCGATGCCCAACAACGACTACTACTCGGCCGGCGGCCCGCTGCGACACTGGTTCTACCTGACCGCCGAGGGCTCCCGCCCCGCCAACGGCCGCCCGACCAGCCCGACCTGCGACAACTCCACCGTGACCGGCCTGAGCCTGCGCACGGCCGGCGAGATCTTCTACAACGCGCTACTGCGCAAGACCTCCACCTGGGACTACGCGGCGGTGCGCCGCGACACCCTGGCGGCGGCCCGCCAACTGTTCCCGAACAGCTGCGCGGAGTTCACCGCGGTCCGCGCCGCGTGGAACGCCGTGAGCGTGCCGGCCCAGGCGGGCGAGGCCACCTGCACGGGCACCCCGTCGCCGACGACATCCCCCAAGCCGACCGGCTCCCCGAAGCCCACGGCGTCCCCGACGTCAGCGGGTCGCACCTTCACCGACGGCACCGCCCGGCCGATCAACGACCTGGCCACCACCACCGGCTCGGTCACCACCAGCCTGACCGGTCCGGCCGCCAGCCCGGTGACCCTGACGATCACCCTCCAGCACACCTGCGCCGAGGACCTGACGATCACCCTGCGCGCCCCCGACAACAAGACCTATCCGGTACTGGCGAGCAGGAGCGGCACCTGCACCCGCTGGTCCGGAGCCCGCACGTTCACGGTGCCGGCGGTGACCTCGCCGGCCGGCGGAACCTGGAAACTCCTCGTCGCCGACGACTACCGCCGCGACACCGGCACCCTGACCTCCTGGACCATCACCCTGTAGCCGACGCCCCGGGTCCGGACGGGCGGCATCCCCGCACCGCCCGGGCCGCGCACCCGGAAAACAGCGGTGCCGTGAGCGCGCACATGATGTGCTGGTTTCCATGTCCCACGGCATCGAACTGCCCCCAGGGCACGTGGCCGAGATCGCCCGTGCCCTGCTGGGGTGGGAACTCACGGCGAACGGCGTGCGCCTCCGGCTGACGGAGGTCGAGGCCTACGGCGGCGTGGGTGAGGACCCCGCGTCCCACGCCTTCCGGGGCCGTACCCCGCGGAACGCCGTCATGTTCGGCCCACCCGGCCACGCCTACGTCTATTTCGTGTACGGCATGCACTGGTGCCTCAACGTCGTCTGCGGCCCTGAGGACCAGGCGTCGGCCGTCCTGCTCCGGGCCGGCGAGGTGATCTCCGGAGTGGACACGGCCCGCTCCCGAAGAAGCGTCACCCGGACCGCGGGAGCAGCCCCGGTCCGGGACCGCGATCTGGCCCGGGGCCCGGCCCGCCTCACCTCGGCCCTCGGAGTCGACGGCACGGCGGACGGCACGCACCTCCTCGACGGCTCCGGCCCGGTGCTCCTCACCCCGCCGCCTACCCCGGTCCCGGCCGGACTGGTCGCTACGGGTCCCCGGGTAGGTGTGGTCGACGAGGACTTCCCCTGGCGCTATTGGCTCACCGACGCCCCGAGCGTGAGCGACTACCGCCCCCGGCCGGGGCGGCAGGGTGACTAATGCGCGACAGTCCGTAGTTGCCGCCACCAGAGTCCAGAAGAATGACCTCCGTGGATCTGTTGGTGGAGATCGGCGACCCGGGGGGCACCGGGCGCGAGCTGGAGTCGTTGTACACGGCGCTCGTCGCCGCCGACCACGAGGACGTGGACCTCGCCCGACGAACAGCCCCCGGGCAGGCGGGCGCGATGGGCCTGGCCGCCGACGCGCTGCTGATCGCCGTCGGCTCGGGCGGCGCGGGAGTCGCCCTCATCCAAGCCATCTGCACCTGGTTGCGGTCGCGCAGGTCAACGATCCGGGTGAAGATCAGCACTGGGAGCACGACCGTCGAGGTCGACGTGTCCTCCGCCCGGCACCCGCACGACGTACTCGCCCTGTTGGAGGCGGCCTTCCCCACGGACGGGCCCCGGTAGCTGTGGAACCGTTCCGGCCCGATCCGGCCAAGTCCCGTGCCGTGCTGGTCGGGGTGAGCACCTACCAGGACGGGGAGAACTACCCGGCGCTGCCGGCGGCCGAGGCCAACGTGCGCCGGCTGGGCCAGCTCTTGGCCGACCCCGACTACTGGGGGCTGCCGGCCGGGCACTGCGTCGAGCTGGTCAACCCCGGCAGCGCGGAGCTCGTCTTGGACGCAGTCTACGAGGCCAAGACCCGGGCCGCCGACACCGTGGTGTTCTACTACACGGGTCACGGCAGCGGGATCGAGGACGACCTGGTCCTCACCCTGCCCCGGACCATGTACGCGCGGCGCAGGTACCAGGGCGTCCGCTACGGCCAGATCAGCGACCTGCTGCGCGAGGAGGGGTCGCGCAACGAGGTCGTGATGCTGGACTGCTGCTACAGCGGTCTGGCGCACACCATGGCGGATCCGGGCTCCCATCTTCAGGCCCAGATCGGGCGGATGCCGCGCAGCACCTATGTCCTCACGTCCTCGCCTCGGGACTCGGTCTCCTTCGCGCCACCCGGGGCGACGTACACGGCCTTCACCGGTCAGCTCCTCGGTTGTCTGGAGGCCGGACTCACCGATTCCGGGGAGCACCTGCGGTTCTCCGACGTCTTCCGGGCGCTGACGGTCCGGCTGCGCGCGGCCAGGTTCCCCGCCCCGCAGCAGAGTGCCGGTGGCGTCGGCACCGACCTCGCCATCGTCCGCAACCGCAGCTGGCGCGGAGCGCCCACCGAAGCGACCGCGCCCACCGATCCGGCCGGGCACCCGACACTCGCACCCATCGAGGCGGCCCGGCGGCCCGCCAGCGACGACGAGGCCTCCGGCGCGGTGTTCGTCGCCGAGCGGATCGGACGCACCCTCGGTCCGCACGGCCGCCCCGTCCAGCTCGTCGACGCCCACGGCGCGGAGCAGTTCCCCATGGACGCGCTCGACGTCGCCGCGTTGACCCACCTGCCGACCCCAGCACAGGAACGGGGCGTCCGGCGGATCCGTGACCTTCTGCACCGGTGCAGAACGGAGCTGAGCGACGGCGCGGGCACGTCGGCCCTGATCGCGGCCAGCCTGATGGACGGCGCCCGGTCGCTCACCGCGCTGCCGTCCACCCTCGCGACAGGCCTGCGGGTATTCGCCGGCACCGTCACCGCCGCGCTGCTCGCGAACAGCCGACCCGCCCTCGCGGACGACCTCGCAGACCTGGCGGTGGGGCTGACCGGTGACCCAGCCCTCGCCCCGGAGATCCGGGAACTTGCCCGGCTCGGCATCCCGCAGAGCCTCGTACTGCACGAGGTCGGCCCCGAGGGGTACGCGGTGGTGCTACCCGGTCCACTTCTTGTACCCGCAAGGATCGTCTGGCCGGAGAAGCCGGTGCGGGTCCCACTGGCGAACCCCGTCATCGCGATGGTCGCGGGTCGGTTGAAGGATCAGATGATCGGCAGCCTGCGTCGCCATGCGGGAGGCGCGCCGCTGGTCATCCTGGCCGAGCGGATCGCTCTCACCGTGCTGGGCGGGCTCCGGGTCGAGGCCACCCAACTGCTCGCCCGGCGGGAGGCAGGTGAGTCGGGGCTGATCGTCGCGCAGCTGGGCGAGGACGTGGCGCTCCGCGCCGACCTCGGGGCCCTCGTCGGTGCCCAACCGGTCGTGGGCATGGCGGGCACGGTGCTGGCCGGCCGGGCGGCGGAATGCCGTGTGGACGGGCCCGGCCTGATCATCAAGGAGCCGGCCGGGGACGCCGACCGGATCGGGTGGGCGTTGTCCGCAGCCGCCGGCGCGCTCGCCGAGGCCCGGGACGCTGAGGCCCGGGCCGAGGCGAAGGCGCGGATCGGCCGGCTCGGCTGCGTGGCACCGGGTCTGCGGATCGGGGAGGCGCCCGCCAGTCCCAGTTATGCGGATCTCCGGCGGTGGAACCGGCTCCGGCGGCTACCGGCCGTGCTGCGGGCCGCCGCTGTGGGCGGGGTCATTCCCGAAGGGTGTGCGGCCCTGGAAGCCGTAGGGGCCACGTTGGACGCGCACGACCCGTTGGCGGTGGTGGCCCGGCGCGCGTTGTCGGCCCCGGCGGCGGCGCTGCGCGCGAATGCTCGTGGAGCCGACCCTGTGCCTCTGTGCGCGGCGACGGAGACCCTGGTCGGCGCGGTCCATCTGGCCTTCGAGGCCACGGCGCGCCACCTCGAGGAACGTGCTCAGGACTGAGCGGTTCCGCAGCTGCCGCAGAAGCGGGCGGTGACGTCGGTCGTCGCGCCGCATGCCGTGCAGAACCGGGTCTCCGCGAGGGCCTCGACCACCGGGGTCGAGACGGTGGCCGTGATCGGTGGCCCGGTCCGGAGCGCGACTTCGGGGGCGATCCGGCTGATGCTCTCGTGCACCACGGCCATGGCCTCGTTGTCGAGCTTTGCCGCGCGGATCAGTCCCCAGGCCTGGGTCGCGATCAACGGCAGGGCCACCAGGCTCGCTGCGGTCGCACCGGCAGCAAGCAGCGCGATCCGGATCCCGGCGACGCTGAGCGCCGCAGGGGCCATCTGCCTGCCGAACAGCCCGATGCCCGCCGTGACGACGAGTGTGTCGTCGTCGGGGGTCAGCAACACCTTGAGCGCGAGTTTGAGTCCCAGGATCGCCCGGATCGACCTGCCCCGGGAGATGCTGATGTCCCAGCCGCCGGCGATCGAGTCCTCCAGCACCACGTCGAACTTCTTGTCCCGGAAGTGATGGGCGAGGTCGGCCGCGACGCCGTCCAGCCCGGGCACCTCACCCCAGTAGGTCCGTTCGCTGCGAAACGTGCCCATCGCACACTCCTTGTCGGCCGCGGAACTCAGTCTTCGATGGCCCGGATCCCGCAGGCCGCACAGAACTGCGCGTCGGCCGGCATCGGCCGTCCGCACCGTCCGCACCGTCGGAGCTCCCGGACCGCCCGGCCGGCGGCGGCCAACGCGGCAAATCCGGAGCCGGACATCCAGAGCTGTGCCTCGCGGGCACGCACCGCTGGGTAGGGATGGGTGACCATCCCCCCGTTGCCCGTCCAGGCCAGGGCGCGCTCCCACCGCGAGTCCATCAGCGCCTCGTAGTCGGCGGCCTGGGCGGAGAAGTCCAGGATGCTGTACTCGCCGTCGTGCACCGGTAGGACGCCCCCGGCGAACCGCATCAGGACCCGTAGCCACACGTCGACGTCGCCGATGAAGGCGATTGCCGCCCGGTCGGCGCTCAGTTCGCTCTTGCGGTACCAGTCCATGAGTTTCGCCTGAACAGCCATGACCGTGATCGCCACGATTTTGCTGGCATTGCCCAGATTCACGAGTTGCGCGGCCATCGACCGGTAGAGCACGTGGTCGCACAGGATGTGCGCGCACTCGTGGGCGAGGACGGCCTGGATCTCCTCGGGAGGCATCCGCTCGATGAGGTCGCTGTAGATGACAATCGAGGTCCGAGTCCGCCCGGTGGTGTACGCGTTTAGCGGGCCGTGGGCCAGGAAGAGTTCGGGTTCCTCGATGCCGTAGGCCTCGCAGATCGGCGCGAGCAGCCGGTAAATCGACCCGAGCTGGCGGGGGCCGAGCCGGACCATGGTGGACATCTGTTCCTGCCGGGTCCGGCGCTCGTCAAAGTTCCTGAGGTAGAAATCGGTGAGTTTGCGCAGGCCGGGAACCTGTTCGAGATTGTCTCTGGCGATTCGGTCGAGGGGGTGGATGAAGTCCTGAACCCGGAACACCATGGATTCAGCCTTCCACCTCCGAAGGACGGAACTCAAGTCAGATCAAGGACTCCCGCTAATTCCTACTACTTTAATAGGTTAACGATGTGATGGCGGGCACCAGACCCTGGACAGCCCCCTGCCTGGCCGCTACGTTCCACCCATGAACCGGAGTCGAGTGCTCGTACGACGCAGAGTCGTCGACTTCCTCCGCGTGTGCAGCAGCGCCTGTCCGGGGTCGACGAACGCCTAGTCCACCCCCGCGCCGCCCCCGCCACCCTGGAGCTCCGTCATGCCCGGCATCCTCGCCATCTCCGGTTCACCGTCCCCCACCTCCCGCACCGCCCGGGTCCTCGACCACCTCGCAGCCCGGCTCACCGCGGCCGGCGAGCACGAGGTCACCACGATCGGCGTGCGCGACCTGCCCGCCGAGGCCCTGATCGGCGCCGACGCGCAGCACCCCGCCGTCGCGGCCGTCGCGGAGGCGATCGCGGCCGCCGACGGGATCATCATCGCCACCCCGGTGTACAAGGCCGCCTACAGCGGGGTGCTCAAGGCGCTCCTGGACCTGCTCCCGCAGTACGCGCTCGCGGGCAAGACGGTGCTGCCCCTCGCGACGGGCGGGACCGTCGCGCACGTGCTGGCCATCGACTACGCGCTGCGCCCGGTGCTGACGTCGATGGGCGCGGCGCACGTCGTACCCGGCTATTTCCTGCTCGACACCCTGCTCGGCGCCGGGCCCGACGGCGGCATCGTCTTCGCCGACACCGCCCAGGCCGGCCTGGACACCGTCGTCGCCGCCTTCCTCGCGGGGCTCCCGGTCATGGCCTGAGCCGTCCCTCACGGAAGGGCCCGCCCCCGTCAGGAGGCGGGCCCCGCGCCTGGCCCTAGAGGGACCGCAGGCTCGCGCCGCCGGTCGTGCCCGCCGGGCAGAACGCCGCCACGAACAGGTTGATCACGGCGGTCGAGGTGCCGCCCTTGTAGACGGTCTCCGACAGCGTCAGGCGCTTGGACCCGTCCTCCGTCTGGAACGAGTACGTGCCGTAGCCCGGGATCCCGCCGGTGTGCCCCCACAGGGTGATCCCGCACGGCAGCGGCTGCTGGTAGATCCCCAGCCCGTACGCCAGGCCGCCGGGCACGGTCGTCTTCATCTCGGCGAGCTGCGCCGGCTTCAGCAGCTTCCCGGACAGCACCGCCCGGTAGAACGTGTTGAGGTCCTCGGTCGTCGAGAGGATCTCCCCGGCCGAGTACGCCGCCGACGGGTTCCACGTCGTGATGTCCACGGCCTGCCCGCCGACCTCGACGTACCCGTGCGCGTGCGGCCCCGTGACGAACGGGCTGTTCCCGGGCACTGAGGTGTCGTGCAGCCCGGCCGGCCCGATGATCCGGCGCTGCACCTCCGACCCCCACGACCGCCCGGTCACCTTCTCGATGACCATCCCGGCGAGCACGTAGTTGGTGTTCGAGTACGCCCACGACGTCCCCGGCGGGAAGTTCGGCGGCTGCGCCACGGCGAGGTCCACGAGCTGATCGGGCGTCCACCGCTTGTACCGGTCGGCCACCAGCTCCTCGGGGGTGGTGAACAGCACGTCGGTGTAGTTGAAGATCCCGCTGGTGTGGTTGAGCAGCTGGCGCACCGTGATCCCGCCGCCGTTCGGCACCCGCCCCGGCAGCCACCGCTCCACCGTGTCGTCCAGCCGCAGCCTGCCCTCGCCGACCAGCTGCAACGCCACGGTCGACGTGAACGTCTTCGTCACGCTGCCGACCCGGAACCGGCCGTCCCTCGGCACCGGCCGGTTCCGCCCCAGCTCGGCGACCCCGCTGACGTCGCGTTCGACCCGGCCGCTCTCCCGGTACTCCAGCACCGCGCCCGGCGCGCCGGCGGCCACCACGGCGTCGAGGGCCGGCTGCAACCGGCCCGGTCGGGCGTCGGCGGCGCTGGCCGCGACCGGGACGGCCAGGACGACGGCCACCGCCAGTACCACGGAAACTGCTCTTCGAAGTCTCATTTTCCACTCCTTCGGCAACTCTGCGGCATTTCACCGTTGAGTCTGCCGAAGACGGGCCGTGCCCGAATCGGACCACGGGACGACGCCGGAGTGGTACCTGGGAGGGACGCGGACCCCGACATCGGCCCCGGGGAGGCGGGGCGGAAAACCGAGTGCCCCGTAGGGGACAATCACTCGCATGACCAGTGTTCTCGACGAACTCCAGTGGCGTGGCCTCATCCATCAGTCGACCGACCCGGACGCCCTGCGCTCCGAGCTCGCGAAGGGGCCGATGACCTATTACTGCGGGTTCGACCCGACGGCGCCCAGCCTGCACATGGGCAACCTGGTCCAGATCCTTGTCCTGCGCAGGCTCCAGCTGGCCGGCAACAAGCCGCTCGCCCTGGTCGGCGGCTCGACCGGCCTGATCGGTGACCCGAAGGAGTCCGCCGAGCGCACGCTGAACTCCAAGGAGACCGTGCACGAGTGGGTCGGGCGGATCCGGGCCCAGATCGAGCCGTTCCTGGACTTCGACGGCGCGTACGGCGCGACGATGGTCAACAACCTCGACTGGACGGAGGGCCTGTCGACGCTGGACTTCCTCCGCGACATCGGCAAGCACTTCCGGGTCAACAAGATGATCACCAAGGACGCGGTGGCCACCCGGCTGAAGTCCGAGGAGGGCATCAGCTTCACGGAGTTCAGCTACCAGATCCTGCAGGGGATGGACTACCTCGAACTCTTCAAGCGGTACGGCTGCCGCCTTCAGACCGGGGGCAGCGACCAGTGGGGCAACCTGACCGCCGGCACCGACCTGGTCCGCCGGGTCACGGGGGAGTCCGTGCACCTGCTGGCGACCCCGTTGGTCACCAAGGCCGACGGCACCAAGTACGGCAAGACCGAGGGCGGCACCATCTGGCTCGACCCGGAGCTGATGTCGCCGTACGCTTTCTACCAGTTCTGGATCAACGCCGGTGACGCCGACGTGATCAACTTGCTGAAGATCTTCTCGTTCCTGGACCGCGAGGAGATCACCGAGCTGGAGACTGAGACCGCGGAGAAGCCGTTCGCCCGGGCCGCCCAGAAGCGGCTCGCCGGCGAGGTGACCACCCTCGTGCACGGCAAGACGGAGACCGAGCAGGCCATCGCCGCGAGCCAGGCGCTCTTCGGCCGCGGCGCGCTCGAGGAGCTGGCTCCGAGCACTCTGCGGGCTGCGCTGTCCGAGGCCGGGTTGGTGCAGGTCCAGGACCCGCAGTTGTCCGTGGCCGCCCTCTTCAAGGAGGCCGGGCTCACCGCTGGGCTGGGGGAGGCCCGACGGGCGGTGGCCGAGGGTGGCGCGTACATCAACAACGAGCGGGTGGTCGACGCCGACGCGCCCGTTCCGGGCGATCGCCGGCTGCACGGGCGGTTCCTGGTCCTGCGGCGCGGCAAGAAGACGATCGCCGGAGTCGAGTTCGTCTGACGGGTACGAGGGGCCCGAGGCGTCGTCTCGGGCCCTTTTCCCTGGTCAGGGGCCTTCGTGGCCCCCGATTTGACCCAGGGGTGAACGCTCGCGTAAATTTCTCTCTGCCAGCGAGGAACGGGGCAAACCGGAAGAACTACACCGGGGCGCAGCGGGACCGGGCAACTTGGTGGGGGGCGGTGCGAGCCGCTGAAACCGACCGGGTAGAGTACGGCGAGACAGAGCGGTGCGGCCGCCGGGTGAAGCCCCGGTGAAGATCCGCGAAACCGATCTGGTAGGTTGGAAAGAACCCCGGAAGATCCACTCGAAAGAGTGATCAGATGGTGTGTGTTTGTTCTTTGAGAACTCAACAGGGTGTCGGAAAGTTAGTGCCAATTATGATTTACCCCGTCCCAGCTTCGGCTGGAGATGTGGATTCCTTTGGTAATGGACAACAGCGGCAAAGTAATATCTTTGCCAGCTATTGTTCTTTGCCGGGGTGCAAACAAACCTTATTGGAGAGTTTGATCCTGGCTCAGGACGAACGCTGGCGGCGTGCTTAACACATGCAAGTCGAGCGGAAAGGCCCTTCGGGGTACTCGAGCGGCGAACGGGTGAGTAACACGTGAGCAACCTGCCCTTGGCTTCGGGATAACCATCGGAAACGGTGGCTAATACCGGATACGACACAGTCTCGCATGGGATCTGTGTGGAAAGTTTTTCGGCCAGGGATGGGCTCGCGGCCTATCAGCTTGTTGGTGGGGTGATGGCCTACCAAGGCGACGACGGGTAGCCGGCCTGAGAGGGCGACCGGCCACACTGGGACTGAGACACGGCCCAGACTCCTACGGGAGGCAGCAGTGGGGAATATTGCGCAATGGGCGGAAGCCTGACGCAGCGACGCCGCGTGAGGGATGACGGCCTTCGGGTTGTAAACCTCTTTCAGCAGGGACGAAGCGCAAGTGACGGTACCTGCAGAAGAAGCACCGGCCAACTACGTGCCAGCAGCCGCGGTAAGACGTAGGGTGCGAGCGTTGTCCGGATTTATTGGGCGTAAAGAGCTCGTAGGCGGCTCGTCGCGTCGGTTGTGAAAACTCTAGGCTTAACCTGGAGCTTGCAACCGATACGGGCGGGCTAGAGTTCGGTAGGGGAGACTGGAATTCCTGGTGTAGCGGTGAAATGCGCAGATATCAGGAGGAACACCGGTGGCGAAGGCGGGTCTCTGGGCCGATACTGACGCTGAGGAGCGAAAGCGTGGGGAGCGAACAGGATTAGATACCCTGGTAGTCCACGCTGTAAACGGTGGGTGCTAGGTGTGGGGACCTCTCCAGGTCTCCGTGCCGCAGCTAACGCATTAAGCACCCCGCCTGGGGAGTACGGCCGCAAGGCTAAAACTCAAAGGAATTGACGGGGGCCCGCACAAGCGGCGGAGCATGCGGATTAATTCGATGCAACGCGAAGAACCTTACCTGGGTTTGACATGTGCGCTAAAACTCTAGAGATAGAGTGTCCTTCGGGGGCGTTCACAGGTGGTGCATGGCTGTCGTCAGCTCGTGTCGTGAGATGTTGGGTTAAGTCCCGCAACGAGCGCAACCCTCGTTCCATGTTGCCAGCACGTTATGGTGGGGACTCATGGGAGACTGCCGGGGTCAACTCGGAGGAAGGTGGGGATGACGTCAAGTCATCATGCCCCTTATGTCCAGGGCTTCACGCATGCTACAATGGCCGGTACAATGGGCTGCGATACCGTGAGGTGGAGCGAATCCCAAAAAGCCGGTCTCAGTTCGGATCGGGGTCTGCAACTCGACCCCGTGAAGTCGGAGTCGCTAGTAATCGCAGATCAGCAACGCTGCGGTGAATACGTTCCCGGGCCTTGTACACACCGCCCGTCACGTCACGAAAGTCGGCAACACCCGAAGCCGGTGGCCCAACCCGTAAGGGAGGGAGCCGTCGAAGGTGGGGCTGGCGATTGGGACGAAGTCGTAACAAGGTAGCCGTACCGGAAGGTGCGGCTGGATCACCTCCTTTCTAAGGAGCCTCTTTACCGCGAAAGCGGTCAAAGACCCCGCACTGGGCGAGTGTCCTGGTGGGGGTGTGCTTAATGGTGGAGACACTAACTAGTTCAACTCCGACAACGGCCACAACCCCTAGTACAGCCAGCTCGCTGGTGGGAACGGAAGAGTGGTGCGGTTGGAGTTGTAAGACACCCTGTTGAGTCCTGAAAGAACAAACCATGGTCCTGCGGACAGCAGATGCAAGCATCTGGGGTCCGCAGACTGCTGGGGATGTCTTTCATGCGAGGACACAGTCCGCGCCTTCTGCGACATACCGGTCGACGATGCCAGTGATGGTGGGTTCGGTGTTGGTGTTGTGGGTGGTGGTGTGGGGTTGGTTGTTTTTTGAGAACTGTATAGTGGACGCGAGCATCTTATTTACTTTGGTCAATGTTGTGGTCAAGTTGATAAGGGCACACGGTGGATGCCTTGGCACCAGGAGCCGATGAAGGACGTTGGAGGCTGCGATAAGCCTGGGGGAGTTGCCAACCTAGCGTTGATCCCAGGATTTCCGAATGGGGGAACCCAGCCAGAGTCATGTCTGGTTACCCACGTCTGAACACATAGGGCGTGTGGAGGGAACGCGGGGAAGTGAAACATCTCAGTACCCGCAGGAAGAGAAAACAACATGTGATTCCGTGAGTAGTGGCGAGCGAAAGCGGATGAGGGTAAACCGAGTGGCGTGTGATAGCCGGCAGGCGTTGCGTCATCGGGGTAGTGGGACCACTTGGATTCTTCTGCCGAAGGATCGGGAAGTCAAAAAATTGTGTGTTAGTCGAATGGCTTGGAAAAGTCGACCGTAGACGGTGAGAGTCCGGTAGGTGAAAGCGCACAGTCTTTCTGGAGTGGTATCCCGAGTAGCTGCGGACCCCTGAAATCTGCAGTGAATCTGCCAGGACCACCTGGTAACCCTAAATACTCCCTGGTGACCGATAGCGGACTAGTACCGTGAGGGAAAGGTGAAAAGTACCCCGGGAGGGGAGTGAAATAGTACCTGAAACCGTGTGCCTACAATCCGTCGGAGCTGACCGCCTTGTGCGGGAGGTGACGGCGTGCCTTTTGAAGAATGAGCCTGCGAGTTAGCGATACGTCGCGAGGTTAACCCGTGTGGGGTAGCCGTAGCGAAAGCGAGTCTGAATAGGGCGACTCAGTGGCGTGTCCTAGACCCGAAGCGGAGTGATCTAGCCATGGGCAGGTTGAAGCGCGGGTAAGACCGCGTGGAGGACCGAACCCACCAATGTTGAAAAATTGGGGGATGACCTGTGGTTAGGGGTGAAAGGCCAATCAAACTCCGTGATAGCTGGTTCTCCCCGAAATGCATATAGGTGCAGCGTCACGTGTTTCTTGCCGGAGGTAGAGCACTGGATAGCCTAGGGGGCCCACAAGCTTACTGAAGTTAGCCAAACTCCGAATGCCGGTAAGTGAGAGCGTGGCAGTGAGACTGCGGGGGATAAGCTCCGTAGTCGAGAGGGAAACAGCCCAGATCACCAGCTAAGGCCCCTAAGCGTGTGCTAAGTGGAAAAGGATGTGGGATCGCATAGACAACCAGGAGGTTGGCTTAGAAGCAGCCACCCTTTAAAGAGTGCGTAATAGCTCACTGGTCAAGTGGTTCCGCGCCGACAATGTAGCGGGGCTCAAGCACACCGCCGAAGCTGTGGCACTCACACAATAGCCCGGCCCGTAAGGGTCCAGGTGTGTGGGTGGGTAGGGGAGCGTCGTGTGGCGAGTGAAGCAGCGGTGTGAACCAGTTGTGGACGCCACACGAGTGAGAATGCAGGCATGAGTAGCGAATGCAGGGTGAGAAACCCTGCCGCCGGATGACCAAGGGTTCCAGGGTCAAGCTAATCTGCCCTGGGTAAGTCGGGACCTAAGGCGAGGCCGAGAGGCGTAGTCGATGGACAACGGGTTGATATTCCCGTACCCGCGAAGAAGCGCAAACGCTGAACCTTCCTGTACTAACCACCTCCTGAGACGGATCCCTTCGGGGTGAGGTTGATGGGGCTGGGAACTTGGGGGGTAGTAGGTGAGCGATGGGGTGACGCAGGAAGGTAGTCCAGCCCGGGCGGTGGTTGTCCCGGGGTAAGCCTGTAGGGCGAGACATAGGCAAATCCGTGTCTCATACAGCCTGAGAGGTGATGCCGAGCCGATTATGGTGAAGTGGATGATCCTATGCTGCCGAGAAAAGCCTCTAGCGAGTTTCGAGCGGCCCGTACCCCAAACCGACACAGGTGGTCAGGTAGAGAATACCAAGGCGATCGGGTGAACTGTGGTTAAGGAACTCGGCAAATTACCCCCGTAACTTCGGGAGAAGGGGGGCCGGAGACGTGATCCCACTTGCTGGGGGAGCGTTGTATGGCCGCAGAGACCAGGGGGAAGCGACTGTTTACTAAAAACACAGGTCCGTGCGAAGTCGTAAGACGATGTATACGGACTGACGCCTGCCCGGTGCTGGAACGTTAAGGGGACCGGTTAATCCTTCGGGGTGAAGCTGAGAACTTAAGCGCCAGTAAACGGCGGTGGTAACTATAACCATCCTAAGGTAGCGAAATTCCTTGTCGGGTAAGTTCCGACCTGCACGAATGGCGTAACGACTTCCCCACTGTCTCAACCACAGGCCCGGCGAAATTGCAGTACGAGTAAAGATGCTCGTTACGCGCGGCAGGACGGAAAGACCCCGGGACCTTCACTATAGCTTGACATTGGTATTTGAATTAACTTGTGTAGGATAGGTGGGAGACTGTGAAGCGGGCACGCCAGTGTTCGTGGAGTCAACGTTGAAATACCACTCTGGTTGATTTGGGTATCTAACCTCGGACCGTGATCCGGTTCAGGGACAGTGTCTGGTGGGTAGTTTAACTGGGGCGGTTGCCTCCCAAAATGTAACGGAGGCGCCCAAAGGTTCCCTCAGCCTGGTTGGCAATCAGGTGTTGAGTGCAAGTGCACAAGGGAGCTTGACTGTGAGACTGACAGGTCGAGCAGGGACGAAAGTCGGGACTAGTGATCCGGCACTCGCATGTGGAAGCGGTGTCGCTCATCGGATAAAAGGTACCCCGGGGATAACAGGCTGATCTTCCCCAAGAGTCCATATCGACGGGATGGTTTGGCACCTCGATGTCGGCTCGTCGCATCCTGGGGCTGGAGTAGGTCCCAAGGGTTGGGCTGTTCGCCCATTAAAGCGGTACGCGAGCTGGGTTTAGAACGTCGTGAGACAGTTCGGTCCCTATCCGCCGTGCGCGTAGGATACTTGAGAAGGGCTGTCCCTAGTACGAGAGGACCGGGACGGACGAACCTCTGGTGTGCCAGTTGTTCCGCCAGGAGCACGGCTGGTTAGCTACGTTCGGAAGGGATAACCGCTGAAAGCATCTAAGCGGGAAGCCTGCTTCAAGATGAGGTATCCCACCCCTAGAGGGTTAAGGCCCCCAGCTAGACGACTGGGTTGATAGGCCAGAAATGTAAGCCCGGTAACGGGTTCAGTTGACTGGTACTAATAGGCCGAGGACTTCACCACCATTCACCACAGTAATGTCGCGTCCACTATACGGTTCACAGAAAACAACACCCACCAAACCCACACGAAAGTGTGTGAGTTCAGTGCGGGTGCTGTTGTTCTGAGAGAGTTACGGCGGTCATAGCGAAGGGGAAACGCCCGGTAACATTCCGAACCCGGAAGCTAAGCCCTTCAGCGCCGATGGTACTGCCCTGGGGACGGGGTGGGAGAGTAGGACGCCGCC